>NZ_JBWKZB010000029.1:0-85075 GCF_059424105.1 Pseudomonas sp. GW456-E7 | reverse complement strand
CCCCTCCAACGGTCACGCCACCCCCTCCTGTACGCACCTGCCAGGCCATGGATAAAACCGACGTACTGGGCGATGTGCGGGCTGAAAACGGCGAGGTGACCCGAGTCACCACCACGACTCGCTGCGTTACGCAATAAACCCGGCGCTGTCTTCGTTGAAGCCCCCGTGTCGAGAGCACCGTACTGATCGCCGACCTTGCCGGTACGGCGGAATTCGCCATTGAAGGCGCGATCAGCGCGATGCGCAGCAACCTCGACCTGCTCGGGGTGATGGTGATTGCCTTCATCGTCGCCTTGGGCGACGGGGTGATCCGGCACTTGTTGACCGGCGTCCTCAAAAAACTTGAATGATTTGTAAATCATCAGCGGTTTTTTATCGCAATTTGTTCTAGTTGATCTGTCATTTATGACAGTTCCCGGTGTGTCGGTTTTTCCTGATAGTTAAAGGACTGTCTTTAGGTCCATCGCTGAAAAGGAAACGTCGTCATGACCGCCGAACTGAAAGCTGCAACCGTTGCACGAAGCTCGTGGGAACAAGCCGCGTTGTTGATCAACGGCAAGAAGGTGGAAAGGGGAGCGAAAGTCGTTTTGCTCCGTGGGCAGGAGAACATTGTGACGGTGGAGGCCTCTCTCGAGATCGCCAGGGAGATGAACCTGGACCTCGTGAACGGAGGCGATTTGAACATCGTTGCATTGCCGAAAGTTGGCGATTGGGTGCTTCCCGACTCAGGCACGTTCAAATGGAAGATTACGCCGGCCCCGGGCAAGAGCGGCCCTGTCACCCTGGTGTTTTACAGTCGGGAAATGGATGTGGGGTGGGGACATCAAAGTGTGGTGATTTCGAGTAATCTCGCCGATGAAGTTACAGTTTATTTCGACGGTATTGAATTACCTTCAGGCGGTGTGAATCTTGTCGGCGGCAAAACAAAAAAAGTCGCTTTGACTTGCAAGAATGGAAATCTATTGGATGGTATTCCCCTGGCTCTCGATTGGGCTCCTGGGCGAGGGCTTGAACCTGAGGATCTTGTTAGTGAACCACCTCTTCGAGAGTTTTCCGGGGGGCACGAGTGGACTATCACCGGTGCTGAGAAGGAGGGAACATTCAGGCTGAAATTTTTCAATGAAGGAGAGCAGACGGCGTTGCTTACGCCGGCTAACCGATTGGTGCCTGCTTTCAGGCTAAGGTACCTGGCGTTGATTGGGGGCGAGTATGTAGAGCTACCTCAACCGCCGGTTGAGGTGGGCGTAGTCACAGGTATCTACTTTATGGTTGTTCGGGTAAGAAGGCCTGATAATTCTCCGGTAGAGGGTGCCCTTGTGACATTCAATGTCCAGGGCGACGCCCCAAAAACCGGCACTACCGGTTCTAATGGGATCGCGACTTCGGCATTTTCTTTTTCGACAGTGGGCAAACGAGAATGTTCTGCGGTAATGACAAGCGATAGCCGAGAGTATGTGGCAAAGTTGCTTTTGGATGTTCTGCCACAGAGTTAAAAGCGGATCAAACAATATTCGTCTCACTTGATAAGTTAAAAAGAGTGAATTTTATCATCGGAATGAAGAAAGGCGGTCAATCGACTGCCTTTTTTTATTCCGTACATACAAATCTAGAGCTTTTATCGAGTTTTTCTCTAGGAAAACTATCATTTATAGCGGTTTTCAACTTGTCGATTTTTCCTGATAGTTCACGGACTGTTTTTTATGTCCAACGCTGAAAAGGAAATGTCGTCATGACCAACGAACTAAATACCGTAACCGTTGCACCAAGCCCTTGGGAACAAGCCACATTATTGATCAACGGCAAGAAAGTGGAATGGGGTGCGGAACCCGTTTTGCTTCGCGGGCAGGAAAACGTTGTAGCGGTGGAGGCCCCACCCGAGGTCGCCAAGGCACTCAACCTGGGACTGCCTCAGAATGGCGGTTTGAACATCGTTGCATCGCCAAATTTTGACGATTGGGTTGATCCCGTCAACGGCAAGTTCAATTGGAAGATTACACCGGAGGCTGGCAAGAGCGGTCGTATCACCCTGGCTTTTTTCAGCAGGGAAGTGGAGGAAACGTGGGAGCACCGAAGCCTGGTGATTTCGAGTAACTTGGCTGATGAAATTGAAGTAAAAGTTGATGATAAAGATGCTTCAGATGCTGATATCGCTTTTCTTAGAACGAATCGTCGCAACATTAAATTGGTGGCAAAACAAAATAGTCCAGTAGTTGGGCTTGCATTCATTATGCGGTATGAAGTTTTAGGTGAGCAATTCCCTGAGAAGGTCGAAAGTGTTCCAGCTATTGGTGATGAAACATTTGATCTTGAATGGGATGTTGGTTGTGTTACTGCTGGGCGTGGTTTTTTCAGGTTGGAGTTGTACTGTTCGATTCTTGAAGATTCAATTTATATTGGGTGTAAACAAATTGATGTTAACTATAGTGTGGCTGGCAAGGAAGTTGAAATGATTGATGGTGTTGGTCAGGCGGATATTGGGGATTGGGGTAATCATATTTTTTTAGTTAGTGTATCTCCAGAAATGGAAGGAGATACCGTTGAGGTTGAAGGCGGTGGGTTTTTAAATGTTCGGCCGGCGCCTCCTTTTAGTTACACTGTTGGTCCCGGTTCAATAGTGAGTAGAATGGATATAGCAAAGAATTTGCACACTTCGTCGAGTAAGTTTATGTTTAAGTTTTCGGGTGTTGGCGACCATGTTGATGTCATCAATATCCATATCAGAGACAGATAGATGTGAGCTTGTTTTGTATAAAAAAGGCAGCTATCGCTGCCTTTTTTCATCAAACTATCGAATCAGGACAGAAACCCACCATCCACATTCAACGAAACCCCAGTCGTATAACTGGAAGCATCACTTGTCAAATACAGCACCGCCCCCGCCATCTCACTCGGATCCGCCACCCGCTTCAACGGAATCTGCTGCAACGCCGTGTTCAGGATCGCCTCATTCTTCACCAGCGCCGAAGCAAACTTGGTGTCGGTCAGGCCCGGCAGCAGGGCATTGCAACGAATCCCGAACTGCGCGCATTCCTTGGCGAACACCTTGGTCATGTTGATCACCGCCGCCTTGGTCACCGAGTAGATGCCCTGGAAGATCCCCGGCGAAACGCCGTTGATCGAGGCGACGTTGATGATGCTGCCGCCACCGTTTTCGCGCATCAGCTTGCCGGCTTCGACCGACATGAAGAAGTAGCCGCGGATGTTCACGTCGACGGTTTTCTGGAAGGCGCTGAGGTCGGTGTCCAGGACGTTGCAGAACTGCGGGTTGGTCGCGGCGTTGTTGACCAGGATGTCGAGGCGGCCAAACTGTTCCTTGATGCCGGCGAAGACCTGGCTGATCTGTTCCATTTCGCCAATGTGGCAGGCGATGGCTTCACCGATGTCACGACTGGCGCCGGAGACGAAAGTGATCCAACTGTCGAGTTGAGCACTGACTTCATTCAGTACCTGACTTTGATACGGAAATTTAGACTGTTTATCGTGTTTTGTTCTAAGTGGCCTATCACTTATAGCTGTTTTCAACTTGTCGATTTTTCCTGATAGTTCACGGACTGTTTTTTATGTCCAACGCTGAAAAGGAAATGTCGTCATGACCGACGAACTAAAAGCCGCAACGGTTGCATCAAGCCCCTGGAAACAAGCCACGTTGTCGATCAACGGCAATAAAGTGGAATGGGGAGCGAAACTCGTTTTGCTCCTTGGGCAGGAGAACGTTGTGACGGTGGAGGCCCCACCCGCGATCGCCAGGGCGCTGAACCTGGGGCTGCCTGAAAATGGAGAGTTGACCATCGTTGCATCGCCGACATTTGGCGATTGGGTGGATCCCGTCCTTGGCAAGTTCGAATGGAAGATTACCCCGGACGCAGGCAAGAGCGGGCGTATCACCCTGGTGTTTTTCAGTAGGGAAGTGGAGGTGCCGTGGGTACATCAAAGTGCGGTGATTTCGAGCAATCTGGCGGAGGAGGTAACGGTTTTGCTCAATGGCGAGGCGATGCCGTCGCGCGGGGCAAACTTCATTGCCGGGCAGCCCAACCTACTGACGCTGGAGTACAAGAATGGAGATTTGCTGGCGGGTGCACCGTTGGCGATTGACGTGGAGCCTCTATCAGGGGTTGTACCCAGTGACTTCACTTGTGTGCCAGAGCTTCGTGAGCTATCCACGAAGCATGAATGGACGTTAACCGGCAAACAGCTGCAATCCGGAATATTCAAGTTGAAGTTGTTTAGCGAAGGTGAAAGGGCGTCACTTTTAACGCCGACGAATCGGTTGAGTCGAGAGGTTTTCCGATTCCTTGATCTGCTCAATGTCGACTTGCCGTTGCCTCCTGGTGAAGTCGTGTTGCCTCGTAACTTTTGGCTTGTTTTCAGGGTGAGGCTCATGAATTCAGATGGCTCTCCTGCAGTGGGTGTGGATGTGACGTTTACAGCCCCTGAACACGAGCCATCCCAGTATAAAACTGACGCCAACGGGATAGCCCTTTCGACCGGCTTGCGCTTCAGTACTCCTGGCGTGCGTGTAATCAAAGCGGTAGCAGCGCTTCCTGTGGGGGCAACACCGCTCGAACTGCTGGTGAGGATTACAGGAGGCGAGAACTAAGCAACACCAACTTCAGTAACCGCCTTCAAAGTGGAGCAAGCGAAGATCGAGGTGCTCACGTCGACCATCAGAATGCGCCAATGGGTGAGTATTGATGTTCAGGATTCGCCTGAATGATTGCTCAACCAGTAGAAAGGCAGCCCCATCGGTCCCACGGGCTGCCTTTTTATTCCAGGCGTGACGCGAATCAGGACAAAAAACCACCATCCACATTCAACGAAACTCCTGTCGTATAGCTTGAAGCATCGCTGGCGAGGTAAAGCACCGCCCCCGCCATCTCACTCGGATCCGCCACGCGCTTGAGCGGAATTTGCTGCAGCGCCGTGTTCAAGATCGCCTCATTCTTCACCAGCGCCGATGCAAACTTGGTGTCGGTCAGGCCCGGGAGCAGGGCATTGCAACGAATCCCGAACTGCGCGCATTCCTTGGCGAACACCTTGGTCATGTTGATCACTGCCGCCTTGGTCACCGAGTAGATGCCCTGGAAGATCCCCGGCGAAACGCCGTTGATCGAGGCGACGTTGATGATGCTGCCGCCGCCGTTTTCGCGCATCAGCTTGCCGGCTTCGACCGACATGAAGAAATACCCGCGAATGTTCACGTCGACGGTTTTCTGGAAGGCGCTGAGGTCGGTGTCCAGGACGTTGCAGAACTGCGGGTTGGTCGCGGCGTTGTTGACCAGGATGTCGAGGCGGCCGAACTGTTCCTTGATGCCGGCGAAGACCTGGCTGATCTGTTCCATTTCGCCGATGTGGCAGGCGATGGCGGTGGCCTTGCCGCCAGCGGCGATGATGGCGTCGGCGACGTGTTGGCAGCCTTCAAGCTTGCGGCTGGAGACGATCACGTGGGCGCCTTGCTGGGCCAGCAGTTTGGCGATGGCTTCACCGATGCCACGGCTGGCGCCGGAGACGAAAGCGATCTTGCCGTCGAGGTCGAACAACTGAGTCTTGGACATGGGATTCCCTTATGAAAAGTCTTGTTATCGAGTCAAATGCCGGGTGCGGCCAATGCTGTTCAGTTGAAGCCGGTCAGTGCGCGTTATCGTTCACGATCATCGCGAGCAGGCTCGCTCCCACAGGGATCGCGTACGGTCACAGGCTGGATTTCTGGATGACCTGCAGGCTCATCTGCTCCAGCAGCTTGTTCATGTGAATGAACTGCGCGAAGCGTTTGTCCTGGGTCTGGCCGTGGTAGAAGCGGTAGTAGATCTGCTGCACGATGCCGGCCAGGCGGAACAGGCCGTAGGTGTAGTAGAAATCGAAATTGTCGATCTGGATGCCCGAGCGTTGGGCGTAGTAATCGACGAACTCGCGGCGGGTCAACATGCCCGGCGCGTGGCTTGGCTGGCGGCGCATCATCTGCACCGGTGCCGGATCATCGGCTTCGATCCAGTAGGCGAGGGTGTTGCCCAGGTCCATCAACGGGTCGCCCAGGGTGGTCAGCTCCCAGTCGAGCACGCCGATGATTTGCATCGGGTTGGCCGGGTCGAGGATGACGTTGTCGAAGCGGTAGTCGTTGTGCACGATGCTGGAGGTCGGATGGTCGGCCGGCATCTTGTCGTTGAGCCAGGCTTTCACCGTTTGCCATTGTGGCGCATCGGGGGTCAGGGCCTTCTCGTAGCGATCGCTCCAGCCTTTGATCTGCCGCGCCACGTAGCCTTGCGGCTTGCCAAGGTCACCGAGGCCATAGGCGTTGTAGTCGACCTGGTGCAGTTCGACGAACTTGTCGATGAAGCTCTTGCACAGGGCCTCGGTTTTCGCCGAATCCAGCCCCAGCTCCGGCGGCAGGTCGGAACGCAGGATGATGCCGTTGACCCGCTCCATCACGTAGAACTCGGCACCGATCACCGATTCGTCGGTGCAGTGCACGTAGGCTTTCGGGCAGTACGGAAATCCGTCGCGCAGTTGATTGAGGATGCGGAATTCACGGCCCATGTCGTGAGCCGACTTGGCCTTGTGGCCGAAGGGCGGGCGACGCAGGACGAATTCCTGCTCGGGGTATTCCAGCAAGTAAGTGAGGTTCGACGCGCCGCCCGGGAACTGGCTGATTTTCGGCAAACCGCTGAGCCCCGGAATATGGGCCTTGAGGTATGGATCAATCAGGCTGGCATCGAGCTCTTCGCCGGTGCGGATACGGGTGGACTGGTCAGTAAGCGCCATGCTTATCCCTTCTGCTTATTCTGGAGGCCTGAAACTATTGGCTAATCTAATGCGCATACCCCGCACCCACAACCGCGATCGGCTCTTATAGGTGAGCGTGTTGCCGGCCAATCATTGTTTTTGATACAGCTGTTTGAATTGCCCTCAATGAACCACCCGGCTCATGGCCGGCGGCAATTCGATCGGCGTCAGCACCGGTTGGCTGGAGAAAAACGCCACGAGGTTCTTGCCCACCAGTTCGACGGTGCCCTGGGTGGCTTCCGGGGACAGCCCGGCGACATGGGGCGTGAGGATCACGTTGCTCAGGGTCTTTAGCGCATCCGGCACCTTCGGTTCGGCGTCGAACACATCCAGCGCGGCGCCGGCGATCCGGCGTTGCTCCAGGGCGGTGATCAGGTCGGCGGTGGCAATCACGCTGGCCCGGGCGATGTTGACGATAAAACCCTTGGGGCCCAAGGCGTCTAGGACCTGGCGATTGATCAGGTGCTTGGTGCCCAGGCCGCCGGGCGTGGCGACGATCAGGAAGTCCGAGGCGCGCGCCAGTTCGGTCGGGGTCGAGCAGAACGTGTAGGGCACATCGCTGCGACGTTGACGGTTGTGATAGCAGATGCTCATGTCGAAGCCGGCGCCGGCACGTTTGGCGATGGCCATGCCGACCGCGCCGAGGCCGAGGATGCCCAGGCGTTTGCCGGCGAGGGAAGGGCGCATGATCTTCGGCCACTCGCCGCGCCGAACGGCGGCATCACAGCGGGGCACGTCGCGGACCAGCGACAGCAGCAGCGCCATGGCATGGTCGGCGACGGACGAGGCGTTGACCCCGGCACCATTGGTGACTGTGATGCCCCGGTCGGCGGCGGCCTGCAGGTCGACGTGTTCATAGCCGGCGCCGATCACACAGATGATCTTGAGTTTGGGCAGCGCGGCGATTTCATCGGCATACAGCCCCAATGGTCCGCGGGTCAGGACGGCGTCGATCTGCCCGGCGTGGCGGGCGATGGCTTCGGCACGCTCGGCGGGCGTCGGGGCCAGTATCAGGTGGAAGCCCTGATGTTCGAGAATAGGCAGGTAATCATTGATGGTTTCAACCAGTACCAGAACGGTTACAGGCATGCTTGGCTCCCTGTGGGCATCGGAAAATCGGCTCGAACGTCACTTGAGATTGCTGATTTCAGGATAGCTTGGCAACCGCCGGCGATGGTCGTTAACGATAACGCGTGTGAACTGGATGAACGCGGCGCTCTTGAGTCCATCGCCAGCAGGCTGGCTCCTACAGTTTTAGCGTGGGCGCGGTCCCCTGTAGGAGCTGGCTTGTCGGGTCGCCGCATCGCAGCGATGGTCGTCAACGATAACGCGTATGAGCTGGATGAACGCGGCGCACTGGAGTCCATCGCCAGCAGGCTGGCTCCTACAGTTTCCCGGGATTGCGTGAAGTACCTTTTATTTCGACGCCGAGAGTGCTGCTCGGGCAGCCTCGAGAATTTCATCCGACAGTGGATCGCCGCGGGTCGCCCGGGACAACATCAACGCGCCGAACATCAGCGAATACTGCACCAGCGCCTGCTGCCGTTTGTCGGCCTCGTCTTCGGTGTCGAGCAGCGAGCCCAGGGAGTCGAGCAGGTTGTTCAGGCCCTGCAGATAGGTTTGGCGCAAACCGCTCTCGGCGGCCTCGTGGCACATGTCCCCGGCAAAGGCCACCACCGGGCAGCTGTCACCCGGATTGTCCCGGCTTTCGCTGGACAGGTACGTTCCGACCACGGCGCGGCGGGCGGTGTCCTTGCTCTCTTGATCGGCCACCCGCGCTTGCCAGCGTTGCGCGGCCTGCTCGAAGGCCCGGCCACTGGCCTCTTGCGCCAGGGCTTCGCGGGATTCGAAGTGCCCGTAGAAGCCGCCGTGGGTCAGGCCCGCGGCGGCCATCACATCCACCACACTGATCCCGTGCAAACCGCGTTCGCGGAACAGCCGCGTGGCGGCATCGACGATGTTCTCGCGGTTGAGGTCGGCTTGTTTACGGGAAACGCGGGGCATGGGTCACTCTCAGGTCTTGAGGTTGAACATCAGAGGGCGTATTGGGCAATTCCGTTGCCAAACGACCAATTCTCTTTTTTGACTTCCACCAGATTGATGAAAACGTCCTCCAGGCGTACGGCCAACTCTGTGTGAAGACTTTCGGCGATGGTTTTGTAGAGGCGTTTTTTCTGCTCGAGGGTTCGCCCCTCGCTCATGGTGATCTGGATCACCACCAACTGGTCCGTGCGGTCGATACCCAGGTAACCGGGATCAAAGATGAAATGCTGCTCATCGTGTTCGGCGAGTATCTGGAAATTATCGTTCTCCGGCACGCCGATGGTGCTGTGCATCGCGGCGTAGATCAGTTGGCCGATGCGTTTGGCGTGGGTGGGGTCCTGATGTTTTTTGATGTCGACGCGAACCAGTGGCATGGGAAGACTCCAGGAGGAATGCAGGTTGTTTAAAAATACATGATGGTGGACCTTTATCAAGTGGCAAGCGCCATCTTGCGATCAAGCACAGTATCTGAACCCGCCAAATCCCTGTGGGAGCGGGCTTGCTCGCGAAGACGGCGGCACATTCAGCATTGATGTGTCTGACACACCGCCTTCGCGAGCAAGCCCGCTCCCACAGGGGGAACTTTCGTCAATCTGGTACCACCGTTCCTCACCTAAGTCTTTGCTTCTGTTCACTAATCCTCCAGAATCGCGCCCCTGTTCCAGTCAGGGCGCTGCCTGTCGGGTATTCCGACGCGTTCTGACCGGGTGGCAAGTGACCGGAATGTGGAGATCCCACCGGATGAATGATCAGGCCAATAGCGTCAACAAACGCTATGTAGCAGCAACACCCGCAACGCTTTCGAGCTGGAATCGCCAGGACACCACGTGGATGCTGGGCCTGTTTGGCACGGCGATTGGTGCGGGCACCCTGTTTTTGCCGATCAATGCGGGCCTCGGCGGTTTCTGGCCGCTGCTGATCCTGGCGTTGCTGGCGTTCCCGATGACGTTCTACGCGCACCGCGGGCTGACCCGTTTTGTGTTGTCCGGTCGCGAAGGCGCCGACATCACGGAAGTGGTGGAAGAGCATTTCGGCATCAAGGCCGGTGCGCTGATCACCTTGCTGTACTTTTTCGCCATTTTCCCGATCCTGCTGATCTACAGCGTGGCCCTGACCAACACCGTGGGCAGTTTCCTCGAGCATCAACTGCACATCACGCCGCCGCCGCGCGCGGTGCTGTCGCTGGTGCTGATCCTCGGCCTGCTGGCGGTGGTGCGTTGCGGCGAGCAACTGATCGTCAAGGCCATGAGCCTGATGGTCTATCCGTTCATCGTCGCCTTGCTGTTCCTGGCGGTGTACCTGGTTCCGCACTGGAACGGCGGCATCCTGACCACCGCCAGCAGCGTGCCGGCACCGTCGGCGCTGTTGCACACCCTGTGGCTGGCGATTCCGGTGATGGTGTTCTCGTTCAACCATTCGCCGATCATCTCGGCGTTCGCCGTGGACCAGAAGCGTCGCTACGGCGATCACGCCGAGGAGCGCAGCTCGCAGATCCTGTCCCGGGCGCACCTGTTGATGGTGGCGATGGTGCTGTTCTTCGTCTTCAGTTGCGTGCTGACCCTGTCGCCAGCGCAACTGGCTGAAGCCAAGGCGCAGAACCTGTCGATCCTGTCGTACCTGGCCAACCACTTCAGCAACCCGACTATCGCCTTCGCGGCACCGTTGATTGCCTTCGTGGCCATCTCCAAGTCGTTCCTGGGGCACTACATCGGCGCCAGCGAAGGTCTCAAGGGGCTGATCGTCAAGAGCGGCAAGCGTCCGTCCGCCAAGGCCCTGGACCGCATGACCGCCGCGTTCATGCTGGTGGTGTGCTGGATCGTCGCCACGCTGAACCCGAGCATCCTCGGGATGATCGAAACCCTCGGTGGCCCGGTGATCGCGGCGATCCTGTTCCTGATGCCGATGTACGCCATTCGTAAGGTGCCGGCGATGGCACGCTATCGCGGTCAGGCGTCCAACGTCTTCGTGACGGCGGTGGGGCTGGTGGCGATCTCGGCGTTGATCTATTCGTTGAGCGCGTGATCCACCGGCCTGCTCGCGCAGTGCCGGGTTGACAGCTACAGTGGCCGCTGCACGTGATACGTGCAGCGGTTTTTTTTCGCCTGGAGGCACTGGATTGTCGAGCGAACCGAAGGCTGATCCCACCGAGCAACCCAACCGTTGGCAGGACCTGTTGGCGGTGTTGCCGCAGGTGGAGATTAGCGGGGTGGTGCTGAGTGGGTTGAGTGTGGATGGTGCGGTGCAGCAAGCCTTGAAGGCTGGCGCATAACCTGTGGGAGCGAGCTTGCTCGCGATGGCGGTCTGTCTGTTACATCCATGTCGACTGACCCGCCGCTATCGCGAGCAAGCTCGCTCCCACAGGGGGAGGGGGCTGAGGCAGAAGGCATAAAAAAACGCCGCTCATCTCACGATGGGCGGCGTTTTTCATTGCGTTGCAACGTTAGGCTTGAACGACCGGGATGTTGGCGTTCGCAGCAGCTTCACGGAACTCGGCGATCTGGTCGAAGGACAGGTAGCGGTAGACATCGGCCGCCATGCTGTCGATCTTGCCAGCGTATTCCATGTACTCCTCGACGGTCGGCAGGCGACCCAGGATGGAAGCCACGGACGCCAGCTCAGCCGAAGCCAGGTAGACGTTCGCGCCGTCACCCAGACGGTTCGGGAAGTTACGGGTCGAAGTCGACACAACGGTCGAGTTCGGCTCTACACGTGCCTGGTTACCCATGCACAGCGAGCAGCCCGGCATTTCCATGCGCGCGCCGGCCTTGCCGTAGATGCCGTAGTAGCCTTCTTCGGTCAGCTGGTGAGCGTCCATCTTGGTCGGCGGCGACAGCCACAGACGGGTTGGCAGCTGACCCTTGACCTGTTCCAGCAACTTGCCGGCAGCGCGGAAGTGACCGATGTTGGTCATGCACGAACCGATGAACACTTCGTCGATCTTCTCGCCAGCAACGCTGGAGAGCAGGCGAGCGTCGTCCGGGTCGTTCGGAGCGCACAGTACAGGCTCCTTGATGTCGGCCAGGTCGATCTCGATGATTTCGGCGTACTCGGCGTCCTTGTCCGCTTCCATCAGCTCAGGGTTGGCCAGCCAGGCTTCCATCGCCTGGGCACGACGCTCCAGGGTACGGGCATCGCCGTAGCCTTCGCCGATCATCCAGCGCAGCAGGGTGATGTTGGACTGCAGGTATTCAGCGATCGACTCTTTGGACAGCTGGATGGTGCAACCGGCAGCCGAACGTTCAGCCGAGGCGTCGGACAGTTCGAACGCTTGCTCGACGGTCAGCTTGGGCAGGCCTTCGATCTCCAGGATGCGACCGGAGAAGGCGTTCTTCTTGCCTTTCTTCTCTACGGTCAGCAGGCCAGCCTGGATCGCGTAGTAAGGAATGGCGTGAACCAGGTCACGCAGGGTGACGCCTGGCTGCAGTTCGCCCTTGAAGCGAACCAGGACCGACTCAGGCATGTCCAGCGGCATGACGCCAGTGGCTGCGGCGAACGCGACCAGACCGGAACCGGCCGGGAACGAGATGCCGATCGGGAAACGGGTGTGGGAGTCACCACCGGTACCGACGGTATCTGGCAGCAGCATGCGGTTCAGCCACGAGTGGATGATGCCGTCGCCCGGACGCAGGGAAACGCCGCCGCGGGTCATGATGAAGTCAGGCAGGGTGTGGTGGGTGGTCACGTCGATCGGCTTTGGATAAGCCGCGGTGTGGCAGAAGGACTGCATCACCAGGTCGGTCGAGAAGCCCAGGCACGCCAGGTCTTTCAGTTCGTCACGGGTCATTGGACCTGTGGTGTCCTGGGAACCCACGGTGGTCATCTTCGGTTCGCAGTAGGTGCCCGGACGCACGCCGGTCACGCCGCAAGCCTTGCCGACCATTTTCTGCGCCAGGGTGAAACCCTTGGTGCTTTCAGCCGGTGCTTCAGGCTTCTTGAACAGGGTCGAAGGTGGCAGGCCCAGCTCGGCGCGAGCCTTCTCGGTCAGGCCACGGCCGATGATCAGCGGAATACGGCCGCCAGCACGAACTTCGTCCAACAGGACCGGGGTCTTCATTTCGAAGGTGGTCAGGACTTCGTCGGTGCCGTGTTTGCAGACTTTGCCAGCATGCGGGTACAGGTCGATCACGTCGCCCATGTTCATGTTGGAAACGTCGAATTCGATTGGCAGTGCGCCAGCATCTTCCATGGTGTTGTAGAAGATCGGAGCGATCTTGTTGCCGAAGCAGAAACCGCCGGCACGCTTGTTCGGCACGTAAGGAACGTCGTCGCCGAAGAACCACAGTACGGAGTTGGTCGCCGATTTACGCGAAGAACCGGTACCGACCACGTCGCCGACGTAGGCGATCGGGAAGCCGGCGTTGCGCATTTCTTTGATCTGCTTCATCGGACCGGTGACGCCTTGTGCGTCCGGCACGATGCCGTCGCGCGCCATTTTCAGCATGGCCAGGGCGTGCAGCGGGATGTCCGGGCGGGACCAGGCATCCGGAGCAGGGGACAGGTCGTCGGTGTTGGTTTCGCCGGAGACCTTGAACACGCGCAGGCTGATCTTGTCGGCCAGGGTAGGGCGCTTGACGAACCACTCGCCGTCAGCCCAGGACTGCAGTACGCCTTTGGCGTGAACGTTGCCGTTCTTGGCTTTTTCCGCGACGTCGTGGAAGGCATCGAACATCAGCAGGGTGTGCTTGAGTTCTTCGGCGGCTACTGGCGCCAATTCGGCGTCGTCCAGCAGGTTCACCAGGGTCACGATGTTGTAGCCGCCCTGCATGGTGCCGAGCAGTTCAACAGCGCGCTTCTTGTCGATCAGGGGGGAGTTGGCTTCGCCTTTGGCGATGGCGGACAGGAAGCCGGCCTTGACATAGGCTGCTTCGTCCACTCCAGGCGGAACGCGATTGGTGATCAGGTCAACGAGGAATGCTTCTTCGCCAGCCGGGGGATTTTTCAGCAGCTCGACCAGGCCTGCAGTTTGTTCGGCGTTTAGCGGCTGGGGAACGATACCCAGTGCTGCGCGCTCTTCGATATGTTTGCGGTAGGCTTCAAGCACAGTTATTACCCTCATCAGTGGTCCCAAATGGGTGTCCGGGACGCTCATCCCGAAATTGCCGTACTCATGCGCTGCATGGCGTTGTGAGCCACTTAGCCAGAATTACCGACAATTCCTTACAGAAGCTGCTTTCAAAGTTTTACGCCTGCAGAACGGGAGCTGATGAGGGTTGGCGTTGGGCTTTTCCCCGCTGGAAAAACCCCTCGCCAACACCGCTCTGAAGGAACGACTGTGCTCGTGACGCTTTGAAAACAGCTTCTAACGGACATTGGCGCCTAAAAAGGCAGGCTGATTCTACGGCAAAAAAAAATTTAAGGTAAGTCAGGTTTTATTGGACTTTGGTGGCGGCCGGTAAACGCCGATTTAGCCATGGCCCTGAACTTTGAGGGGTGATCAATGGTGGACAAAGGTCTAACATGCCGGCCTGTTCTGCTTTTTCGCGTTTTGCCTACCTATGCCCAATCAGACCATCAAGACGCCGTGCGTCGGCCTTTGCTCCACTGTTTACGGTGACCTGGTGTGCCGTGGCTGCAAGCGTTTCCACCACGAAGTGATCCACTGGAACGGTTACAACGAGGAGGAAAAGCGCGCTGTATGGCTGCGTCTTGAGCAATTGCTGTCGCAAGTGATGGCCGCCAAGGTGGAGATTTTCGATCCGGCGCAGCTGCGGATGCAGCTGGAGCAACGCAAGATCCGTTTCGTGCCCCATCAGTCGGAATATTGCTGGGCCTACCAGTTGATCGCCCGGGGGGCGCGGGTGATCAACAACCTGGAAGCCTACGGGATGGTGTTGCTGCCGGAATTTCGCGACTGGAACCTGCCGGAATTGCGCGATGCCATTGATCGGGAATTTTTCCTGCTCTCCGAGGCGCATTACCAGCGCTACATAGCGCCGGGGTTCCTCAAGGACGCGTTTGAAGGCTGATTTTTAAAAGCTTCGCGAGCAAGCCCGCTCCCACAGGGGATTTGCGTCGTTCACAAATCCTCTGTGGGAGCGGGCTTGCTCGCGAAGACGGCCTTTCAATCACCACATATCTCAATGCTTGCCGGCAATCTCCTCAAGATGATCCTCGATCTCCGTCGGCTTGAGCACCAATACATCGCTCTCGACCGCATCGAGCACCACTTCCGCCGTATTGCCGATCAACGCGCCTGACAACCCGCTACGCGCCACGGTGCCGATGACGGTCACGGCCGCCTGCAGCTTGTGCACCATGAACGGAATCAACACGTCCGCCGGACCTTCCTCGATGTGCAGGTGTTCATCGTCGATGTCGTACTCGGCCTGGAACGACTTGCATTGCTCGCGGTAGCGCGCCTGGATGGTTTCGCTGAGTTGAAACGTCGGGTCGGCCGAAGACAGCATCGGTGACGGGTGGGCGCTGATCACGTGCAAACGGGCCTTGGCCAGGGTTGCGATGTCATAGCCATGATTAATGATGGTGTCGTGCAGGTGGCGGTGTTCGAGGTCGGTGTTGCCGACGTCGACTGCGGCCAGGATCACTTTGTCTTTCCATGAGCCAGCGGTTTTCACCAGCAGTACCGGGGAAGGGCATTGGCGCAGCAATTTCCAGTCTTCGGGTGTCAGCAGGGCCTTTTTCAGGGCACTGTCGGGAAAGTGCTGCTTCACCACCAGACCGCAGCCTTCGGCTTGCTGAACCTCGACGATGGTTTGATGCAGGCTATGGTTCCAGGCCTGCTCGGTGGTGACGCTGTAGCCGTCCTCCGTCAAAGCGGCCTTGAGCACACTCAACATGGCACTGTGATCATGCTTGGGGTCGCACACCAGCAGATGCAACTGCGCCTGGGTCACGCCGGCGATCAGCTTCGCCCGTTTAAGCGCGAGGCTTTCGGAGTGTTCGGGGTCAATGACCACCAGAATGCTGCGTACGGCTTGCATGAGCGCGATCTCCTGAAAATAAAAAAGGCACGGCGTTGCACAACTATAGTTGCTGCCTGCGATTCGGGGACTTGATGCATATCAACGGTTGGCGACTGGTGGTCTGCGGGCAGGCCGGTATAATCGGCGCCCTTCGTTTTGAACCTATTTGTCCGTGAGCCCCATGATCCTTCCCGAAATTCACGAGTTCCTTGGCTGCCGCACCCCCGACGGCTGGGTTCAAGCCGCGCTGGCCGATCAGGAAACCTTGCTGATCGACCACAAGAACTGCGAATTCAAGGCCGCCAGCACCGCGTTGAGCCTGATCGCCAAGTACCATTCCCACGTCGACCTGATCAACATGATGTCGCGCCTGGCCCGGGAAGAACTGGTGCACCACGAGCAGGTCATGCGCCTGATGAAGCGCCGCAAGATTGGCCTGCGCCAGCTGTCTGCCGGGCGTTATGCGTCGGGCCTGCGCAAGGTGGTGCGCAGTCACGAGCCGGTGAAGCTGGTGGACACCTTGGTGGTGGGCGCCTTCATCGAGGCCCGCAGTTGCGAGCGTTTCGAAGCGCTGGTGCCGCATCTGGACGAAGAATTGGGCAAGTTCTATTTCGGTTTGCTCAAGAGCGAGGCGCGGCATTTCCAGGGTTACCTGAAACTGGCCTACCAGTATGGCGACGCCAGGGACATCGCCCAGGTGATCGACAAGGTCCGCGCCGCCGAACAGGAACTGATCGAATCCCCGGATGTGGAATTCCGTTTCCATAGCGGTGTACCGGTCGCAGCCTGATCAACTGGTGTGGTTCCGACGCGCTCCCACAGGTTCCACGGCTTGACTGACTGGTATTAGCCAAAAAGGCCGATTTTTGTCAGGTGTTCAGCTTCAGAAATCCCACGTGGTGGTCAACATCACGTTACGCGGTTCGCCGTAGTACGTGGTGTCGAAGTTGCCCAGGCCCGTCAGGTAGCGTTTGTCGAAGACGTTGTTGGCGTTGACGGTGAAGCTCAGGTTCTCGTTGAACTGGTAGCGGCTCATCAGGTCGACGAGGGTGTAACCGCCTTGCTTGATGCGGGTGTAGTCGCCCACGGTCGGGCTGTAGATCTTGCCGTAGAACGCGCTCTGCCAGCTGATGCCGCCGCCGATGGTCACCTTGTCCAGTGCGCCGGGCAGGCGGTAGGTGGTGAACGTACGCACGACGTGTTCCGGTTTGCTGGTGGACAGCGGGAAGCCGAAGATGCGCTGTTCATCGGCGTCACGGGTGCGGGCGTAGGTGTAGCCGGCCGACACGTTCCAGCCTTCGGCCAATTCACCGGCCAATTCCAGCTCGACGCCTTTGGTGGTCGCGCCGTCGACGGCTTTGTAGATGCCTTCGTTGGTCACCGCGTTGGTGCCGATCGATTCAGCGAGGTTGTCTTGCTCGATGCGGAAGAAGGCCAGGCTGGCATTCAGTCGCCCGTCGAAGTAGGCGGCTTTCAGGCCGGCTTCGTAGCTGTCGCCTTCGACCGGCGCCAGGGTCGAACCGTTGATGTCCTTGTAGGTTTGCGGCTGGTAGATGCTGGTGTAGCTGGCGTAGGCCGAGTAGGTGTCATCCAGGTCATAGACCACACCGGCATAAGGCGTGACCACGCCATGTTCCTTGTAGCTGGCATGGGTGTCATCGAGTCCCGCACCCGGATAGTACGAATAGTCTTCGTTGTACTTGAAGGTGCTCAAGCGGCTGCCGAGGATGATCGACAGGTCATCGGTCGCGTGCAGGCGCGTGGCCAGGTACAGGCCGTTCTGGCTTTGGGTGCGTTCGTACTTGCCGTTCTTCGGGAAGTCCTGTTCCGGCAGATCGCCGTTCCAGTCGTAGATGCTCCCGGGGACCATGGCGAAGGCGCTGGTGTCGAAGGTCGCGCCGGTCTGGCGCGAGTGGGAGGCCATGAAACCGGCCACCAGTTCATGCTCGCGGCCACCCAGTGAGAAGGGACCGGTGACGTTCACGTCAGCGGTGTTTTGCACCCGATGACCTTCCCAGCGCCCCCAGTACAGGAACATGCCTTCACCGGTGGCACGGTCCGGGTTGCCGCCACTGGCCGAGGCCAGGCGAGTGTCGTGATCGGTGGTTTTCTGGTCGACAGTGGCCTTGAACGTCCAGTCGTTGGCCAGGGCCTGTTCCAGGGAGGCGAAGTAGGTGATGTCGTCGAAGTCGCGACGACTCCAGTCGGCGCCCGGGTTGAAGTGACGCGGGAAGTCGGTACGGCCGCCGTCCGAGAAGTACACCGGGTTGCCGGTCCAGGACGAGCCGCGCGGAGTGGTGCTGGACTTGTCGACGCCGAAGGTCAGCAGGGTGTCGGGCGTCAGGTCGGCTTCGAGGACGCCGTAGAACAGGTCCTTCTTCTGGCTGTAGTGATCCTGATAGGAGTTCTTGTCGGAATAGGCGCCGACAAAGCGGCCACGTACGCTGCCGGAATCGTTCAGCGAACCGGAAATGTCACCGACGCTGCGATAGGCATCCCACGAACCGACGGTGCCGCTGATCGACGCCTTGAATTCCTTGGTCGGCTTCTTGCGGATCAGGTTGACGGTGGCGGACGGGTCGCCCGAACCGGTCATCAGTCCGGTCGCACCCTTGACGATTTCGATGCGGTCCAGGCTGGAGGCGTCGTCGCCATTGCTGGGGTTTTCACCGTAGACGCCGTCATACGGGATGTTGATGCCGTCGTACTGGAAGTTGGTGATGGCAAAGCCACGGGCGGAAAACTCGGTGCGGTCACTGTCGTACTTCTGCGTCGAAATGCCGGGGGTGTTGCGTAGCGCGTCGCCGATGGTCTGCACGCCGCGGTCGTCCATCTGCTGGCGGGTGATGACGGTCACCGATTGCGGCGTTTCGCGGATCGACAGGGGCAGGCCGGTGGCCGAAGACGTTGAACCGGTGGTGTAGGAGTGGGTGCCTTCGGTGGTGGCGCCCAGCGCCTGGGCGGAAATGGTCGTTGCGCCCAGTTGCAGTACACCGTCGTCCTTCGCCGGCTTCTTCTCGGCATCGGTTTCAGCGGCGTGGGCGGTGAGGCTCAGCAGGGCGGCGGGCAGGGCCAGCGCCAGAGGGCACAAGGCAAAACGGAAACGGGTGACAAGCGGGTGCGACATGGGGATCCCTTTGCATCGAATCGATCGGTAGTTGAAGTGCTTCTGAGGGGTTAACCGAACGAAACATGCAAAGGGGAACTGCCGCCTGAAAAAAACTGATAATTATTCTCAGCCAGCCAGGCCGAGACGCTGATGCCACTGGGCGATGGATTCTTCAGGGTACAGATCGAACTGCTGATCCCCGGGCTGCGCCTGGACCTCCACCCACGGCGCTTTCGAGCCGAGCATCAGGTGCGTGTGCTCCGGCGGTACCGGCAGCGGCGTGTCGATGGCCGAGGCGAACGGATGAATCAATTCCGGCCACTGCGGGCTGAACAGCCACAGGCCCGAGCCGCAGACCGCACAGAAATGCCGCTCGGCGCTGCTGCTGTGGGCGCGTTTGTCGCCTTCTTCCTTGAGCCGCGCATGGTAAATCGCGATGTGCTTGCGCCCGCGCACCTTGAGGCTGGCGGCATCGCCCCCGAGGTTGATCGCATAGCCGCCACCGCCCTGGGTCTTGCGGCAGATCGAGCAGTAGCAACGCTGGTAGGGGTAGGGGTGGGCGCAGGTCAGGCTGAACGACACCGCGCCGCAATGGCAGGAACCTTCGAGTTGCATGGGAGCCTCGGGCTGTCTTGAGCGTACCCGGGACAGCCTAGACCCTTAGCGTGACTCGACAGGTGCGAAAAGCCAGGGTGAGTTCGGCATCGCCGCTTTGTGCGCGGGTCACGTCCAGCATGTGCCGGGTGCGGGTGGATGTCATGATCCATAAGGGAAGGTGATGGGCGGGTGGATTTGTGGTGAGTGGGCCGGCCCATTCGCGAGCAAGCCCGCTCCCACATTTTGAATGCGATCCCCTGTGGGAGCGGGCTTGCTCCGGGCGGCGTTCCGACGAAGAACGATAACGCGGTCCCACTGGACGCCTGCCAAAGGCCAAGTCAGCATGTCCCCCTCGAAACCGGGACACGACCTGATGCGACGATTACCTTCCCTGGCAGCCCTGCGAACCTTCGAATGCGCGGCTCGCCATGCCCATTTCGGCCGGGCGGCGGCCGAGTTGTGTGTCACCGACAGCGCGGTCAGCCACCAGATTCGCCAGCTCGAGGAGCAGCTCGGTGTGCCGCTGTTCGTGCGCGAAGGCCGGCAGATTCGCCCGACCCTGGCCGCCGGGCGCCTGATGCAGAGTTTGCAGCAGGCGTTCGAACTGATTGGCGATGCCTGCGATGAACTGCGCGATCCTTCATCGCTCGCGGTGCTGCGTCTGGCGGTGACCGCCGAGCTGGCGCAAAAGTGGCTGATGAGCCGTCTCACGGATTTCTATGCGCGCTATCCGCACATCACCCTGCATCTGTACGAACAACCGATCGACGCCACGGCCCCGGGGGAAGACATCGACCTGGCGATCACCTACGGCACCGGCCCGGTGGACAGCAGCGCGTATTTCGTCCGGCCGCTGCCGGCGTTGCAGTTCTTCCCGGTGTGCAGCCCCGGCCTGTTCAACCAGGGCTCGCTGAAAACCCCGAAGGACCTGGCCCGCCATTGCCTGTTGCACGACGACCAGGACGGCAAGACCTGGACCGCGTGGCTCACCAGCCATGCCGGTGACCAGCGCCCCGACCGCCAGTTGTATTTCGCCCATGCCGGGCTGGCGCTGGAGGCGGCGGCGCAAGGGCAGGGCGTGGCCATGGGCGACAACCTGACGGCCCAGGAAGATTTGCTCAGCGGCCGCCTGGTACGGCCGTTCACGTCGAGCATGACCGCCCTGGGCCAATACGCGCTGGTGTGCGAACGGGTGCGGCTGGAGCGTCCGGCCGTGGCGCAGATGCTGGAATGGTTCAACGATCAGTTGCTCGATTGATGAGTTGAATTCAAGTATTCCGAAATAATCATCGTTGGCGAGCCAGTCGCCAACACCCTTAGCCTGTGGTCATTCCAATCCCTGCTGAAGAGGTTTGACCATGGCCCGTTTGCTCGACACCACTCCCAAACAGGACGGTTTCCGTCTGCCCGGCGAATTCGAAGCCAAGTCCGGTTGCTGGCTCGGCTGGCCGGAGCGCACCGACGTCTGGCGCAACGGTGCCAAGCCTGCGCAGAAAGTCTGGGTGCAGATCGTCACCGCCATTTCCATGAGCGAACCGGTCACCGTGTGCGCCTCGGCGGCACAGTTCGCCACCGCGCGCCGGCAGTTGCCGCCGCAAGTGCGTGTGGTGGAAATGACCTGCAACGACACCTGGTTCCGCGACAGCGGCCCGTGCTTTGTGGTCAATGACCAGAGCGGCGAAGTGCGCGGCGTCGACTTCGAGTTCAATGCCTACGGCGGACTCGACGGCGGCCTGTACTACCCGTGGGACAAGGACGACCAGATCGCGAGCAAGATCCTCGAAATCGAACGCTTCGACCGCTATCGCGCCCCCTTGATTGCCGAACTGGGCGGCATCCAGAGCGACGGCCAGGGCAGCATCCTCACCACCGAGCAATGCCTGCTCAACCGTAACCGCAACCAGCATCTGGGCAAGGACGAAGTCACCCGTCGCCTCACCGACTACCTCGGTGCCGAGCAGGTGATCTGGCTGCCGCGGGGCTGCAAGTTCGACGAAACCGATGGCCACGTCGACGACCTCGCCTGCTTCGTGCGCCCCGGTGAAGTGGTGCTGCAATGGACCGACAACCGCGACGACCCGCAGTGGGAAATCTATCAGGAAGCCTATGACATCCTGCGCAGCACCCGCGACAGTCGCGGCCGCGAGCTGATCGTGCACAAGCTGCCGCAGCCGGATGTGCTGGAGTGGACGGCCGAAGAAGCCGAAGGGCTGGACCAGCAGGACAGCACCCATACCCGCCAGGCCGGGACGAAGATCTGCGCGTCGTACATCAACTACTACGCCGGCAACAGCGCCATCGTGGTGCCGCTGTTTGGTGATCGCAACGACAAGGTGGCGCTGGCGACCCTGGCCGAGCTGTTTCCGAAACACAACATCGTCGGCATCGAAAACTCCCGGGAAATCCTCCTCGGCGGTGGCAACGTCGCATGCATCACCATGCCGCAGTACGCCGGCACTGCTTGCAACAAAAAGGGAGTGTGACCATGGGCCTGCACAAACTGACTCAAGCAATACTGCTGGTGCTTGCACCCCTGTGTGTGCAGGCCGCCGATACCGCCAAACCGGTGGTCAACCTGTATATCTGGGGCGAGTACCTGGCCCCGGATACCCTGAAGAATTTCGAGGAAAAAACCGGCATCCATGTGGTGGTCGATCACTTCGACTCCCTGGAAACCGTCGAGACCAAGCTGCTCACCGGTCGCAGTGGCTACGACCTGGTGTTGACGGCGGGGCAGCACCTGTCGCGCGCCATCGAGAGTGGTGCGGTGCAGACGGTCGACAAGCAGCAACTGCCGCATTTCGCTGGCGTCGGCGAGGAGTTCCGCCAGCACATGGCGGTGTTCGATCCGGGCAACCGCTATGCCGGGATCTACGCCTGGGGCACCACGGGCGTGGGTTATCAGGAACAGGCCGTGAAACAGCGCCTGCCCGACGCGCCGACCGACAGTTGGGCGATGCTGTTCGACCCGGCAGTGGTCGCGAAATTCGCCGATTGCGGGGTCAGCCTGCTCAACGATCCCAATGAAGTGTTCGCGGCGGTCATGAAGTACATGGGGCTGGACATCAATCGCCAGAACCTCGACGACCTGAAACTCGCCGAGCAGCAACTGGCGAAGATTCGGCCGTACATTCGCTACTTCGACAACGACCTGAACATCAGCGACCTGGCCAACGGCAACACCTGCGTGGCGATGTCGTGGAACGGCAACGTGGGCATCGCGGCGGGCCAGGCCGAGGCGGCGGGCAAACCCTATTCGCTCAAGTACCGGATTCCGAAGGAGGGCACGTTGATCTGGTTCGATGCCATGGTCATTCCCAAGGATGCGCCGCATCCGAAGGCCGGCCTGGCATTGATGGACTACCTGATGACCCCGCACGTGATTGCGCCGATCACCGACACCATCCATTACGCCAATGCGATCACGGCGGCGGATGGCCTGATCGACCCGGCGATCCGCAATGATCCGGGGACGTATCCACCGGCCGCGGTCAAGGCTTCGTTGTACAGCAAGAATGACAATGGCAAGGCGTTCAACCGGGCGTTGATCCGGGCGTTCAGCCGGTTGAAGTCGGGGTTGTGATGCTGTGTTGACTGGACTGACGTCTTCGCGGGCAAGCCCGCTCCCACAGGTTTAGCGGTATACATATTTTTTGTGTACGACTCGGACACTGTGGGAGCGGGCTTGCTCGCGAAGAACGATAACGCGGTCTACCGCCCGGGCACCCGCCACAAATACCAGGCCGCCACCGTCCGATACGGGCTCCACGCCGAGCCGATCTCGATCATCTGCTTGCGTGTCGGCTGCACCTGGAGCCCCTTGAGCCGGCGATAACCCTCGCGCACGCCAAAGTCGTCGGCCGGCAGGATGTCCGGGCGTTCCAGGCTGTAGATCAGCAGCATCTCCACGGTCCAGCGCCCCACCCCGCGCAACGTGATCAACCGCTCGATCAATGCTTCATCGTCCATGGCCAGCGCCGTGGCGTAATCCGGTACCACACCGTCCAGCGATGCCTGGGCGATACCCTGGATGGTCGCGATCTTGCTCGCGGAGAATCCGCAACTGCGCAATCGGTCGAAGTCCGTGGCGACGATCTGTTCAGGCCGGGGAAGGGAGCCCGAACCGAACAGCGCCAGCAGCCGTCCGACAATCGCATCGCCGGCCTTGGCGTGCAGTTGCTGATAGGCAATCGCCCGCACCAGCGACTCGTACGGATCACGAGCCGCATGCGGCTGGTGCAGGCACGGGCCGATGGCGTCGATGTGGCGACGCCAGTCGTCATCGATGGCGGCCAGGAACTCACTGGCTGCCCGATAGCCGTCGACCATGGGCTCAGGCTTTCCCGGACGGTTTCAACAGGGCGTTGATTTCGCCATAGGTGAAAGCTTTCAGGTTGTGGCTATCGAATTTGCCTGTTTGCAAAAAGCTTTGGGCGATGCCGGCCATGGCGCCATAGAGGAATTCGGCGATGCCGGAACCGGCGCTCAGACGGCGTACGCCAAGCGCTTCAAGCGCTTCGGGCGACGGCAGGCCCGGGAACCCCAGCACATTCAATGGCAACGAGGTGCCGTGGCACAGCGCCTTGATCTCGTACTCGGCGGTAACGCCCGCGGCAAACAGGCCATTGGCACCGGCCGCCTGATACAGCGCGGCGCGCCTGAGGGTTTCGGCGACGCGGTCTTCGGCAGGCACCAGGCCGCGCAGGTAGACATCGGTGCGCGCATTGATGAACAGGTTCACGTTACGTCGATCGGCCACCTGGCGCGCGATTTCAATCTTGCGTACCAGCAACTCCGGCGGCGAGGAACCGTCCTCGATATTGATCCCTACCGCGCCGGCGGCGATCACCGCGTCAACCACCTGTGCCACCCGTTCCAGGTCGTCGGAGTAACCGGCCTCGATGTCCACGGTCAGCGGCACCGAAATGACCCGGGCAATCGACTCGACGGTCGAGACCAGGCGCTCAAGGGGCAGGGTGTTGCCGTCCGGGTAGCCATGCACCCAGGCCACCGCGGCGCTGCTGGTGGCCACCGCCTTGTTGCCCAGTTGCTCTACCAGTCGCGCCCCGGCGGCATCGGCGACGTTGGTGAGGATCAGCAAACCTTCGTGATGCAGTTGGTGCAGTAGATTGTCGAGCCTGTCCATCGAGTTTCCTTCCTTATGAAAAGCCTGTGGGGGGATCAGAGCGCCAACTGCTCCGTGAGCTGCACCGCAGCGTTTTCCAGCCTGAGCAGAAACGCCTTGCGTGGCTGGCCTCCAGCGTAGCCGGTCAGCGAGCCGTCGGCGCCGATCACGCGGTGGCACGGCACGACAATCGATAAGCGGTTATGCCCGTTGGCCAGGCCTACCGCCCGGCTGGCACCGGGCTTGCCCAGCGTCGCCGCAATGGTGCCGTAGGTGGTGGTCTGGCCGTAGGGGATCTTCGCCAGTTCAGCCCAGACGCGGCGGGAGAACTCGCTGCCGGGCATGTGCAGGGCAACGCTGAACTCGGTCAGCGTCCCGGCAAAGTACGCCGACAATTGCGCTTCGATCTGCTGCAAATGGGTATTGTGCCCCGGGGCCACGGCGTAACCGAATCGGTTTTGCAACGCTTCGACCGAAGGGTTCAGTGAGGCCTGATCGAGAAATTCCAGCAACACCAGCCCGCGCCGTTCGGCCATGGCGATCATCGGCCCCAGCGGCGTGGTCAGGCGCGTGAACAGCAGCGGCTCGCTGTTGGCCGCGCGGCCCGGGGTGATGTGAAACGACTTTTGAAAGGCATCGCGAAAGCCGCTCAGGGACTCGTAGCCGGAATCGAAGGCGACGGCGTCGATGGAGTCGCCCTGTTTGATCCCGCCCAATGCCATGCCCAGGCGCCGGGCGCGCAGCCAGGCATGGAAGGTCATGCCGAAATGCTGCTTGAACCAGCGACGCAGTTTCAGCGGCTCGATGCCTGCGGCCAATAGCTGGGCGTCGGTCCAGCGCTGCTCCGGGTCGGCGTCTACCGATTTGAACAGCTTCTGCACCCAGTCCGGCGCGCTGGCGGCGGTGTCCAGCGGCTTGCAGCGCAGGCAGGCGCGGTAGCCCGCCGCCAGGCATTGCTCGGCGTTGGCAAAGAACTCGACATTATCCGGCTTCGGGCTGCGGGCGGTGCAACCGGGGCGGCAGAAGATGCCGGTGGTCTTGACCGCCGTGAAGAACACGCCCTCGTAGGAGGTGTCTCGTTCGAGCATGGCGCGAACCATCTCGGTGCGGGGCGGGAGCAGCGTTTTTTGTAGGTTCATGGGCGCAGCATAGAGGGCGTCATGGGTGGCCTCCACCGGAAAATCGACAGCGAATTCCAGTGGTTTCCAATCAGGTGTGGGATGGCTCGCGATCGGCCAGTTCTTCCAGCAGATCGGCCGAAGGCACAAAGAACAAGCCACCCGTGACTGCCGTGCTGAAATCCAGCAGGCGGTCGTAATTGCCAGGCGGCTTGCCGACAAACATGTTCTCGAGCATTTGTTCCATAGGCTCAGGTGAACGGGCATAGCCGATGAAATACGTGCCGAACTCACCGGCACCGGGCCGGCCAAACGGCATGTTGTCGCGCAGGATTTTCACTTCCTGCCCGTCCTTGGTGATCGTCGTCAAGGCGCTGTGGGAGCAACTGGGTTTGATCGAGTCATCCAGTTCGATATCGGACAATTTCGTGCGCCCGATCACCCGTTCCTGGGCCTCGACTGAGAGCGCGTTCCAGGCCGTCATGTCGTGCAGGTATTTCTGTACCAGCACATAGCTGCCCGCGGCAAACAGCGGGTCTTCATCGCCGACCATCGTGAAGTGGGCAGCCTTGCGACCGACCGGGTTTTCGGTGCCATCGACAAAGCCGATGATGCTGCGCATATCGAAATAGCGAAAGCCCTGAACTTCATCGACGACCGTGACCGCGTCTCCAAGGGACGAGAGCAATTGCGTGGCCAGTTCGAAGCACAGGTCCATCTGCTCGGCACGAATGTGCAGCAATATGTCGCCCGGTGTTGCCAGCGCTCGACGTCCTTCGGCGCCGAACTCGCGAAACCCGTGCAGCGAAGCCGGGCGAGGGCTGCCGAACAAGGTGTTCCAGGCACTGGAGCCAAAGCCACAGATGCACGACAAATTGCCGGAGGGAACACGTTTGCCGACCGAGCGCGTGAGGGCCGCGATGTCTGCACACCAGGCCCGCACTTTAGCGGCCGCATCGCCGCCGGGTGCCAATGTGGCGACGATGAAAATCGCGCTGCCGGTGATGGGGCTGCATACCGCTTGAGGCTCTGGTGTTGGGTGATCCATTGGCATTTGCACTCCATGAGCAGGCGGAATATTCAGGCGCGTCGCGCCATCAGCAACACTGAAGCCGCCGCCGACAGCAACCCGGCGCAGCAGCGGTTGAACAGGCGCTTGCCGGACGGCCTGGCGAACCAGCGGCGCATGTGCAGGCCCATATAGGCATAGGCGCCGATGGCGACCCATTCCAGCACCAGGAACAACGCGCCCAATACGACGAACTGCGGCGCAATGGCCTGGGTCGAGTCGACGAATTGCGGCAGGAACGCGGTGAAGATCAGGATCGCCTTGGGGTTGCCGGCCGCCACCAGGAACTCCTGCCGGGCCAGTGCCAGCGTGCCCACGGGCGCACTGGTGACCAGGTTCTCGACACCGGGATTGGCACGCCACAATTGCCAGGCGAGGTAGAACAGATACGCCGCACCCAGGATCTTGATGGCGTAGAACAACAGCTCTGAGGTCTGCAGCACCACCGCCAACCCCGCCGAGGCCAGGGCAATCATCCCGGCGAACGCCAGCAACCGGCCGATGCCGGCCACGCACGCGGTGCGGTAGCCATAGCGGGTCGAATTGCTGACCGACAGCAGGTTGTTGGGCCCGGGTGCCATGTTGAGGGCGAAGCAGGCCGGCAGAAACAGGGTGAGGGTGGCGAGGTCCATGGTCGGCTCCTGAAGCAAGAGCGCTATTTTTATCACAGCCCGGCGGTGGTCAGACCCATACAGTGATGGGCGTAAACCACCGTATCAGGGCTATTTGGCGAATTTTTTCGCCCCGGCGACGCACAGGATCACCGCGACGGTCACACCCAGCATGCCGAGGCTGACCTGTTCATGCAGCAGGGTCGCCGCCAGGGTCAGCCCGAAAAACGGCTGCAGCAACTGCAACTGTCCAACCGCGGCGATGCCTCCTTGGGCCAGGCCGCGATACCAGAACACGAAACCGATCAGCATGCTGAACAGCGAGACGTACGCCAGGCTGAACCAGGCTGGGGTGCTGATGCCGCTGAACGAAGCCGGCATGCGCATCCAGCTGAGCAGCGCCACGACCGGCAGCGACAGCACCAGCGCCCAGGAAATCACCTGCCAGCCACCGAGGGTGCGCGACAGCTTCGCGCCTTCGGCATAACCCAGGCCACAGGCAAGGATCGCCAGCAGCATCAGGATGTCGCCTTGCGGGGAGGCGCTCAGTCCCTGGGACAGGGCAAAGCCGACCACCAACAGGCTGCCCAGCACCGAGAAAATCCAGAACGCCGCCCGTGGTCGCTCGCCGCCGCGCAGCACGCCAAACACCGCCGTCGCCAGGGGCAACAGGCCGACGAAGACGATGGAGTGCGCGGACGTCACGTATTGCAGCGCCAGGGCCGTCAGCAGGGGGAAACCGATGACCACGCCAAGGGCGACTATGATCAGCGGGACCAGTTGCTGGCGCGCCGGGCGTTTTTCCTTGAATAACCCCAGCAGGCAAAGCGCCAGGATCGCAGCGATGGTCGCCCGCGCAACCGTCAGGAACACCGGATCGAATTCCAGCACCGCCACCCTGGTCGCCGGCAGCGAGCCGCTGAAGATCACCACGCCGATCAGTCCGTTGATCCAGCCGCTGGTGTTGTTTTCCAGCGTCCGGTGTTGCAGGTTCGAAGTCCGTTCCATTTGGCTCACGCTCATTGTCTGATTGCACGAAACCCATCGTATGAGCGAGTATCGATACAATCAAAAAATTGTCATGGATACATCTCAACATGCCTCGATCCCGTTATAAAACGCTGGTGGATGCCTTTGCCGCCGACATCCGTTCCGGGTGTTTGCCGCCGGGCACGCGCCTGCCGACGCACCGGCAACTGGCAACCGAGCACGGCCTGGCGCTGGTCACCGCCAGCCGGGTCTATGCCGAGCTGGAGGGCATGGGCCTGGTCAGTGGCGAAACCGGTCGCGGGACCTTTGTCAGGGAGACTTCGCTGCCGCCGGGGCAGGGCATCTCGCAGCACGTGGTGGCGGCGGGGATGCTTGACCTGAACTTCAACTACCCGTCATTGCCCGGCCAGGCCGAGCTGCTGCGCCATGCCTTGCGTCAACTGGCGTTGTCCGGTGACCTGGAGGCGCTCCTGCGCTATCAGCCCCACGCGGGGCGCCTGCATGAGCGGGCTTCGGTCGCCCGTCATCTGGTCGAGCGCGGGCTGAACGTGCCGGCCGAACAGGTGTTGATCGTCAGCGGTGCCCAGCATGGCCTGGCGGTGACGCTGATGACGCTGCTCAAGCCCGGCGATGTCATCGCCGCTGATGCGCTGACCTACCCCGGTTTCAAGACGCTGGCCGAAACCCTGCATCTGGAAGTCTTGCCCATTCCGGTCACGGATACCGGGCCTGATCTTCCGGCCCTGGCAAAACTCTGCCGCAGCCGATCGGTGCGCGCCGTTTATTCGATGCCGACCTTGCATAACCCGCTGGGCTGGGTGATGGACGCCGATCAACGCGAGCAGCTGGTGGCGATAGCGCGCCAGCATGACCTGACGATCATCGAGGACGCCGCCTACGCGTTCCTGGCCGAAAACGTGCCGCCGCCGCTGGCCGAGCTGGCGCCGGAAAGAACGGTGTACGTGTCCGGTCTGTCGAAGAATATCGCCACCGGCTTGCGCGTCGGCTTTATTGCGGCACCCGTGCAATGGATCGCCGCCTTCGAACGCACCATCATGGCGACCACCTGGAACACCCCCGGCGTGATGACCGCCATTGCCACGGCCTGGCTCGACGATGGCACCGTCGTCCAGCTGGAGGCGCAAAAACGTGCGGACGCCCGAGCCAGGCAAGCCCTGGCCCGGGAGGTGCTGGCGGGACTCAGGACTGTCAGTCACCCGAATTCCTACTTCATCTGGTTGCCGTTGGCGGAAGACGCCCGGGCCGACCAGATCGCCATGGCGCTGATGCGCGAGCAAGTGTCGGTGTCGCCGGCCGAGCCCTTTGCGATTTCAGCCCATGTGCCCCACGCGATACGCCTGGCGTTGGGCTCGGTGGACATGGACTCGCTGCGCATTGCCCTGACCAAGGTGAAAAGCGTCGTCGGTTATTACTCATAGCGCTGCAGGGCAGTTTTGTTCAATACGCGAATCGCTTGGCTCTTTACCTTGAGGGCCTTGTTCAACTCGATGGAAGAAGGTGTGCAATGAATCTGATGATGTCCATGGCGGCGTTTGCGCTGGTCGCGTCCATTACGCCGGGGCCGGTCAATATTGTGGCGTTGAGCGCCGGCGCGCGGTTTGGTTTCCGGGCCAGCCAGCGTCACGTGGCCGGGGCCACGCTGGGGTTTGTCCTGCTGTTGGTGCTGATGGGGCTGGGCCTGCATGAGCTGTTGCAACGGTGGCCGGCGTTGACCCAGGGGGTGCAATGGGCCGGCGTGGCCTTTCTGTTGTACATGGCCTTCAAGCTGGCGGCCGACAATGGGCAGGTGCAAGCCAGTGAATCGGCGCAGGCTCCGTCAATGCTGTATGGCGCCATCATGCAATGGCTCAACCCCAAGGCCTGGCTGGCCTGCGTGGCCGGCATGGGCGCGTTTGTCGCCGATGGCGAGGCACGCCTGGTCTGGCAGTTTGCCGCGATTTATCTGGTGATCTGTTATGTGTCGGTGGGTTGCTGGGCTTATGCCGGGACGTTTTTGCGCGGCTTCCTGAACAACCCGGTGGGGATGCGGTTGTTCAATCGGGTCATGGCGTTGCTGCTGGTGGTGAGTGCGGTGTATCTGGTGTTGCCGTAGCTGCAATCAACACAGAATTTGTGGTGAGTGAGTTTGTTGTGGCAAAGGGGTGTTGTGGCGAGGGGGCTTGCCCCCGTTGGGCTGCGAAGCGGCCCCCGGCGTTCCTTCAGACATAGGCTGCATGCTGGTTTTACGACGGCTTCGCCGCCGAACGGGGGCAAGCCCCCTCGCCACAGATTTAGCTAAACCACAGATCTAGGTAAACCTCGGGTATCACCCCCGATACTGCCCCGGTGTCGCCGCCAGATGCTGTTTGAACGCCCGTTGAAAATGCGCCTGATCGGCGAACCCCGCTTCCAGTGCCACGTCCGCGATCAGCTTGCCGCTGCGCAATTGATCCCGGGCGAACTGGATGCGCCGGTTCACCAGGAACGCGTGGGGCGTCATGCCGTAATGCTGTTTGAAGGCGCGGATCAGGTAGGACGGCGACAATTGCGCCGCCTCGCAAATGTCTTCGAGACTGAGGGTTTTGGTGCAGTGCTCGCGGATGTAATCGGCGGCACGCTCGAGCTTGAAATTGGGTTCGCGCAGCGGCTGATCGACCGGGTTGAGTCGTAGCTGAACCTCAGTAAAGAACTCCACGGCCACGCTGTGCTTGCGCAGGACATCCTGCTGCGGATCGACCAACACTTCATACAACTGCGCAAGGCCGGCAAACAGGTTGGCATCGCGCGTATGGGTCGCTGAAAAACGGCGAAACGCCGCGTCATCACTGAACCCGAGCTGGTGCTGCAAATCGGTCAGCCACGGCGTATCGACGTACAGCATCAGGTACGACCAGGGTTGGTCTTCGATCGGGTTGCAGGCGTGGACGTCGCCGGGGTTCATCAGCACCACCGTGCCGGCGCTGACCTCGAAGGCTGACTGCTCATGGAGATAGGTGCTGCGCCCGGCGGTGATCGCCCCGATGGAAAAGTGTTCGTGGGCGTGCCGGGTGTAGCAGACCTCGCGCCCGTCGGCGATGGCGCGGGCTTCGATGAAGGGCAGGGCGTCATCGCGCCAGAAGCGCGGGGCCTTGTCGGCGTTCTTGGCAACGGCGTGCTTCATGCTCTCTCCTCGGCAGGTCAGCGTCCGAGTGTATTAGCTCTCGCCGTCAAAGGCTCGTTGCAGTGTGGCGATATCGAGCTTTTTCATTTGCATCATCGCCTGCATGGCCCGTTGGGATTTTTTCGTGTCGGGGTCTTTGATCATGTCCATCATCGCGACGGGGACGATCTGCCACGACAGCCCGAACTTGTCCCTGAGCCAGCCACATTGCTGGGCCTCGGGCGCGCCACCGGCCGACAGGTTGCCCCAGTAATGGTCGACTTCTTCCTGGCTCAGGCAATTGACCTGAAACGAAACCGCCTCAGTGAACTTGAACAGGGGCCCGCCGTTGAGGCCGGTGAAACTCTGGCCGTCGAGCTCGAAACTGACGGTCATGACCGAGCCTTCGGGCCGGCCGTGGAACTCGAAACCGGCGTGGCCGTAATGGGTGACGGCGGTGATTTTCGAATGGTCGAAGATCGAACAATAGAATTTCGCCGCTTCTTCGGCCTGATCGTCGAACCACAGGCAGGGCGTGAGTTTTTGTACGCGTTGCATGGCGGGCACTCCTCGGCAGGTTATGCATGCAGGAATACAGCGTAGCCAGCCTGAGTGGGGTCGGCAGTACCGTAGATCGCCAAACAGCCGTTTCAGGGCGCGATCAGAAAGCCCAGCGGGTGGTCAGTTGCACGGTGCGCGGTTCGCCATAAAACCCGGTGCCGAAGTTGCCCAGCCCGGTGTAGTAGGTTTTATCGAACAGGTTCTTCACGTTCAGCGTAGTGCTCAGGTGCTCGTTGAAGTGATAGCGCGCCATCGCGTCCACCAGGGCGTAACCCGGTTGGGTGATCGTCGTGTACTGACCGAAGTTCACCGTATCGGTGGGGTCGGGACGGAACACCTTGCCGAAGAATTCGCTTTGCCAGTTCACGCCGGCGCCGACGGTGAGCCCGTCCCACGCGCCTGGCAGGCGGTAGGTGCTGAAAACCCGCACCAGCTGTTCCGGTGCCGTGGTTTGCAGCACCGAACCGTAGACGTAATCACCCTGGGCATCGCGGGTGTGGTTGTAGGTGTAGCCGGCCGCCAGGTTCCAGCCGTCGCGCAACTCGCCAGCCAGTTCGAATTCGAAGCCTTGGGTGGTGGCGCCCTGGACGGCGCGGTACACCGACTCGGTATCAACGCCGCTGACATGTTCGGCGATGTTGTCCTGTTCGATGCGGTACAGGGCGAAGCTGGCGTTCAGGCGCCCGTCAAAGTATTCGGCCTTGATGCCCGCTTCAAGACTTTTGCCCTGTACCGGATCGAGCAGTTGGCGGTTGGCGTCCTTGCTCATTTGCGGCTGATAGATGCTGGTGTAGCTGGTGTACACCGACCAGGTGTCGTCGAGATCATAGACAAGCCCGGCGTAAGGCGTGACGACACCGCTCTGGCGATAGCTGTCGCGCAGGTCGGCGCTGTGCGGGTCACTGTAGTCCAGGTCGTCGTGTCCGCTGAAGTTGCTGACGCGCGCGCCGAGGATCAGCGCCAGGTCGTCGACGGGTTTGAGCCGGGTGGCCAGGTAGGCGCCGGTCTGGCGCTGGACGATGTCGTCGGTGCCCACCCGCGGGATCTCGGGTTTGGCAAACTCGCCGCGCCAGTCGAAGATGCTGCCGTCCAGAGGCGGGTACACCGAGCCGTACACCGGGATGTCCTGGCGCGTGTTCATCGACATGAGCCCGGCGATCAGTTCGTGCTCGCGACCTGCCAGGGTGAACGGACCGCTCAGGTTGACGTCGACGTTGTCCTGCACCTGGTCGCCCTTGAACTTGCCCATGTACATGAACATGCCGTCACCGCTGGCCGGGTCCGGGTTGCCGCCACTGGCGGAGGCGAGGAAGGTGTCGTGCTGGCGGTGCTTGCGGTCGTAACTGACCTTGAGTGTCCAGTCGTTGGCCAGTTGTTGCTGCACGTTGGCGAACAGCGTCTGGTTGGTGAAATCGCGACGGCTCCAGTCGGTGGCCGGGTTGAAGGAACGGGAGAAATCAGTGCGCGAGCCGTCGTTGTAGTACATCGGGAAACCGGTCCAGCTGGCGCCCCGGGAACGGGTGTCTTGCTGGTCGATACCGAGGGTGACGAGGGTGTCCGGGGTCAAGTCGGCTTCGACAATGCCGTAGGCGATGTCCCTGGTGTTGCGGTAGTGATCGATGTAGGCGCTGCGCTCCTGATAGACCCCGACCAGGCGCCCGCGGACATTGGCGCTGGCGCTCAGCGGTCCGGAGATATCGCCTTCGCTGCGATAGGTGTCCCAGGAGCCGACGGTGCCGCTGACTGAGGCTTTGAATGACGGGGTCGGGCGCTTGCGAATCAGGTTGACGGTCGCCGAGGGATCACCCGCGCCGGTCATCAGGCCGGTCGCGCCCTTGATGATTTCGACGCGGTCATAGGGGGCCATGTCGGTGCTGGTGGTGCCGTAGTCGTAGACACCGTCGTAGTCGGTATTGACGCCGTCGTACTGGAAGTTGGTGATCGGCAGGCCACGGCTGGAAAACTCCCAGCGCTCGCTGTCGTAGTTTTGCACGCTGATGCCGGGCGCGCGGCGCAGGGCGTCGACGATGCTGGTGGCGCCCTGGTCGTCCATGAGTTGGCGGGTGATGACCGTGACCGATTGCGGCGTCTCGCGCAGGGACAGCGGCAGGCCGGTGGCAGAAGACGTCGAGCCGACGGTGTAGGAATGAGAGTCTTCGCTGGTCGTCCCGGGTGCCTGCCCGGAAATGTTGGTCGCCCCCAGTTCCAGCGCATCTTGTGCCACGGGGGCGGCGTGCAGCACATACCCGCCGTTCCCCTGGCGTTGCGCTTGCAGGCCGCTGCCTTGCAGCAGTCGCTGCAACGCTTGCTGCTGACTGTAGACACCGTTGAGGCCAGGGCTGCGTTTGCCGGCAGCGAGTTCATTGTGTCCGGCGAGGAAAATCCCGGCCTGTTCGGCAAAGCGGTTGAGAACGCTCACCAGCGCTCCGCCGGCGATTGCGTAATGGCGTGTCTGGCTGCCGGGTTGTTCGCTATCGACCAGAGGGGCGGCTTGACTGCGGGACACGTCCAGACCCGGCAGGAGCACCGCCAGCGCCAGCACCAGCGGATGCAAGGCGAAGCGCTGGCGAGTAAGGGTGGCGCGCGGCATGGTGTTCCCGGAATTCGGATCAATCTGCATTCGTAGTGCTTGAAGGATTAACCGAGCGAAAAAGGCAAAAGGGAACCGACGCGCCGGAAAAAAACCTCATCAGGTTTTCGGGCCTAGGTTGACCCACCACTCCAGCGGCTTCTGCACCCGGACCGGCAATGCCGCTTCCAGCAGGCGCAAGGCCTGATCGGTGTCCTTGAGCGGGAACGCACCCATGACCGGCAGCCCGGCCACCGCCGGGTCACATCCCAGATGCCCGGGGCGATAGCGGCTCAGTTCTTCGAGCAACTGCCCCAGGGGGAGGTTGTCCGCCAGCAACAGGCCGCGGCGCCAGGCTTCGCGGCCGGCCGACGCTGCGGTCGGTGTCGGTGTGTGGTCTTGTGTAAAACACAGCTGCTTTCCGGCCTTGACCACCTGCACCTGACCCTGGGTGGTGCGGACTTCAACGGCGCCTTCGTAGACATTCAACAGCGTTTGCCGATCTTCCTGACGCACGCTGAAACGCGTGCCCAGCGCGCGCAGGCGGCCCTCGACGGTTTGCACCCGCAGCGGGCGGCTGGTGTCGCTGGCGGTGTCGATCAACACCTCTCCGGCCTGCAACAGCAATAACCGTTGTGCGGTGTCGAAACGTACATCCAGTGCACTGAGGGCGTTGAGCCAGATCCGGCTGCCATCGCTGAGCCGGGCTTCACGGGTTTCGCCGGTGCCGGTGGAGAGGTCGGCGGCCCATCGGGCCAGAGTCAGCGGCAGGGCGCTTTGCCGCCATGCGCTCCAGCCGAGCCAACTGCCCGACACCAGGACCAGCAGGCTCTTGACCGTCTGGCGGCGGCTGATGGAAGCGCGCCCGCTGTTGCGTAATACGTGGCCGGCCGCTTGCTGATGATTGTCCTGTAGCGCGGCAAAGCGCTGGCTCACACGCTCGACATAGTGCCACGCGGCCTGATGCTCGCCGCTTTGCGCCAGCCAGGCTTGCCAATGCTCGCGTTCCTGCTCGCTGGCGTGCTGGTCGTTGAGTTGCACGTACCAGCTGGCCGCCTGTTCGAGGCAGGCGTGGCTGATGGCGTGGGTGGCGGCGCGGGTCATTGAATCAGCAGGCCGTCGAGTTCGGCTTCGAGCATTGCGCAATGCATCAGCGCCTGGGCCAGGTACTTTTTCACCATGCGCTCGCTCACGCCGATTTCTTCGGCAATGTTTCGGTAGGGCAGCCCATGCACCTGCGCCAGAACGAACGCATCACGCACCCGCTGGGGCAAGCGCTGCAGCATGGCATCCACTTCGTACAGGGTTTCGACGATGATCGCCCGCTGCTCCGGCGAAGGCTGGACGGCCTGGGGCTGCGCGGCCAGGGTCTCGAGCCAGGCCTGTTCCAGCTGGCGACGACGCCAATGGTCAATGCACAGGCCTCGGGCGATGGTCGCCAGGTAAGAGCGTTCGTGGGTTTCCCCGTCAAACACCTGCGGACGCTTGAGCACCCGAATGAAGGTGTCATGGGCCAGGTCGGCGGCATCGAACGCATTGTTCAAGCGTCGGCGCAGCAACTCGTGCAGCCAGTGGTGGTGGCTGGCGTAGAGGTTCTGGACGCAGGAGGAGTCGGCAACCGTCATCGTGAGCACATGTCCATGGGCGATCCGCATGCCTGTGTAAATAAGAATTGATCGCGATTAAAGCAAAAGGCCTATGACTGTGCAAATGATATTGGTTTGCTTTTACAGGGTTTGACCCGGGGTCGAATGGATTTGCAGTCTTTATGACATCTGTGTGTGTCATTAAGACTATTTTTGCTGTGAGTCAAATTGACTGCGGTTCCCCGAGGCCATTGATTTACAGGGAGTTAGCTCATTGGCACGAAACATGATGCAGGCAACGTACAACTGAACGCCTTCAGGAGTACGCAAAATGTCCGACTTCTTCAGCAACCCTCAGAACGTTCTTCAACTGTCGAGCCGTGTGCTCGGCGCTGGTCTGGCGATGCTGCTGGCCGGCATCTACGGCGCCTATCTCTACGACGGTCAGCTTCCGATCGTCGTGCTGGTCAGCCTGCACGCCATGACCATTCTCGGCCCGACCCTGTTGAAAATCGGTTATGTCATGCGCCTGCTTTCCCAATATCGCCTGAGCCGAGGCTTGGTCCGGGTGGTGGCTTGATGCGAAAGCTTGGCGCTGCAGCGCTTTTCAGTGTTGGTTTTCGGCCGTTCTTTCTGGCCGGGGCCGGTTTCGCCACCTTTGCCGTGGCGGTCTGGGCAATGTGGCTGTACGGCCGTTTACCCCAGGCGCAACCCGTGGGCGGCATGCTGGCCTGGCATCGACATGAAATGCCCTTCGGCTTTGCCGCGGCCATCATTGCCGGGTTCCTCCTGACTGCGGTGCCGAACTGGACAGGTCGGACGGGGCTCAAGGGCTGGCCGCTGATCGGCCTGGTGCTGGTGTGGCTGCTGGCGCGACTGGCCTGGTGCCTGCCGATGCCTGCATCCCTGCTTCTGGCCTTGCAGGTGCCTTTTCTGCCGCTGCTGGCGTGGGCGTTGGGGCGCGACCTGCTGGCTGCGGGCAAACGCGAGAATTATCCGATTCTGTTGATGGTGTCGCTGCTGGCCGGGTGTCAGGCGTTGACGCTGCTGGGGGTTGCCGTTGATGACGGCAACCTGCAACGGCATGGCGTGCTGGCCGCCCTGTGGCTGGTCGGTGCGCTGATGAGTGTGATTGGCGGGCGGGTGATTCCGTTCTTTATCCAGCGCGGCTTGAACCGCCCGGCAACGGCTACGGCCCATCCGTTGCCGGGCAAGGTGCTGCTGGTCAGCGCCATGCTGGCGGCGCTGTCCTTTGCCGCCGGTTTGAATGACGTGCCCCGTGTGTGGCTGGCACTGCTGTTTGCGTTGATCAGCGGTTTGCATCTGCTGCGCCTGTGGCGCTGGCATGACCGCGGCCTGTGGCGCGTGCCGCTGCTGTGGTCGCTGTACCTGGCTTACGCCTGGCTCGCCGTGGCGACACTGGCCATGGCGCTGTGGCACCTGGGCTGGCTGGCGCAACAAAGCCTGGCCACCCACGCGCTGGCCGTCGGCGGTATCGGCGGGTTGATTCTGGCGATGATCGCGCGGGTCAGCCTGGGGCATACCGGGCGTTTGCTGCAGCCGTCCGGAGCGGTCGTGGCGGGGTTTGTCCTGGTGTTGCTGGCGGGGGCGTGCCGGGTAGGGCTGGTGCCTTTTTCCAGTCTCGGATTGGCGCTGTCGGCGTTGCTGTGGTGTAGCGCTTTTGCGCTGTTTGTCTGGCGCTACACCGGGATTCTATTGGGGCCAAGGCTCTAGCGAAGGGTTCCAGGGCCGCCCATCGAGGCGGCCTTTGCATGACCGGTGGTCGATGCACCGAGGTCTGGCGGAAAATCTGCGCTTAGCTGAAGGGATAACCCGAGGCGCGCGCAGGTTGTACAAGGCTGCAGCGACGCCCCTTCAGATCACCGTGAGTCTGAGGAACCGCGCCATGCTCACCCTGAACATCAATGGCCAGGATCAGGAGCTGGATGTCCCCGCCGACATGCCGTTGCTCTGGGTCTTGCGCGATGTCGCCCACCTCACCGGCACCAAGTTCGGTTGCGGCATGGCCCAATGCGGAGCCTGCACGGTGCACGTCGACGGCGCGCCGCTACGCGCCTGCATCACACCGGCCACCGCCGTCGCCCATGGACAAAAGATTCTCACCATCGAGGGCCTGTCGGCGGACGGCTCGCACCCGGTGCAACAGGCCTGGGCGGAACTCGACGTGGTCCAGTGCGGTTACTGCCAGTCCGGGCAGATCATGTCGGCGGCGGCGCTGCTGGCGAAAATTCCCAAGCCGACCGACAGCGACATCGATCAGGCGCTGTCCGGCAACATCTGCCGCTGCGGCACTTACCCGCGGATTCGCGCGGCGGTCAAGCGCGCCGCCGAGCTGGGTTGAGGTGGCCATGAACAGCATCAACGCGTTATCGCGCCGGGGTTTTCTCAAGGGCAGTGCTGTGCTGGGCGGCGGGCTGGTGGTGGCGTTTGTCATGCCCGGCGCCCACCGGTTCGCCATGGGCGCGGAGAATCAGGGCAACGTGTTTGCGCCCAACGCTTTCCTGCGCATTGGCAATGACAACAGCGTCACCGTGTTGCTCGGCCATTCGGAAATGGGCCAGGGCATCTGGACCGGCCTGACCATGCTGATTGCCGAGGAACTGGACGCCGACTGGTCGAAGATCCGTGTCGAGCATTCCCCGGCATCGGCCGCCGACTACGGCATGCCCGGGTTTGGCGGGATGCAGATCACCGGTGGCTCGACCTCGACCTGGATGGAATTCGATCGCTATCGTCTGGCCGGCGCGGCGGCGCGCTTGATGTTGATCGATGCCGCGGCCAAGCGTTTCAACGTCGCTCCCTCGCAGATTCATACAGAGTCGGGCGTGGTGGTTGCCGGTGAGCATCGCGCCACCTACGGCGAGTTGGCCGATGATGCCGGACAGCTGCCACCGCCGGACCCGGCCTCGATCAAACTCAAGGACGCGAAAGACTGGCGCCTGATCGGTAAACCCACAAAACGCCTGGACACACCGGAGAAAATCACCGGCCGGGCGAAATTCGGCATGGACGTGCAGTTCGATGGGCTGATGACGGCCATGGTCGCCCGTTCGCCCACCTTCGGCGGCAGCGTCAAATCCTTTGAAGGCGCCGAGGCGCTGGCGATTCCCGGCGTGCACAAAGTGGTGCAAGTGCCGACGGGCATTGCGGTGATTGCCGATCATTATTGGGCGGCGAAGCTGGGGCGCGATGCGCTGAAAGTCGAGTGGAACCCGGGGCCGAACGCGGGGCTCAATAGCCAGGCGCTGCTGGAAAGCTTCCGCAAACTCGCCGCCACCCCTGGCCTGAACGCCGGTCAGGCGGGCGATACCCAGGCTGCGCTGGCGAAAGCGGCCAGGACCATCGACGCCGAATACAGTGTGCCTTACCTGGCCCATGCGCCGATGGAACCGCTCAACTGCACCGTGAGCATCAGCAAGGACAAGTGCGAAATCTGGACCGGCACCCAGTTCCAGACCCTGGACCAGATGGTCGCCGGGCAAATCACCGGGCTCAAACCCGAACAGGTCGAGATCCATACCGAGTTTCTCGGCGGCGGCTTCGGGCGCCGGGCCAATCCGACCTCGGACTTCGTCAGCGAAGCGGTGCATGTCGCCAAGGCCGCCGGGATGCCGGTGAAAACCGTGTGGGCGCGGGAGGACGATATCCGCGGCGGCTATTACCGTTCGGCGTTCCTGCACCATGCGCGTATCGGGCTGGGCACTGACGGTCTGCCGCTGGCCTGGAAGCATGTGATGGTCGGGCAGTCGATCATGGCCGGAACCTCGCTTGAAGCGAGCATGGTCAAGGACGGGATCGACAAGACCTCGGTCGAAGGCGTGGCCGATAGCCCCTACATCGGAGGGCTGGCCAATCACCAGATCGAACTGCATTCGCCGAAAACCGGGATCAGCGTGCTGTGGCTGCGTTCGGTGGGACACACCCACACCGCGTTTGTCATGGAGTCGCTGATCGATGAGCTGGCCACGGCGGCCGGCAAGGACCCGGTGGAGTACCGGCGCACCTTGCTCAAGGACCATCCGCGCCACCTCGGTGTGTTGAACCTGGCGGTGGAGAAGGCCAACTGGAAGGCGCCGCTGCCCGATGGCCATGCCCTGGGTGTGGCGGTGCATGAATCCTTCGGCAGCTACGTGGCCCAGGTGGCCGAGGTGTCCCAGGACAATCTCGCCATCCGTGTGCACCGGGTGGTGTGCGCGGTGGACTGCGGCATTGCGGTCAACCCGCAGAGCATCGCCGCGCAGATGGAGTCGTGCATCACCTTCGGTTTGAGCTTCGCCTTGCACAGCAAGCTGACGCTCAAGGACGGGCAGGTGGTGCAGTCCAACTATCACGACTATCAGGTGCTGCGGCTCAACGAAATGCCGGTGGTCGAAGTGCATATCGTGCCCAGCAGCGATAAACCTGGCGGTATCGGCGAAACCGGTGTACCACCCACGGCGCCGGCGGTGGCCAACGCGGTGTTTGCCCTGACCGGGCAGCGCCTGCGCGAGCTGCCCTTGCAGCTGTCGGGGGTGTGAGATGAAACGTCATCACTGGTTGCTTGGGGCGGTGATCCTGGTCTGTCTCATCGCCTATGCATCGCACGTGTTCGCCGATGACCGAGAGGCCTTGCAGGCGTTCGACACCGTGCAGAAAGTCTTCCAGAGCCCCCGTTGCCAGAACTGCCACATTCCCGGGGATTCGCCGCTGCAATTCGATGCCGGTGTGCCCCATGCGATGAATGTCGTGCGTGGCATGGACGGCAAGGGCTCGGCCGGGTTGCCCTGTGCAACCTGTCATGCGCAAAGCAATCCACCGGCCAGTTATGGTCCTCATGCGCCGCCCGGGGCGCCACACTGGAGTCTGCCGCCGGCAGCGCAGCGGATGGCCTGGATCGGCCTGCCGGCCGACCGGCTGTGCACGATGATCAAGGATCGCGCCAGCAACGGCGACCGGGATTTCGCCGCGCTGATCAAGCACGTCAGCGACGACAAGCTGGTGCTGTGGGGCTGGAACCCGGGCGGCAATCGCGCGCCGGTGCCGGTGCCGCACGACATCTTCGTCAGCCAATTCAAACGCTGGGCCGACGCAGGAGGGCCGTGCCCGGTGGCGGGAAGCTGACCAACGGCACGCTTGCAGGGAGTCAATGCGGGTATGGGCGACTCTAAAGTGCATACCAGCAATGGGAGTGAACGATGTTGATCTCAGGCAAAACGGGCAAATCGGGCCGTTCCGCGAGCCCGTTGCTCACGCCACAGCAAGAACGGGAGCGGCTGCGTGAAATGGCGCGCCAGGCCGAACGAGAGTTGGCGGGCGTGCAAATGGCAAGCATGGATGAGCTGACGCTGCTGTCCAATCGCCATGGCTTCACCGCGCTGGCCCGACTCGGGCTGGAGGCTTGCCGGACGCTGGAGACGCCAGCGACGCTGCTGTACTTCTCCCTCGATGAGTTCAAGCGCATCAGCTATCTGTATGGCCGGGCCAAAGGTGACGATGCGCTCAAGACCTTCGCCGATGTCCTGCGTATCGGCTTTCGTGAAAACGATGTGGTCGGCCGGCTCGAAGGCGACCGCTTCGTGGCGCTGCTGACCGGGTCTGGCAGCGTTGAGATTGCGGCGATCAAGGCACGACTCAATGAGATACTCGATGAGCGCAACGCTGCGGCGCATCGCAGTTATGACATTCACTTCAGTGTTGTCCAGGTTGAATATGACCCGGTTGTTCATGGTTCGATCGAGGAGTTGCTGGGGGAGGCTGAGAGTGTGATGAGCCGTTAGGGCTGGACTGTGTACATATCCGTTTCTTCGGTAACGGCGGCTTATGGTTTCGCCCTTACGGCGAGTCACTTTTGGCAAACGCCCCAAAAGTAACCAAAAGGTCTCGCCCCTTACGTACGGCCCCTCGCTGAGGCTCGGGGTACCTTCGCTGCGGTATTCATCCGGGGGCATTGCCCTCCGGTCGGCTTCGCTTCGACCTACATGCAATGAGTTCGACTGCGTCGAACGGCGCTGCGCGCCCATCCCCGGATGAACACCTCCACTCAGCCTTCCGAGGGGGCGGGTGGATCAAGAGCTGCAGGCGAGCTAACGCTCGGCCTGATGAGTGGTGAAGAGCGTTTGTGTACGCGGACCTACTGTGGGGGCGAACCTGCTCTTCGGCTAAACGCATTCCTCCTGTAGGAGCTGCCGAAGGCTGCGATCTTTTGATCTTGATCTTCCGCCCTTTCAACTGTGTCAAAAATCAAATGCTGGAACTGGCTTGCCCGCGAAGGCGGCCTGACAGGCACCGCATATCTTTACTTGGCAAACAACTGCCCAATATCCTTGAACGCCTTGAACTCCAGCGCATTCCCGCAAGGATCGAACAGAAACATCGTCGCCTGTTCGCCCACCAGCCCCTGAAAACGGATCCCCGGCTCAATCACGAAGCGAGTTCCCAGCGACTTCAGCCGCTCGGCCAGCGCTTCCCACTCCGCCATCCCGAGCACCACGCCAAAATGCGGCACCGGCACATCGTGGCCATCGACGGCATTGGTGTGGGCTGCTTCTTGCGAAGGGTTTTTCGGTGCCAGGTGAATCACCAGTTGATGGCCGAAAAAATTGAAATCGACCCAATGGTCGCTCGACCGACCTTCTTCCAGGCCAAACACCGCGCCATAAAAGTGCCGGGCGGCGGGCAAGTCGTAGACCGGAATGGCCAGGTGAAAAGGGCAGAGTTGCATCGGGCGAACCTCGGTGGTGGGTGGGCGTGTGTAGAGTTTAGTCCTGTGCTTTTTGATTGAAAGACGATAATTTTTGCGTCGAGCTCAAATTATTTCGATCAATCGAGGCCGCCATGCTGCGAGAACTCAAAACCTTTGTCGCTGTGGCGCGTCACGGCACGTTTGCCGCGGCCGGTATGCACATCGGCCTGACGCAGTCGGCCGTGAGCGCGCAGATTCGCAACCTGGAGCAGGCCCTGGGCATTCGTCTGTTCGACCGCACCGGCCGCCAGGCGCTGCTCAATGCGGCGGGGCAGCGTGCGTTGCCGATGGCCAGGGAAATGCTCGAAACCTTCAACCGCATGGCGGTCAGTGACGATGTCAGCGAGTACCGTGGCGAGTTGAAAATCGGCGCGGTGGCGACCGTCCAGACCGGGCTGCTGCCCCAGGCGCTGCTGCGATTGCGCCAACAGGCGCCCTTGCTGGAGCCCAAGCTGGTGCCGGGTGTGTCACTGAACCTGCTGAGTCAGGTGGACACCGGAGAAGTGGACCTGGCGATCCTGATCAAGCCGCCATTCGAACTGCCCAAGGAGTTGTCCGCGCAGGTGATACGCCGGGAGCCGTTCGTGCTGATCGTACCGGCGGACCTGGACGGCGATGATCCGTTGCAACTGCTCGCCGAGCACCCGCATGTGCGCTACGACCGCAATTCGTTTGGCGGGCGACTGGTGACGCGGTTTTTGCGCGAACAGCAGATCGAGGTGCACGGGGCACTGGAGCTGGATGAGCTGGAGGCCATTGTCAAAATGGTTGAGTGTGGGTTGGGGATTTCGTTGTTGCCGCAGGCGGGGTTGTGGCTTGAGCATGGGGTCGGGGTGCGAGTCATTCCCTTGGGCGAGTTGACGTTCTATCGGGAGATTGTGTTGTTGCAGCGGTACAGCCAGCGAATGCAGCCGATTCAGCAGTTGTTCGCCCAATGCCTGACACAACACTGACCCTGTGGGAGCGGGCTTGCTCGCGAATACGGTGTGTCTTCAGCATTTATATCGACTGACACTACGCCTTCGCGAGCAAGCCCGCTCCCACATTTGATCGAGTCATGGCGGAAATCACAGGCATAAAAAACCCGCCAATAGAGGCGGGTTTTTCTTGGCTGACCGAAGATTACTCTTCGAGGCTGCCCATGGCCGTGGTGTTGAAGCCACCGTCCACGTACATGATTTCACCGCTGATGCCGGACGCCAGGTCCGAGCACAGGAAGGCGCCGGCGTTGCCGACTTCTTCGATGGTGACGTTGCGACGCAGCGGGGTTTGCGCTTCGTTGGCGGCCAGCATCTTGCGGAAGTTCTTGATGCCGGAAGCGGCGAGGGTGCGGATCGGGCCGGCCGAAACGCAGTTGACGCGGGTACCGTCCGGGCCCAGGGAGCCGGCCAGGTAACGTACGCCGGCTTCCAGGGAAGCCTTGGCCATGCCCATCACGTTGTAGTTCGGCATGGTGCGCTCGGCGCCCAGGTACGACAGGGTCAGCAGGCTGCCGTTGCGGCCTTTCATCATTTCGCGGCCGGCCTTGGCCAGGGCCACGAAGCTGTAGGCGCTGATGTCGTGAGCGATGCGGAAACCTTCACGGGTGGTGGCTTCGGTGAAGTCGCCGTCCAGTTGGTCGCCCGGGGCGAAGCCGACGGAGTGCACGATGCAGTCCAGGCCGTCCCACTTCTTGCCCAGCTCAACGAAGACCTTGGCGATTTCTTCATCGCTGGCCACGTCGCACGGGAAGCACAGCTCAGGGTTCGAACCCCAGCTCTGTGCGAACTCTTCGACACGACCCTTGAGTTTGTCGTTCTGATAAGTGAAGGCAAGCTCAGCGCCCTCGCGATGCATGGCGGCAGCAATGCCGGATGCGATGGACAGCTTGCTGGCGACACCGACGATCAGTACGCGCTTACCGGCGAGAAAACCCATGTGTTGCTCCTCTTTCAGGTTATTGCGCAGTGGCCGGAGCCAAAAAAGCGGCTTCCAGCAACTGCTGTGTATACGGATGTTGGGGGGCGGCAAAAATGCTTTGCGCGTCTCCCTGTTCGACCACTTGGCCATGCTTGACCACCATCAACTGGTGGCTCAGCGCTTTCACCACAGCCAGGTCATGGCTGATAAACAGATACGTCAGGTTGTACTTGGTTTGCAGCGAACGCAAAAGCTCCACTACCTGGCGTTGTACCGTGCGGTCGAGGGCCGAAGTCGGCTCGTCCAGCAAAATCAACGCCGGTTTTAACACCAATGCCCGGGCAATGGCGATTCTCTGCCGTTGCCCGCCGGAAAATTCGTGGGGGTAGCGGTGCCGGGTGTCCGGATCCAGGCCTACCTCCTTGAGTGCTGCAATGATCGCTTGTTCCTGTTCCGCCTCGGTGCCCATCTTGTGGATCCGCAGGCCTTCGCCAACGATGTCGTTCACGCACATCCGCGGGCTCAGGCTGCCGTACGGGTCCTGAAACACCACTTGCATCTGCCGCCGCAGCGGCCGGACCTGTTGCTGCGTCAGGCTGTCCAGCGGCTGGCCTTCAAAGCGAATGGCGCCTTTGCTGGCGATCAGCCGCAAAATCGCCAGGCCCAGGGTCGACTTGCCGGAACCGCTTTCACCCACTATCCCCAAGGTCTGGCCCTGGGGCAGGCTGAAGTTGATGCCGTCGACCGCCTTGACGTAATCCACCGTGCGCTTGAGCAAGCCTTTCTTGATCGGAAACCAGACTTTCAGGTCCTCGACCGCCAGCAAGGGCGGGCCGATCACGTTGCTTGCAGGCTTGCCGCCGGGCTCCGCTGCCAGCAGTTCCCGAGTGTACGGATGCTGCGGCGCGCGGAACAATTCTTCGCACGATGCCTGTTCGACGATGCAACCTTGCTGCATGACACATACGCGATGCGCAATTCTTCGCACAAGGTTCAAATCATGGCTGATCAGCAGCAGCGCCATGCCCAGTCGGGCCTGCAATTGCTTGAGCAATTCGAGGATTTTCAGCTGAACGGTCACGTCCAGCGCGGTGGTCGGCTCGTCGGCGATCAGCAGTTCCGGTTCGTTGGCCAGGGCCATGGCGATCATCACCCGCTGACGCTGGCCGCCGGACAATTCATGGGGCAGGGCCTTGAGGCGCTTGTGCGGCTCGGGGATGCCGACCATCTCCAGCAACTCCAGGGTGCGTTTGGTCGCGACCTTGCCAGTCAGGCCCTTGTGGATGCCCAGCACCTCGTTGATCTGCTTTTCGATCGAGTGCAGAGGGTTGAGCGAGGTCATCGGCTCCTGGAAGATCATCGCAATCCGGTTGCCACGAATGTGGCGGATGGTTTTTTCCTTCAGGTCCAGCAGGTTCTGCCCGGAATATTCGATGGTGCCGGAGGGATGGCGGGCGAGCGGGTAGGGCAACAGGCGCAGGATCGAATGTGCGGTTACCGATTTACCGGAACCGCTCTCGCCGACCAGGGCCAGGGTTTCGCCGCGCTTGATGTCGAAGCTGACGCCTTCGACGGCCCGCTGACAACGATTGCCGACGACAAATTCGACGGACAGGTTGCGCACTTCGATCAGATTGTCCTGATTCATTTCACTTCCTCGGGTCGAAGGCATCGCGAGCGGATTCGCCGATGAACACCAGCAGGCTCAACATCAGGGCCAGCACCGCAAAGGCGCTGATGCCCAGCCAGGGCGCCTGCAGGTTGGACTTGCCCTGGGCCACCAGTTCACCCAGCGACGGACTGCCCGCCGGCAGACCGAAACCGAGGAAGTCCAGGGCGGTCAATGTGCCGATGGCGCCGGTGAGGATGAACGGCATGAAGGTCATGGTCGAGACCATCGCGTTGGGCAGGATATGGCGGAACATGATCGCGCCGTTCTGCATGCCCAGGGCGCGGGCGGCACGCACGTATTCCAGGTTGCGCCCGCGCAGGAATTCGGCGCGCACCACGTCCACCAGGCTCATCCACGAGAACAGCAGCATGATCCCCAGCAGCCACCAGAAGTTGGGTTGCACGAAACTGGCGAGGATAATCAGCAGGTACAGCACCGGCAGTCCGGACCAGATCTCCAGGAAGCGCTGCCCGGCCAGATCCACCCAGCCGCCGTAGAAACCCTGCAAGGCCCCGGCGATCACACCGATGATCGAACTGAACAGGGTCAGGGTCAGGGCGAACAGCACCGAAATGCGGAAACCGTAGATCACCCGGGCCAGCACGTCGCGGCCCTGGTCGTCGGTGCCCAGCAGGTTGTCCGTCGAGGGCGGGGCCGGGGCCGGGACTTTCAGGTCGTAGTTGATGCTCTGGTAGCTGTAGGGAATGGGCGCCCAGAGCACCCAGGCGTCCTTGGCCTTGAGCAGTTCGCGGATGTACGGGCTCTTGTAGTTGGCCTCCAGCGGGAACTCGCCGCCGAAGGTGGTTTCCGGGTAGCGCTTGAGCGCCGGGAAGTACCAGTTGTCGTCGTAATGCACCGCCAGTGGCTTGTCGTTGGCGATCAGCTCGGCGCCCAGGCTGGCGCCGAACAGGATCAGGAACAGCCACAGCGACCACCAGCCACGCTTGTTGGCCTTGAACAGTTCGAAGCGCCGGCGGTTGAGAGGGGACAGGTTCATCTCAATGCTCCCGGCTTTCGAAGTCGATGCGCGGATCGACAAAGGTGTAGGTGAGGTCGCCGATCAGTTTCACCACCAGCCCCAGCAACGTGAAGATGAACAGCGTGCCGAACACCACCGGGTAGTCGCGGTTGATCGCCGCTTCGAAACTCATCAGGCCCAGGCCGTCGAGGGAGAAGATCACCTCCACCAGCAGCGAGCCGGTGAAGAAGATACCGATGAAGGCTGAAGGGAAACCGGCGATCACCAGCAACATGGCGTTGCGGAACACGTGGCCGTACAGCACGCGGTGGTTGGTCAGGCCCTTGGCCCTGGCGGTGATCACGTACTGCTTGTTGATTTCGTCGAGGAAGCTGTTTTTGGTCAGCAGGGTCATGGTCGCGAAGTTGCCGATCACCAGCGCGGTCACCGGCAGCGCCAGGTGCCAGAAGTAGTCGAGGATCTTGCCGCCCATGCTCAGTTCATCGAAGTTGTTCGAGGTCAGCCCGCGCAACGGGAACCAGTCCAGATAACTGCCGCCGGCGAACACCACGATCAACAGGATGGCGAACAGGAACGCCGGGATCGCGTAGCCGACGATGATCGCCGAACTGGTCCAGACGTCGAAATGGCTGCCGTGTCGCGTGGCCTTGGCGATCCCCAGCGGGATCGACACCAGGTACATGATCAGGGTGCTCCACAGCCCGAGGGAGATCGACACCGGCATCTTTTCCTTGATCAGGTCGATGACCTTGGCGTCGCGAAAGAAGCTGTCGCCGAAATCCAGCGACGCATAGTTCTTGACCATGATCCACAAGCGTTCCGGCGCCGATTTGTCGAAGCCGTACATGTGCTCGATTTCCTTGATCAGCGCCGGGTCCAGACCCTGGGCGCCGCGATAGGCGGAACCTGCCACCGAGACTTCGGCACCGCCGCCGGCGATGCGGCTGGTGGCGCCTTCGAAGCCTTCGAGCTTGGCGATCATCTGTTCCACCGGCCCGCCCGGTGCGGCCTGGATGATCACGAAGTTGATCAGCAGGATGCCGAACAGGGTCGGAATGATCAGCAACAGTCGACGAAAAATGTACGCCAGCATCTGATTACTCCGTGCCCGCAGGATCGGCCTGCAGTATGGTTTCGACTTCTATCGCCGGCTTGATGTCGGGCTTGACCCACCAGGTGGCCGTGCCGATGTCGTATTTGGGCGAGACCTTCGGGTGGCCGAGGTGGTTCCAGTACGCCACGCGCCAGGTCTTGATGTGCCAGTTGGGTATTACGTAATAGCCCCATTGCAGAACGCGGTCCAGCGCGCGGGCATGGGCTACCAGGCTTTTGCGCGAATCGGCGTTGATCAGTCGCTCGACCAGTTGATCGACCACCGGATCCTTGAGCCCCATGGAATTGCGACTGCCGGGTTTGTCGGCGGCGGCCGACATCCAGAATTCCCGTTGTTCGTTACCCGGTGAGTTGGACTGCGGGAAGCTGCCGACGATCATGTCGAAGTCCCGGGAGCGCACGCGGTTGATGTACTGCGAGACGTCGACCCGGCGGATCACCAGGTCGATACCCAGGTCGCTGAGGTTGCGCTTGAACGGCAGCAGCACCCGTTCGAATTCGGTCTGGGCCAACAGGAACTCGATGACCACCGGCTTGCCGGTGGCGTCGACCATTTTGTCATCGACGATGCGCCAGCCGGCTTCCTGCAGCAGTTGATAGGCTTGCCGTTGCTGGGCGCGGATCATGCCGCTGCCGTCGGTGCTCGGGTTCTGGAAGGCTTCGCTGAACACTTGCGGTGGCAGCTTGGCGCGGAACGGCTCGAGGATCGCCACCTGCTCGGCGTCAGGCAGGCCGGTGGCAGCCATTTCCGAGTTCTCGAAGTAACTGCGGGTACGCACATAGGCCCCGTTGAACAGTTGCTTGTTGGTCCATTCGAAATCCAGCAACAGTGACAAGGCCTGGCGTACGCGCACATCCTGGAACACCGGGCGGCGCATATTGAACACGAAGCCTTGCATGCCGGTCGGGTTGCCGTTGGGAATCTGCTCCTTGACCAGTCGGCCTTCGGTGACCGCCGGGATGTTGTAGGCATTGGCCCAGTTCTTCGCGGTCATTTCCAGCCAGTAGTCGAACTGCCCGGCCTTGAGGGCTTCCAGGGCGACGGTGTTGTCGCGGTAGTAATCGGTGGTCATCACGTCGAAGTTATAGAAACCGCGATTGACCGGCAGATCCTTGCCCCAGTAATCCTTGACCCGCTCGTAGCGCACCGAGCGCCCGGCCTTCACTTCGCCGACCTTGTAGGGGCCGCTGCCCAACGGGATCTCCAGGTTGCCCTTGTTGAAGTCGCGGTCGGCCCACCAATGCTTGGGCAGCACCGGCAACTGGCCGAGGATCAGCGGCAGCTCGCGGTTGTTGGTGTGCTTGAACTTGAACAGCACGGTCAGCGGGTCTTCGGCGATCACTTCGGCCACGTCGTTGTAGTAACCGCGGTACATCGGTGCGCCGTCCTTGGTCAGCATCTGGAAGCTGAACACCACGTCTTCGGCGCGTACCGGATGGCCGTCATGGAAGCGAGCTTCGGGGCGCAGGTAGAAGCGCACCCAGCCGTTGTCCGGGGCCTTCTCGATCAGCCGGGCGATCAGTCCGTACTCGGTGAACGGCTCGTCCAGGCCTTGCTTGGCCAGGGTGTCGTAGATGATGCCGATATCATCCGCCGGCACGCCTTTGCTGATGAACGGGTTGAGGCTGTCGAAGCCACCGAACCCGGCCTGGCGGAAGATCCCGCCCTTGGGCGCGTCGGGATTGACGTAGTCGAAGTACTTGAAGTCGGCCGGGTATTTCGGCGGCTCGTTGTACAGGGTCACGGCGTGTTGCGGGGCGGCGCAGGCCAGCCCGGCGAACAACAGGCCGCTGGCCTGCAGGAGCAGGGTGCGGATGGGGTTCATTGATCTTTCTCCGAAGATTTCAGCCACCACGCATTCAGGCCCAGGGTGTAGGGCGGCGTGGTGACAAAGGCGAGCCGGTTGCGGTACGCCAGACGGTGATAATTGAGGTACCAGTTGGGAATGATGTAGTGCTGCCACAGCAGCACGCGGTCAAGGGCCTTGCCGGCGGCGACTTGCTGGTCTCTGGTCTGGGCGGCCAGCAACTGTTCGAGCAGATGGTCGACCACCGGGTTGGTAATGCCGGCGTAGTTCTTGCTGCCCTTGACCCCGGCCTGGCTGGAGTGAAAGTACTGCCATTGTTCCAGGCCCGGGCTGAGGGTCTGGTTGAGGGTCATCAGGATCATGTCGAAATCGAACTGGTCGAGGCGCTGCTTGTATTGCGCGCGATCGACCGTGCGCAGCTGCGCATCGATGCCGATGCTGGCGAGGTTCTCGACGTAGGGCTGGAGGATGCGTTCCAGGTTCGGGTTGACCAGCAACAACTCCAGGCGCAAGGGTTGGCCTGTGGCGTTTTGCAGGTGCTGGCCATTGAGCTTCCAGCCGGCTTCGGCGAGCAGGCCGAGGGCTTTGCGCAAGGTCTCCCGGGGGATAGCGCGGCCATCGGTCTGGGGTAGGCTGAACGGCTCGGTAAAGAGCCTGGCCGGCAGCTGTTCACGGTAGGGCTTGAGCAACAGCCATTCATGTCCGACCGGCAAGCCGCTGGCCGAGAACTCGCTGTTGGGGTAATAGCTCATGGCGCGCTTGTAGGCACCGCTGAACAGCGCGCGGTTGGTCCATTCAAAGTTGAACATCAGCCCCAGCGCTTCACGGACCCTGGCGTCCGAGAAAGTCGCCCGGCGGCCGTTCATGAACAGGCCCTGGGTCTGGGTCGGGATCTGGTGGGGGATCTGTGTCTTGATCACGTCACCGCGGCGTAGGGCGGGAAAGTTGTAGCCGGTGTCCCAGTTCTTCGCCTGATGCTCGATATAGATGTCGAACTCACCGGCCTTGAACGCCTCGAACGCGACGTCGCTGTCGCGGTAGAACTCGACTTCCATACGATCGACGTTGTACTTGCCGCGATTGACCGACAGGTCCTTACCCCAGTAATCCTTGACCCGTTCGAAGACGATCTGGCGTCCTGGCGTGACCGACGTGACGCGATACGGCCCACTGCCCAGTGGCGGATCGAACGTGGTGGCCTTGAAGTCACGGCCTTTCCAGTAGTGCTGTGGCAACACCGGCATTTCGCCCAGGCGCAGGATCAGCAGCGGATTGCCGGCACGCTTGAACACGAAACGGATGCGCTGCGGGTTGAGGATGTCGACCCGCAGCACCTCCTGAAGGTTGGTGCGGTACAGCGGATGCCCTTCCTTGAGCAGCGTGCGATAGGAGAACGCAACGTCGAAGGCGGTAATCGGCGTACCGTCATGGAAGCGTGCTTCAGGACGCAGGTTGAACACCACCCAACTGCGGTCCTCGCTGTACTCCACCGACTGGGCGATCAGGCCATAGCTGGACGCGGGCTCGTCACCCGACGGCGCGTACTGCCCGGTGCCGACCATCAGCGGTTCGTTGAGTTCGTTGATGCCGTATTGCAGGAAGTTCGGCGTGGTGACCGGGCTGGTGCCCTTGAAGGTGTACGGGTTGAGCGTATCGAAGGTGCCAAACGCCATCACCCGCAACGTACCGCCTTTGGGCGCTTGCGGGTTGACCCAGTCGAAATGGGTAAATCGGGCCGGGTACTTGAGCGTGCCGAACTGCGCATAACCATGGCTTTCGCTGATCGTCGCGCTTGCGGTGGAGCTCAAGGCCAGGCTGATCAGGAGCAGGGGCAGGGGACGCTTCAAATAGGAGATCCGATCCAGGCGGCTTGGGCTTTGTGGACCGTACAGTAACAGCTTGTATGGACAGGAAAAAGACAGGGGATTAATGCGCAATATCGGTCGGGCGACAATCCCTGTGGGAGCGAGCTTGCTCGCGATGGCGGCGTGTCAGTCGCCATCAATGCAAACTGATACACCGTCATCGCGAGCAAGCTCGCTCCCACAGGTTCTTGCACTGCCCACAAAAACTGCGCAGGCATAAAAAAGCCCCTGAAATCAGGGGCACTTTTTTAATGCGGATTGGCCACCGTCAACATCTGGCCGGGCTTCAGCGCCTGGCCGACACGAGGATTCCAGCGCTTGAGGTGCTGCATCTCGACGTTGAAGCGCTTGGCCACGAGGGCCAGCGAATCGCCTCGCTGGACCTTGTACTTGGTCTGCTGCTTTTTGGAGTTGGCGGCAATCACGGTGTTGACGCGCCCGGAGCTGCGTTTGCTGTTGTCCTGCATGACCAGGGTCTGGCCGGGCTTGAGATTCTTGCCGGTCAATTTGTTCCAGCGTTGCAGGTCCTTCACGTCAACGTTGTTGGCCTTGGCGATGGAGCCGAGGTTGTCACCCCGTTTGACCCGGTAGGAGCGCCTGGCGCTGGCGACCTGGGTGTCGTCGGCGCCCTCGAAGACCGGCTTGAGCGATTTCTTGCTGATCAGCTCTTCAGGGCGCATGGTCTGCAGGCTGCTGGTCAGCAGTTGCGCCTTGGAGGTCGGCACCAGCAGGTGCTGCGGGCCGTCGATGGTGGTGCGCTGCTTGAAGGCCGGGTTGAGCTGGAACAGTTCGTCTTCGTCGATGTTGGCGACTTCAGCGACCTTGGACAGGTCCATGCGCTGATTGATTTCGACGACCTGGAAATAGGGTTGGTTGGCGATCGGGTTGAGGTTCACGCCGTAGGCTTCCGGCGCCATCACCACTTGCGACAGCGCCAGCAGCTTCGGCACGTAGGCCTGGGTTTCGGAGGGCAGCGGCAGGTTCCAGTAGTCGGTCGGCAGGCCGAGACGCTCGTTGCGCTCGATGGCCCGGCTGACGGTGCCTTCACCGGCGTTGTAGGCCGCCAGGGCCAGCATCCAGTCGCCGTTGAACATGTCGTGCAGGCGGGTCAGGTAATCCAGCGCGGCGGTGGTCGACGCGGTGATGTCGCGGCGGCCATCATAGAAACGGGTCTGGCGCAGGTTGAAGTAACGCCCGGTGGACGGGATGAACTGCCAAAGACCCACCGCGTTGGCCCGAGAGTAGGCCATCGGGTTATAGGCACTTTCAATCACTGGCAGCAGGGCCAGTTCCAGCGGCATGTTGCGCTCTTCAAGGCGTTCGACGATGTAGTGAATGTAGAGGCTGCCACGTTCGCCGGCGTTTTCGAGGAAAGACGGATTGCTGGCGAACCACAGGCGCTGCTGCTCGATGCGCGGGTTGACACCCAGCCCGTCCTGCAACTGGAAGCCCTGGCGCATACGCTCCCAGACGTCCTGTGGAATTTGCGGGCTGGGCTTTTCGCTGAGCCAGATCGGCTTCTGCTTGGCGCGCGCGGCGATGTTCTGCGTGTGCGCCGCATCGGTCTGCGGCGCATGGCTGGAACAGCCCGCCAGGGTGGCGGACACAGCCACCGCAATGGCTTGAGCCAGGCGGGTCAATGCGTCGGAACTGATGGCTTTGCGAATAGGTGACGACATTGGCTGGAAGTAAGTTCCGGGCAAAAATGTCGGGCGATTCTAGAAAGCGCACCCTGCGCGGTCAACCTTTCAGAATTGTTACAGCCTTGGGGGACGCCTTTAGAACGTGTCTTTCCACGCTCGCAGCGCAGCAAAAACCATATCGGGCGCCGAGTTATCGGTGCCGGTCCGTTCGTCCGCTTTTTCTTTAACGGATGTTTCAGCGGCGCGCAAAAACGGGTTTGTGAGCTTTTCCAGTGCCAGTGTCGACGGCAGCGTCATGATCCCGGATTCCCGTTGGCGGGTGACTTTGGCCAGGCGTTCGGCCGTGTCCGGATTGTTCGGTTCGACGGCTGCGGCAAACTTCAGATTGCTCAGGGTGTATTCGTGGGTGCAGTAGACCAGCGTGTCTTCCGGCAGCGCAGCGAGGCGTGTCAGCGAGCTGTACATTTGCTGTGGCGTGCCTTCGAACAACCGCCCGCAGCCGGCGGCAAACAGGGTGTCGCCGCAGAACAGCAAACCGTGATGGTAATAGGCGATATGCCCCAGGGTGTGGCCGGGGACCGCGAAGATATCGAAGTCCAGCCCCAGCACGCTGATACGGTCGTTATCCTTGAGCGCAACCTCCCGGGCCGGGATCGTTTCGCTGGCCGGACCATAGACTTTCGCGTCCGTCGCTTTTTTCAGCTGTTCGACCCCGCCGACGTGGTCATGATGGTGGTGAGTGATCAAAATATCACTCAGTACCCAGCCCGGATTTGCCGTGAGCCAGGCGTGTACCGGGGCGGCATCACCCGGGTCGACCACCGCGCAGCGTTTGCTGCCGTGGTCTTGTAACAGCCAGATGTAGTTGTCGGTGAAGGCGGGTAGGGCTGTGATCTGTATCATCGTCGGATTCGCCAAGCGGAAAACAATGGCGCATCTTAGAACTTCCTGGCGCGTTGGAGAATGCAATGACTGATAAAGCGTTCGCACAGGCTGATCCTGACTGGCTGGCGTTGATCAGCGCCGCCCGCGAGTGGCTGGAAGGTCCGATCGGGCAATTCCTGCTGGACGAAGAGCGGCGCATGCTCGAAGACGAGCTCGGGCGGTTCTTTGGTGGCTATCTGGTGCATTACGGCCCCTCGGCCCAGACCCCGCCGTCAGCGCCGCAGGTGCAGCGTAACGTACGCCTTGGCGCGCCGTTGCCGGGGGTCGAGATCGTTTGTGAGGAGCAGGCCTGGCCGCTGAGCGAGCACGCCGCCGATGTGGTGGTGCTGCAGCACGGCCTCGATTTCTGTCTGTCGCCCCACGGTTTGCTGCGCGAGGCGGCAAGCAGCGTGCGACCCGGTGGGCATTTGCTGATCATCGGCATCAATCCCTGGAGCAGTTGGGGCCTGCGGCATGTGTTTGCTCAGGATGGGCTGCGCAAGGCGCGCTGCATTTCGCCGTCACGGGTCGCGGACTGGCTGAACCTGCTGGGCTTCGCGCTGGAGAAACGCCGCTTCGGGTGCTATCGTCCGCCGCTTGCGTCACCGGCGTGGCAGGCCCGCCTGGCCGGTTGGGAGCGCAAGGCCGGTGACTGGCAACTGTCGGGCGGCGGCTTCTATTTATTGGTGGCGCGCAAGATCGTGGTGGGCCTGCGACCGGTCCGTCAGGAGCGGCGCGAGCCGATGGGCAAGTTGATTCCTTTACCGATGGCCAAGGTCAACCGTCGCAACATCGAACCGTAATACACACTTTTCATTTGCGGCCGGGCCTGTCCCGGCTTCGGGCGTCGTCGATCTGCGATCGGCGGGCCAGCGCATTTTCTGGATAGATTGGCATGAGCGATAGCGTAGAACTGTTCACCGACGGCGCCTGCAAGGGCAATCCTGGCCCTGGCGGCTGGGGCGCACTGCTGGTGTGCAAGGGCGTTGAAAAGGAACTCTGGGGCGGCGAAGCCAATACCACCAACAACCGTATGGAGCTGATGGGCGCGATCCGTGGCCTGGAAGAGCTCAAGCGTCCCTGTGAGGTGCTGCTGGTGACCGACTCCCAGTACGTGATGAAAGGCATCAACGAGTGGATGGACAACTGGAAGAAGCGCGGCTGGAAAACCGCGGCGAAGGAGCCCGTGAAAAACGCCGACCTGTGGAAATTGCTCGACGAGCAGGTCAACCGCCACAAGGTCACCTGGAAATGGGTGCGCGGGCATATTGGCCATCACGGCAACGAACGCGCCGACCAGTTGGCCAACCGTGGCGTCGATGAAGTGCGTGGGTACAAGCAGGGCTGATTTGGGCTCGACTGCTGGACCGAGTCGCGGCCTTCGCGAGCAGGCTCGCTCCCACAGTTGATCTCCATATGCCGAAGAGCCCTTGTGGGAGCGAGCCCGCTCGCGAAGGGCGCAACACGGTCCACCTGAAAGACCCCGGCGAGCGTGTTAACATCGCCGCTTTTGCACGATTGACCGATTGAGAGCTGAGCACTGATGGCCACCAGATCCGTTGTACTCGACACCGAAACCACCGGCATGCCGGTGACCGACGGCCACCGGATTATTGAAATCGGTTGTGTCGAGTTGATCGGCCGACGCCTGACGGGCCGGCACTTTCACGTGTACCTGCAGCCCGATCGCGAAAGTGACGAGGGCGCCATCGGCGTTCACGGCATCACCAACGAATTCCTCGTGGGCAAGCCGCGTTTTGCCGAGGTGGCCGAAGAGTTCTTCGAGTTCATCAAGGGCGCGCAGCTGATCATCCATAACGCGGCGTTCGACGTTGGCTTCATCAACAACGAATTCGCCCTGATGGGGCAGCAGGACCGCGCGGACATCACGCAGCACTGCACGATCCTCGACACCCTGATGATGGCCCGGGAGCGTCACCCGGGGCAGCGCAACAGCCTCGACGCCTTGTGCAAACGTTATGGCGTCGACAACTCCGGCCGTGAACTGCACGGCGCCTTGCTCGACTCCGAGATTCTCGCCGACGTCTACCTGACCATGACCGGCGGGCAGACCAGCCTGTCCCTGGCCGGTAACGCCTCCGATGGCAATGGCTCCGGTGAAGGGGCGGACAATTCGGCCACCGAGATCCGTCGTTTGCCGGCGGATCGCCAGCCGACGCGCATCATCCGCGCCAGCGAAGACGACCTGGCCCGCCACGCGGCGCGCCTGGAAATCATCGGCAAATCCGCTGGTGCCCCGGCGTTGTGGGTGCAGTTGGCAGAGGCTGAAGCGCAGCAGGCGTAGGGGCATGGAAAAAAGATCGCAGCCTTCGGCAGCTCCTGCAGAGAAAAGCGTTCCCTGTAGGAGCTGCCGAAGGCTGCGATCTTTTGATCTTCGAATAACCGCACCGCTCGCCACTTGCGCTGCAACACTCTACCCTGAGGTGATTGGCAGGCTCTGGTCTGCCGCCTCAGGACACTGAGCCTCATGTATAAAGATTTGAAATTCCCGGTCCTGATTGTCCATCGCGACATCAAGGCCGACAGCGTCGCCGGCGACCGCGTGCGGGGGATTGCCCGGGAGCTGGAGCAGGAAGGGTTCAGCGTCGTTTCGGCGGTGGACTACACCGAAGGACGACTGGTGGCGTCGACCTATCATGGCCTGTCCTGCATGTTGATAGCGTCCGAGGACGCCAGCACCCATTCGCATTTGTTGCAAAACATGGCCGAACTGATCGGTCTGGCGCGAGTGCGTGCGCCGGATCTGCCGATCTTCGCCCTGGGCGAAAAAGTGACCCTGGAAAACGCGCCCGCCGATGCCATGGCCGAGCTCAACCAGTTGCGCGGCATTCTTTACCTGTTTGAAGACACCGTGCCTTTTCTTGCCCGGCAGGTAGCCCGCGCCGCGCGCAAATACCTCAATGGCCTGTTGCCGCCGTTCTTCAAGGCTTTGGTGCAGCACACCGCGGATTCCAATTACTCGTGGCACACCCCCGGTCACGGCGGAGGGGTGGCGTATCACAAGAGTCCGGTCGGGCAGGCGTTTCACCAGTTTTTCGGGGAAAACACCCTGCGCTCGGATCTTTCGGTATCGGTGCCGGAGCTCGGTTCCTTGCTCGATCACACCGGCCCCCTGGCTGAAGCCGAGGCCCGCGCAGCCCGCAACTTTGGTGCCGATCACACCTTTTTCGTGATCAATGGCACATCCACCGCCAACAAGATTGTCTGGCATTCGGTGGTCGCTCGCGATGACCTGGTGCTGGTGGATCGCAATTGCCACAAGTCGGTGCTGCACTCGATCATCATGACTGGCGCGATCCCGCTGTACTTGTGCCCGGAGCGTAATGAGCTGGGGATCATCGGCCCGATTCCCCTGAGCGAGTTCAGCCGCGAATCGATCCAGGCCAAGATCGACGCCAGTCCGCTGACCAAGGGGCGCTCACCGAAGGTCAAGCTCGCCGTAGTGACCAATTCGACCTATGACGGCCTCTGCTACAACGCCGAACTGATCAGGCAGCAACTGGGCAACAGCGTCGAGGTGCTGCACTTCGACGAGGCCTGGTACGCCTATGCGGCGTTCCATGAGTTTTTTGCCGGGCGCTACGGCATGGGCACGTCCCGCGCTGAAGACAGTCCGTTGGTGTTCACCACCCACTCCACCCACAAGTTGCTGGCGGCCTTCAGTCAGGCATCGATGATTCACGTGCGCGATGGCGGCGCTCGGCAACTGGACCGGGATCGCTTCAACGAAGCGTTCATGATGCACATCTCGACCTCGCCGCAGTACGGCATCATCGCCTCGCTGGATGTGGCTTCGGCCATGATGGAAGGGCCGGCCGGGCGTTCGCTGCTGCAGGAAATGTTCGACGAAGCCCTGAGCTTTCGCCGGGCGCTGGCTAACTTGCGCCAGCATATTGCCGCTGATGACTGGTGGTTTTCGATCTGGCAACCGCCGTCGGCGGAAGGCATCGAGCGGGTCGTCACCGAGGACTGGTTGCTGCAGCCGGAGGCCGACTGGCACGGCTTTGGCGGCGTGACCGATGACTATGTGCTGCTCGACCCAATCAAGGTCACGCTGGTGATGCCGGGGCTGACGGCCGGTGGCGCCCTCAGCGAGCGCGGGATTCCGGCGGCGGTGGTCAGCAAGTTCCTTTGGGAGCGTGGCCTGGTGGTTGAGAAGACCGGGCTGTATTCGTTCCTGGTGTTGTTCTCCATGGGTATCACCAAGGGCAAGTGGAGCACGCTGCTCACTGAATTGCTGGAGTTCAAGCGCAGCTATGACGCCAACGTCAGTCTGGCCAGTTGCCTGCCTTGCGTGGCGCAGGAAAACGTCGCGCGGTATCAGGGCATGGGGCTGCGTGATCTGTGCGATCAGTTGCATGCCTGTTATCGCAGCAATGCCACCGCCAGGCACCTCAAGCGCATGTACACGGTACTGCCGGAAGTCGCGATGAAGCCGGCGGACGCCTATGATCAATTGGTGCGCGGTGAAGTCGAGGCGGTGTCGATCGATGCGCTGGACGGACGGATCGCCGCGGTGATGCTGGTGCCGTATCCACCCGGCATTCCGTTGATCATGCCGGGTGAGCGCTTTACCGAGTCGACCCGCTCGATCATCGATTACCTGGCGTTTGCCCGCACGTTCGATAGCAGTTTCCCGGGGTTCGTTGCTGATGTGCACGGATTGCAACATGAAGATCAGGGCAGTGGGCGGTGCTACACCGTCGATTGCATCAAGGAGTGAGGACCTTTCCCAGTATGCAGCCGGTTATAAATCCGAATTATCCAGGGTTGTCGGTACGGGTTGCCGATGAAGGTTTTGCCGCCTATATCTGGGGCAGTGATTTCAGTTTTGAAGTCGCAGCCTATGGTGCGGCCGAAATCGGCAAACCGGTCGCACAGTGGCCGGTGACGCCGATCACGCCTTATCGCAAGTGCTACGGCATCGACCCGGAGGAGTTCAGCAGCTTTCGCGATGCCGCCGACAGCGCGATTTTCATGGCCTACCTGGATGACCAGCCCGTAGGGCACCTGGTGGTCAGTACCAACTGGAACGGTTTTGCCCATATCGACGAGTTGGCGGTGCATGCGCCGGCCCGGCGGCACGGCGTGGCCAAGGCCCTGCTGGATGTGGCGCAATTCTGGAGTCGCAAGAAGAAACTCCCGGGCATCATGCTCGAAACCCAGAACAACAACCTGGGGGCTTGCCGGCTCTATGAACGCTGCGGTTACGTGATCGGCGGGATCGATCACCTGCGCTATCGCGGCATCGATCCGAACACCGCCGAAGTGGCGCTGTTCTGGTATCGACTGTTCGAAAACCCGCTGGAAAACCCGCTCAGTTCGTCAGCATCGCCGCGGCTTGTTCCGTGACGATGGCCAACAGGGTCTGAACCGCCGGAGAGGGTTCGGCGTTTTTCAGGGACAGGGCGTAGAGGCTGACCGGGATGGCGGGTGCCAGCGGGCAGCTGTCCAGTCCCGAGGCTTTGGCACCGAGGGCGGTGAAGGGGTCGACGATGGCCAGGCCTTCGCCGGCCTCGACCATGCTGCGCATCATCTGGTGCGTCTGCACCCGGGTCTGGATCACCGGGGCCGGGCGCAAGCCGTGCAGTTTGTTTTCCAGTGCCGGGCTCAGCGGGTCGTGCCCCTCCAGGCCGATCATCGATTGGCCGGCCAGGTCCTGCAGTGAAATGTATTTCTGTTTCGGTTGCAGCCAGCCATGGGGGGCGAGCAACTGAAGTTTGCCCTGGGCAATCACCTGGCAATCGAGGTCGGCGTGATCGGGGTCGTGCAGGCTCAGGCCCAGATCGCTTTCACGCAGCAGCAGGCTTCTGACGATGTCGCGGGTCGGCTGGCTCAGCAGTGTGCAAGGCGCGTCGGGCAGGCGTCGCCGCAGGGCCGCGATACTGTGTGGCAACAATTGGTTGGCCAAGGGCGGGGTGCAGATGATGCGCAGCGGCGGCGCCAGGTATTGCCTGAGGCTGTTGGCCAGACGTTGCACCGGTTCGAGCGCGTCGTAGACCCGGGCGATTTCCACCTGCAGTTGCTGCGCTTCGCGGGTGGCCTGCAATCGTCCGCGAACACTGGCGAACAGCATGAACCCCAACTGATCCTCGGCGTCGCGCAGCAAGCGCTCGACTTCGGTCACTGGCAACTGCAGCCATTCGGCGGCGGTGCCCAGGTGACCGGTCTGCAGGAGCGCCTGGATCACTTCGATATGGCGTAAGCGCATGCGTGAAGTCCATGTTCAGCAGGTGGAGGAGTCAGTGGCTGAATCCTACCCCAAGTCCGCGCATATGACTTCTGCTCATAACGACGGGTTATGAAGCGCTGACGGTTTGCGGTTCGCGGGTAATGGTCACGCCGGTTTGCACCAGCATGAATTCATTGTCGTCGACCTTGTTGACACGGTCGCCAATGGCCAGCTTATAGGTAGTGACAGGCCCTGAACCGTCTACCGCCGGGGTAGATTCCTGGAACTCGTGCACCGAATAAATACGGCCTTGCGCGTCTCTTGCATGGAACTGACCGACGAGTACTGCTGCCATCTGCTTAGAACCTCTGGAGATAAATCACTCAATTTGCGGCTCTGTAGACCGTGCCTGGGTGAGGTAAGTTTTCCTACAGGAAAAAAATAGTCAGGGACGGCGTTTTCAGTCGCCCGCTGCTTGAATCGTCATCTATAACTACAAGCTCTTCATATCGGACAGTCGAGACATTCCCATGAGTAACGTCTATTCGGTCGCCGTCGTGGTCGGCAGCTTGAGAAAGGAATCGATCAACCGCAAGGTCGCACGGGCCCTGGCTGAACTGGCACCGGCCAATCTGAAGCTGAACATCGTCGAAATTGGCGATCTGCCGCTCTACAACGAAGACATCGATGGTGCTTCACCGCCGGCAGCCTACAGCACTTTCCGGCAACAGGTGAGTACATCCGACGCGGTGCTGTTCGTGACCCCGGAATACAACCGCTCGGTGCCGGCGCCGTTGAAAAATGCGATTGACGTGGGCTCGCGCCCCTACGGGAAAAGTGCCTGGAGCGGCAAGCCGGGCGCGGTTATCAGCGTTTCGCCGGGGGCCGTCGGCGGGTTTGGTGCCAACCACAACCTGCGTCAATCCATGGTGTTTCTCAATGTGCCGCTGATGCAGCAACCGGAGGCCTATCTCGGGAACGCCGGTTCGGCGTTCGACGAGGCGGGCAAATTGTCCGAGTCGGTCAAGCCGTTTCTGCAAAGTTTCATCAATGCCTATGGGCAATGGGTCGAGCAGCACAAGAAAATCTGATGTTCGTTTGCCAGCGCTCAGTCCTGCGAAGCGCTGGCCAATCGGCTGCAAACCAGTGCTTCCATTTCCGACAGCCAGGCGGCGGTTTGTTCCGCCGCCGGTTGTGCCGTGACGCAGTAGCGACGACCGCCCCAGGCCATGATGACCCAGGCTTCTATGGTCGGCGCTGACGGCTGCATCGGTATATCGCCGCAGGCCGCGAAGGCTTCCCGCCATTTTTGCGACAGTTCTTCGTACACCCTTCGGTGATGCTTGGGTTCGGCGATCTGATGCTCGATGAGCGACACGGCATGGTTGAACAGGGGTTGTCGGGGATCGTCAGGGTCGCAGGTCAGGCGTATCAGTCGCTTGATGCGCGCCAGCCAGTCCAGGTCGTTTGCCTGGATGACGTCTTGATCCAGTTGGGCCAGCAGTACATCCAGGCGATGCCGGATGTAACCCGACAGCAGGGCTTTTTTGCTCGGGAAATAGTCATACAGCGTGCCAACCGCCACCCCGGCTTCCAGTGCCACATCCCGGGTGGTCAGTCTTGACCAGCCGTTGCGCTGCCAAATCCGAACAAAAGCCTCGTAAATCGCCTCGACGGTGAGGATCGCCCGAGCCTGACTCGGTCGTTTCAGCGGTTTGGCGCGGGAATTGAGGGTGGGCGAGCCGCCCCTGGTGTTTCCGAACCCACTCTTCATCGGCAGTCATTACCCTTGTGTGACCCGCCACCTTGTCGCAGCAGGAGACCGAACATGCAGGATTTCACCACGGTAACACGCCTGATTACCCGTAAAAATGCCCTGGATCAGAGCCGCATAGCGCAGGAGCGACGTAGCCTGGTTCCGGCTGCCGGCGAGGTGATCCTGAAGATTGATCGTTGCGCACTGACCACCAACAACATTACGTACGCGGCGTATGGCAATTCAATGAACTACTGGGGTTTCTTTCCTGCAGGCGAGGAGGGCTGGGGCCACATTCCGGCCTGGGGGTTCGCGGATGTCATTGTTTCGACCGTGGTCGGCATCGAGGTGGGCGAGCGCTTCTACGGTTACTTTCCGCTGGCCAGCCACCTGTGGATGCGCCCGGAACGGGTCACCGAACGAGGCTTCTACGACGGGGTCGGGCATCGCTTGGGGCTGACCTCGGCGTACAACCAATACACCCGTTGCAGCTGGGATCCGTACTACAGCCCGGAAACCGAAAACCTGCAGATATTGCTCAAGCCACTGTTCCTGACCTCTTCAATGCTGGCGGACTTCCTCCAGGACAACCAGTTCTTTGGCGCAACCCGGCTGGTGTTTTCCAGTGCGTCGAGTAAAACCGCCTACGGCACGGCGGTCTGCCTGGAGAGTCATCCGCAACTGGAGCGGATTGCCCTGACCTCGGCCGCCAACAAAGCTTTTGTCGAAACCCTCGGTTGTTACGAGCGGGTAGTGTCCTATGAAGAGCTGACGAGTCTTGGGAATGATCGTCCTGCGCTGTATGTGGATTTTTCGGGTGACCTCCCGTTGCGGGATCAGGTGCACCAGCACTGTGCCGGACAACTGGTCTACAGCTGCTTCGCCGGCTCTGCGCAAAGTACCGATGAGGCACGGTTGACGGCTATCGAAGGGCCACAACCGGTGTTCTTTTTTGCACCGATCCAGATCCGCAAGCGCAATGCCGAATGGGGGCCGGAAGGGGTCAGCCAGCATATCGGCGAGGGGTTGCTGCGGTTTATTCGGCAGGTGACGGAAAGTGAGAAACCGTTGTTGAAGGTGATTGAAAGTCGAGGTTATGAGGCAGCGCAAAGCGTCATTTTCCGCTTGTTCCATGGCCAGGTCCCACCTGTCGAGGGGCATGTGATTCGGTTGTAGGCGGGCAGTCTTCGTGCATCCCGGATAGACCGTGGTGACTTCTTCGCGAGCAAGCCCGCTCCCACATTTGATCTCGGTCGAATACAGATTTTGTATCCGCTGAAGATCCCTGTGGGAGCGGGCTTGCCCGCGAAGGGGCCGGCACAGGCAATACAAAAACTCAACCCTGTCCCGGCACATTCGGCCAAAGATCCGCCACCAGAAACAATCGCTCGGCCTCTTCCCAGTCGCTATTGGCATTTTCCGTCAGGCGTACCAGCAGTTGTGCCGGCGCCAGCGGGTCCAGGTCCTTGAGCCATGCCCGCATCTGTTCAGGGGTCCAGGTGTGCTCCGCCGAATAGTGCGCCGGTGCCAGCCAGGCATGGCGGGGCAGGGGTTGCCAGCGACCGGGCGCGCTCTGGGCAACCAACGCCGGCCAATCCTTTTGATGCAGCCAGCGACCGCGCAAATGCTGCGGATGGGCACCCGACGGCGGGGCGGCCTGTCCGGGCCAGGGGTAGAGCAAATAACCCCCCAGCCACAAATGGGCGCTGAAGGCCTGGATATCCAGCGCCGCCAGTACTTCACGGCTCTCGGGGCGTGCGGAAATCGGTAACTGATGCTGGCTCAGGTGCGCCAGTTTGCGGTCGAGCCGATCGTGGCAGCCCGGGCCCAGCCACTGGGCGGTGTCGTGCCCGTCGCCCGATTGCGGGCCGAGGTAGAGCTTGATCGCCAGTTCCAGGTGATGCACGCCGTCGCGGTCACGCAGCAGCATGTCCAGTTCACCCAGGGTGTGCCCTTCGCGGCGAATCGGCATGTTGGCGGCAATCAGCTCAATGCCCGGCGCGTGCTGCACGGCAAATTGCCAGAGGCGTTCGTAGTACAGACCCAGGCGGCGGGTCCGGGCCTGGGCCAGCCAGTGCAGCAAGCCATAACTGTCCCGGTCCAGCTGCCGCAGCCACTGCTCCAGCCGGTCCGGTGCCTGCACCCAGTCGCTGCCGGCCAACGGGTGACGTTGCGGCCACGGGGTATCGTCCAGCATGGGCGGGGCGAGGATGACCCACGCCAGGTCACGCACTTCGGGATGGCGTAACTGATGGGGCAGGTGGAGCAAATCCGGAAATAGCATCATCTTGCGAGCATAGCCCGAAACACGGGCACACCCTTGAAGCTGAAAGGATTTTGTCTACGGGCCGCTTTCGCCCATAATCGTGGTTTTCGCCGCCACACAGATCCCCGCAGGAGCCCCATGGAGCAATTTCGCAATATCGGCATCATCGGTCGCCTGGGCAGTTCCCAGGTGCTGGATACCGTCCGCCGACTGAAACGGTTTCTGCTCGATCGTCACCTGCACGTGATCCTCGAAGACACCATCGCCGAAGTGCTGCCAGGGCACGGCCTGCAAACCTCGTCGCGCAAGATGCTCGGCGAAGTCTGCGACATGGTCATCGTGGTCGGTGGTGACGGCAGCCTGCTCGGTGCTGCCCGGGCATTGGCCAAACACAATATTCCGGTGCTCGGTATCAACCGGGGCAGCCTGGGGTTCCTCACCGACATCCGCCCCGACGAGCTGGAAACCAAGGTCGCCGAAGTGCTGGATGGCCACTATCTGGTGGAAAACCGCTTCCTGCTGCAGGCCGAAGTCCGCCGCCATGGTGAGGCGATCGGCCAGGGCGATGCCCTGAACGACGTCGTGCTGCACCCCGGCAAATCCACGCGAATGATCGAATTCGAGCTGTACATCGACGGCCAGTTCGTCTGCAGCCAGAAGGCCGACGGCCTGATCGTCGCCACGCCGACCGGTTCCACCGCCTACGCATTGTCTGCCGGCGGGCCGATCATGCACCCCAAGCTCGACGCTATTGTTATTGTGCCGATGTACCCCCATACCTTGTCGGGTAGACCGATCGTGGTCGATGGCAACAGTGAGCTGAAAATCGTCGTGTCCAAGGATATGCAGATTTACCCGCAAGTCTCGTGCGACGGGCAGAACCACTTCACCTGCGCGCCCGGCGACACCATTACCGTCAGCAAAAAAGCCCAGAAACTGCGGCTGATTCACCCGCTCGACCACAACTACTACGAAGTCTGCCGGACCAAGCTCGGCTGGGGCAGCAAGCTGGGGGGTGGAGGCGACTGATGCTCGATCCCGCGCGTAGCTACGACCTGATCGGTGACGTGCACGGTTGCGCCCTGACCCTGGAGCACTTGCTCGACCGACTCGGTTATCACAAACAGGGTGGCGTCTGGCGGCATGCTTCGCGCATGGCGGTGTTCGTCGGCGATATCATCGACCGCGGCCCGCGGATTCGCGAGGCGCTGCACATCGTCCACGACATGGTCGAGGCCGGTCAGGCGCTGTGCATCATGGGCAACCATGAGTTCAATGCGCTGGGCTGGAGCACACCGGCGCTGCCCGGCAGCGGCAAGCAGTTCGTGCGCGAGCACACGCCGCGCCATGCTCGCCTGCTGCAAGAAACCCTGACCCAGTTCGAAGGCCATCCGGCTGACTGGCACGACTTCCAGCAATGGTTCTATGAGCTGCCGCTGTTTGTCGATGCCGGGCGCTTTCGCGTGGTCCACGCCTGCTGGGATGCCGGGCTGATCGAGCCGCTGCGGGCGTTGTTCCCCAACGGTTGCGTCGACGAGCATTTTCTCCAGGCATCGGCGGAGTCGGGTTCGTTTGCCTGCACCGTGTTCGATCGCCTGCTGCGCGGCACCGACATGCGCTTGCCCCATGGCCTGACCATGACCAGCGGCGACGGCCTGGTGCGTTCGTTCTTCCGCACCAAGTTCTGGGAAGACGATCCGAAAACCTACGGCGACATCGTGTTCCAGCCGGACGCGCTGCCTGAGCCCGTGGCGCGGACGCCGCTGACGTCCACTGAAAAGAACAGCCTGCTGCGCTATGGCATCGATGAGCCGTTGTTGTTCGTCGGCCATTACTGGCGCAGCGGCAAGCCGGCACCGATCCGCCCGAACCTGGCCTGCCTGGATTACAGCGCAGTGCTCTACGGCAAACTGGTTGCCTATCGACTGGATCAGGAAACCCGCCTCGATCCGGATAAATTCGTCTGGGTCGATGTCGAGCGGCCGGAGGTGCTGCAATGAGTGCTGTAGCGGTATTGCGTCTGCCCCTGGCGGTGGACTTGAGCGGGTTCGTCACCCTGCTCAAGCGCATGCAAGTGCCCCATCGGGTCAGCGAAGAAGCGGGCGAGCAAGTGCTGTGGGTGCCGGACAACATCAGTGAAGACGTGCGCGCGCTGTACGAACGGTTTCCGGCGGGCGATCCCGACCAGCAACTGGACATACCGGTGGCGCAGACCATCAAGCGCCCGGGCTTTGTCGAACAATTGAAATATGCCAGGGCCACTGCGCTGGTGTTGCTGCTGAGCCTCATCGTCGGTGCCATCACCTTGCTCGGTGACAACCTGGAAACCATGCGCTGGTTGACCTTCCTCGAATTTCGCGTAGTCGGCGAATACATCCATTTCACACCGCTGGCCGACAGCCTGGCGGCGGGGCAGTGGTGGCGCCTGTTCACGCCGATGCTGATCCACTTCGGCATCCTGCACCTGGCGATGAACGGCATGTGGTACTGGGAGCTGGGGCGGCGCATCGAGTCGCGCCAGGGCAGCATCAACCTGATCGGCCTGACCCTGCTGTTCAGCCTGGTGTCCAACTACGCCCAGTACTACTTCAGTGGCCCGACCTTGTTCGGTGGCCTGTCCGGCGTACTGTACGGCCTGCTCGGGCATTGCTGGATCTTCCAGTTGCTGGCGCCGAACCCGGCTTATCGCCTGCCGCGCGGCGTGCTGGTGATGATGCTGGTGTGGTTGCTGCTGTGCCTGTCCGGGCTGGTCTCGATGATCGGCTTCGGCGAAATCGCCAACGCGGCCCACGTCAGCGGGTTACTCATCGGATGCTTCACCGGTTTGTTGGGCGGTTTGTATAACCGCCGTAAACTGGCCGCCTAATTCAAGAACATGCAATAAAGAGACGGAGACCCAATGTCCTCTTTTAACGAAATGATCCAGAACATCACCCCCGATATCTACGAGAGCCTGAAACTGGCCGTGGAAATCGGCAAATGGTCCGACGGTGGCAAGCTCACCGCCGAACAACGCGAGCTGTCGCTGCAGGCGATGATCGCCTGGGAAATCCAGAACCTGCCCGAGGACCAGCGTACCGGCTACATGGGGCCGCAGGAATGCGCCTCGAAGTCGATCGAAGTGCCGAACATCCTGTTCAAGTCGGATGCCATCCATTGATCGAGATTGGTCGCGGTGCAATCAGCAAAATGTCGGCACGCCTTGACGGGCCGAACGTGCAATACGCTTTCCGTCTGGGCGAAACCGAGGTCCCGGTCAATCCGTTGATCGGCACCACGGTGCGCCTGGAATACCTGGGGGCGATCCACTGCACCCATTGCGGACGCAAGACCAAGACCAGCTTCAGCCAGGGTTACTGCTACCCGTGCATGACCAAGCTGGCCCAGTGCGACGTGTGCATCATGAGCCCGGAGCGCTGCCACTTCGACGCCGGCACCTGCCGGGAGCCGGAGTGGGGCGAGACGTTCTGCATGACCGATCACGTGGTGTACCTGGCCAACTCGTCGGGGGTGAAAGTCGGGATTACCCGTGCCACCCAGTTGCCGACCCGCTGGCTCGACCAGGGGGCGAGCCAGGCCTTGCCGATCGTGCGCGTATCGACCCGGCAGCAGTCGGGTTTCGTCGAGGATCTGTTTCGCAGCCAGGTGGCGGACAAGACCAACTGGCGTGCTTTACTCAAGGGCGATGCGGCGGCGGTGAACCTGGCCGAGGTTCGCGATCAACTGTTCGACAGCTGCGCCGAAGGCTTGCAAGGGTTGCAGGAACGATTCGGCTTGCAGGCGATCCAGACGGTTACCGGCGTCGAACCGCTGGAAATCCGCTACCCGGTCGAGCAATACCCGGCGAAGATTGTCAGCTTCAACCTGGACAAGAACCCGATTGCCGAAGGCACGCTGATGGGGGTCAAGGGCCAATACCTGATCTTCGACACCGGCGTGATCAACATTCGTAAATACACGGCTTACCAGCTCGCCGTGCATCAGTAAGGACTCCAGCATGCGCACCGAACAACCGAAGATGATCTACCTCAAGGACTATCAGGCGCCCGAGTACCTGATCGACGAAACACACCTGACCTTCGAGTTGTACGAGGACCACAGCCTGGTCCATGCGCAACTGGTGATGCGCCGTAACCCCGAGCGTGGCCCGGGGCTGCCGCCGCTGGTGCTGGACGGCCAGCAGCTGGAACTGCTGTCGGTCACCCTGGCCGACCAGGAGCTTTCCGAGGCACAGTATCAGCTGACCGAGAATCACCTGACCCTGCACCCGACCAGCGCGACCTTCACGGTCGATACCAGCGTCAGGATCCATCCGGAAACCAACACCGCACTGGAAGGCCTGTACAAGTCCGGCACGATGTTCTGCACCCAGTGCGAGGCCGAAGGCTTCCGCAAGATCACCTATTACCTCGACCGCCCGGACGTGATGAGCACATTCACCACCACGGTCGTCGCCGAGCAGCACAGCTATCCGGTGCTGCTGTCCAACGGCAACCCGATCGCTTCCGGCCCCGGCGAAGACGGCCGGCACTGGGCGACCTGGGAAGACCCGTTCAAGAAACCGGCGTACCTGTTTGCACTGGTGGCCGGTGACCTGTGGTGCGTCGAAGACAGCTTCACCACCATGAGCGAGCGCAACGTAGCGCTACGCATTTACGTCGAGCCGGAAAACATCGACAAATGCCAGCACGCCATGAACAGCCTGAAGAAGTCCATGCGCTGGGACGAAGAGGTCTACGGTCGCGAGTACGACCTGGACATCTTCATGATCGTTGCCGTGAACGACTTCAACATGGGCGCCATGGAGAACAAGGGCCTCAACATCTTCAACTCCAGCGCCGTGCTGGCCAAGGCCGACACCGCCACCGACGCCGCGCACCAGCGGGTCGAGGCGATCGTCGCCCACGAATACTTCCACAACTGGTCGGGCAACCGCGTGACCTGCCGCGACTGGTTCCAGCTGTCGCTCAAGGAAGGCTTCACCGTGTTCCGCGATGCCGGGTTCTCCTCGGACATGAACTCGGCCACGGTCAAGCGCATCCAGGACGTGGCGTACCTGCGCACCCACCAGTTCGCCGAAGACGCCGGCCCCATGGCTCACGCCGTGCGCCCGGACAGCTTCATCGAGATTTCCAACTTCTACACCCTGACCGTGTACGAAAAGGGCTCGGAAGTGGTCGGCATGATCCACACCCTGCTCGGCGCCGAAGGCTTCCGCAAAGGCAGCGACCTGTACTTCGAACGCCATGACGGCCAGGCCGTGACCTGCGATGACTTCATCAAGGCCATGGAAGATGCCAATGGCGTCGACCTGACCCAGTTCAAGCGCTGGTACAGCCAGGCCGGTACACCGCGACTGGCGGTGAGCGAGTCCTTTGATGCCGCGGCGAAAACCTACAGCCTGACCTTCCGCCAGAGCTGCCCGGAAACCCCGGACAAGGTTGAAAAACTGCCGTTCGTGATCCCGGTCGAGCTGGGGCTGCTCGATAGCAAGGGTGGCGAGATTGCCCTGCGTCTTGCCGGAGAGGCGTCGGCCCAAGGCACTTCCCGAGTGATCTCGGTGACCGAAGCCGAGCAGACCTTCACCTTCGTCGACATCGCCGAACAGCCGCTGCCTTCGCTGCTGCGTGGTTTCTCGGCACCGGTGAAACTGAGCTTCCCGTACAACCGCGACCAGTTGATGTTCCTGATGCAGCACGACAGCGACGGCTTCAACCGCTGGGATGCCGGCCAGCAACTGTCGGTGCAGGTGCTGCAGGAATTGATCGCCCAGCAGCAGAAGGGCGAAGCCCTGGTGCTCGATCAGCGTCTGGTGTCGGCGCTGCGCACGGTGCTCTCGGACGCGTCGCTGGATCAGGCCATGGTCGCCGAAATGCTCTCGCTGCCAAGCGAAGCGTACCTGACCGAAATCAGCGAAGTGGCGGACGTCGAAGCGATTCACAGCGCCCGCGAGTTTGCCCGCAAGCAACTGGCTGACGCGTTGTTCGAGGGCTTGTGGCTGCGTTACCAGGCCAACCGCGAACTTTCGAAGCAAACACCGTACGTGGCCGAGGCCGAACATTTTGCCCGTCGCGCCTTGCAGAACATCGCGCTGTCGTACCTGATGCTCAGCGGCAAGCCGGAGGTTCTGGCGGCGACGCTGGAGCAGTTCGACGCCTGCGACAACATGACCGAGCGCCTGACGGCACTCGCCGTGTTGGTCAATTCGCCGTTCGAGGCCGAGAAGGCCAAGGCGCTGGCCAGTTTCGCCGAGCACTTCAAGGACAACCCGCTGGTCATGGACCAGTGGTTCAGTGTCCAGGCCGGCAGCGTGTTGCCGGGCGGGCTGGCACGGGTCAAGGCGTTGATGCAGCACCCGGCGTTCAACATCAAGAACCCGAACAAGGTGCGGGCGTTGATCGGCGCGTTTGCCGGGCAGAACCTGATCAACTTCCATGCGGCGGATGGTTCCGGGTATCGCTTCCTGGCGGATCTGGTGATTGAGCTGAACGGGTTCAATCCGCAGATTGCTTCTCGGCAGTTGGCGCCTTTGACGCGCTGGCGCAAGTATGACGGTGCTCGGCAGGCTTTGATGAAGGGGGAGCTGGAGCGGATTCGGGCTTCGGGGCAGTTGTCCAGTGATGTGTTTGAGGTGGTCAGCAAAAGCCTGGCTTGATCCTGATACCGCGCAGTGCCAGGCACTGCGCGGTGCTTGCTTCGCGAGCAGGCTCGTTCCCACAAGGGATGTTCGATTCCAGCAGGCGTTGACATCATCTCTGCGGAAGTTTCGGTGCCTGGGAAGCAACCACGCCGCGAACTTGTTTGCGGAGTGGTGCCTTGAAAACATTCAAGAGGTTTTAAAGAATAGTTGCCTGGCTATTTCGGTAGGCACCTTGCTTCGCCAGACGCGCACCACTTGCGTGTCTTCCTGCGACTGTTTGAGCTGTGTCTTGAACCCGATGGAACGTTGATCCGCGCGCTTCAAGTGGCCAGCGACATAGGCCAAGTCTGGATCGGTGCTGTTGGCATAGTGAAAGTGCGCATACCACAGGACTTCGCCGGAGTGTTTATCCCTGATGGCAAACTCTGTGAGAAAGTCCCTTGCGTTCGTGGCTTGGCGGTTTTTCAGTGGTTCGATACTCAGCTCTTCACATTGCCACAAGACTAGAAGCTTCTCCGCCGTCGGCGCCTGCCTTTTGTATCCGGCATTGCGGTACTTCAGACCTGTAGACTTCAAATCTTTTGCTTCAGTACGAAACGCTTCGATGACTGCCGATGTTTTCGGGTCTTCGCTTTTGACGAGAACAAGTTCGTCAATGATTGATTCCAGTTGTTCGGCGAGCTGCTCCAGCAAGGTGTTCCATTCCGCAGGACGCTTTTCTTCGCGCAGCGAAGGGTCATTCAGCTGTTTAATTTCGCGTTGAATCTTTGCTTCGCGTTTTGCGCGATCGAGTAGCAGTTTGTTACCTGCCGCGATAATGGTTGTCGCAGACCGATAGACCGGTTTTGGCGCGATAGCTAGTGTTTGCTCAATTTCGGCGTAGTCACTTTTCGATGGACTCTCTTGCCGGGTATTTGCGATTTCGCCGGATTGAGGGGTACGAGTCTCGATGGCTTCGTGTTCCACTTTGGGCTTTCGAACTTCAGTTTTCTTGGTCAAAGCGCCTTTATTGAGCAACTTTAAGTTGCGTGTTTCTTCCGGCTTGTGTTTCAACGGCAGTGACGAGCGGGGCAATACCATGACTTCTTCGACCTCTAGGATCGCAGCGGCCAGATCTTTTTCGGCAATGACGCGAGCCTCTTCGAGACATTGTTGAAAGGGCTCCTGATATTCCATGCGGATTTGAGTTGAGCCCATTTCCTTGAGTGAGCGAATGGCGTGGGCATAGGTTTCATACTGATTGAGCGCATTCTCGTACGTCGAGATTTTGTTTTCCGGGGGGGTGCCCCGATTGTTGCGCATCTCAATGTGCGCCCTGACCGCAGAGTGCAGTTCGTTTCCAACTAATTGCTTGAGGAAGTTAAGCTCGGTCAGATCATCGATCGGGCGGTGGTGGTTTAGTATCAAGTTTTTGTAGCGGGGCAGCATGCATAACTTCACACTGCTGGAGTCATGCAAGCTTGACACCATCCTCAGAGTTTTATCATGGGCGTGGGACTTCGTCAGCCGAGGTATTTCCTCAAGCATCGTTTCTAGTTGGATCGTCCCCACTAACAACTCTTTTAATTTGTCTATTTCTTTTTTCTGCTGTGCCATCAAATTTTCGTAAGCAGCGGACTCGCCACGGTCCATTTCGATCTTCACCCGCGATAACAGCTTGTCTATGCTTTCACCTTCGGAGGTAACTTGCAGGTCGCGACCCTGTTTGCTCAGCAAACTATTACACAACATCTGCTCAGTGGCTGCATCGATCAATGTTTTCCGCAGATCGTTTTCGTGAGCGGTGTCAGTGTCAATTTCTCGAACATGATTCAGGGCATTAATCCACTCCTGTCGCACCGGCTTGGCATTGTCCAGGCACTGTTTCCACTTGCGCATGGCGACTTCGAATACGTCGTGGGCTACTTTGGTATCGTTAAGCGCCTCTTCATATTTATATTCCGGTGCTGCCTGGTCCTTGCCCGCAGGCGATGCGACCTCCAGGCTATTGAAAGCGCAAACAAGTTTTTCCCTTTTCAACTCAAAATCTTTTCTGGCAGCAACGACTTTGGCGAACGCTGCCTTCTGCGTCGGGCGATGGGCGTTGAACTGTTGTTTTTTGGTCTCCAGCGCAGCAGATCTTTTGGCTTTTTCTGCACGCAAGGCAGCAGTTCTATGTCTGCCAGCTGTCTGCTTGTCGCCGCTGGCAATCGATCTGGGGCTCTTGCCATCCAGATTTTCCGGCAACCCCGTCTTGAGTGGTTGCACGGGCGACACTAATACCGATGGTCCCTGGGTAACGAGTTTCACCGCTGTTGCAAGGGGTGTTTGGTTTTTTGGAGGGTTGTCGTTTGCGGGACGGCTGCTGGATGTGCGGCCGCTTGCGCCGATTGCGCCGTTTGGGGGTGAAGGCATTTTTTGCCGTCCATGGGGAGTCAATGCGTACCACCATAAGGGGGCGGCCAGTCGGTTTCTGACAAAAAACGCTCATGGTTACAATTCGCCTGGCTACATGAATCAGCCAAACACCGGTATAGACCGTCCATGAACAACTCGATCACCCTCGGCAATACCCGACCATTCACCCGGGCCGCATCCCCCCTCGGTTAACAAAACATAACGTGGCGTCGATTGTCAGACATTAAAAAACACCGATAGGATAGGCCAGCTTCCGAAGGGGCTCTGGATGGCGGGTTTCAGGACTATGCTCTGAAACAGCCGGTCCGGACACGCACCCTTGCGGCGCCCAGAAAGGTTGAACGACCTAACAATAATAATGGGAGAAGGTCTATGAGTGAGCCTGTCATGGGTGTGGGTATCTGCCGCCCGCCGGCACTGCGCAAATTAGCGTTGCTGGCTACAGCGCTCTCGCTGTTGGGCTCTGCCATGCTGTCGGCACCTGTGCTGGCCGCGGCGGCGCCAGCATCCGATGTTGTTTATTCCATTGAATCGGCCAAGGCTGCCAAAAGCCTGATGCTCGATGTCGTCCACGCCGGCAAGCGCCTGGTGGCGGTCGGGGATCGTGGGCACATCCTGTATTCCGATGACCAGGGCGCGACCTGGACCCAGGCCAAGGTTCCGACCCGGGCCCTGCTGACGTCGGTGTTCTTTGTCGATGACAAGCATGGCTGGGCCGTCGGCCATGACGCGCAGATCCTCGCCAGCGAAGACGGCGGCGTGACCTGGACCAAGCAATTCGAAGACCTCAATCGTGAATCGCCGCTGCTCGATGTCTGGTTCAAGGACGTCGACAGCGGCTTTGCCGTGGGCGCTTATGGCTCGCTGATGGAAACCACCGACGGTGGCAAACATTGGGAAGACGCCAGCGACCGCCTGGACAACGAAGACCAGTACCACCTGAACGCGATTGCCGCGGTCAAGGACGCCGGGCTGTTCATTGTCGGCGAGCAGGGCAGCATGTTCCGCTCCGCTGATTGGGGCCAGACCTGGGAGAAGCTCGAAGGTCCGTACGAAGGTTCGCTGTTTGGCGTGATCGGCACGGCGCAGGCTAATACGCTGCTGGCCTACGGACTGCGCGGCAACCTTTATCGCTCCACGGATTTCGGCAGCACCTGGGAGCAAGTCGAGCTCAAGGCTGAGCGCGGCGACCTGGAGTTCGGGCTTTCCGGCGGCACGCTGCTCGACGATGGTTCCATCGTGATCGTCGGCAACGGCGGTTCGGTGATTCGCAGCAGTGACAATGGCGAAACCTTCAAGGTGGTCAACCGTCCGGACCGTATTTCGGTCTCGGCAGTGACGGCGGCAGGCAATGGCAATCTGGTTCTGGCCGGGCAGGGCGGCGTTCGCGTCACCTCGCCAAACGGCACCGAGTCGGGCAAATGAGCCGGGTTAATAATAAGAAGGCGGAGCTATGACTTCCTTGAGTACGCATCACCAGGACAAGGCGACGTTCCTCGAGCGCCTGATCTTCAACAACCGTCCGGCAGTGATCACGATCTGCCTGCTGGTCAGTATTTTCCTGTTCTGGCAGGCGACGCTGATCCGTCCGTCCACCAGCTTCGAAAAGATGATCCCGCTGGAGCATCCCTTCATCCAGAAGATGATGGAGCACCGCAACGATCTGGCGAACCTGGGCAACACCGTGCGGATCTCGGTGGAAGCCACCGATGGCGACATCTTTTCCAAGGAGTACATGGAGACCCTGCGTCAGATCAACGACGAGGTGTTCTACATCTCCGGTGTCGACCGTTCCGGTCTGAAATCGCTGTGGAGTCCCAGCATTCGCTGGACCGAAGTGACGGAAGAGGGCTTCGCCGGCGGTGAAGTGATTCCGCAGAGCTACAACGGCTCCCAGGCCAGCCTCGATCTGCTGCGCAACAACGTGCTCAAGTCCGGTCAGGTCGGGCGCCTGGTGTCCAACGATTTCAAATCGAGCATCGTCGACATTCCGTTGCTGGAGTCCTACCCGGACCCGCAGGACCAGGGCAAGCTGCTGGCGCTGGACTACCGCAAGTTCTCCCACGAGCTTGAAGACAAGATCCGCACCAAGTTCGAAGCGCAGAACCCGAATGTGAAGATCCACATCGTCGGTTTCGCCAAGAAGGTCGGTGACCTGATCGATGGCCTGGTGATGGTCGTGATGTTCTTCGGCATCGCCTTCGTCATCACCCTGATCCTCCTGCTGTGGTTCACCAACTGCCTGCGCAGTACCGTCGCCGTGTTGAGCACGACGCTGGTGGCCGTGATCTGGCAGCTGGGCCTGATGCACTTCTTCGGCTTCGGGCTCGACCCCTATTCGATGCTGGTGCCGTTCCTGATCTTCGCCATCGGTATTTCCCACGGCGTGCAGAAGATCAACGGGATCGCCCTGCAATCGAGTGAAGCGGAAAACGCCCTGACGGCGGCGCGTCGCACCTTCCGTCAATTGTTCCTGCCGGGGATGATCGCGATCCTCGCCGATGCCGTGGGTTTCATCACGCTGCTGATCATCGATATCGGCGTGATCCGCGAGCTGGCCATCGGCGCATCCATCGGTGTGGCGGTGATCGTGTTCACCAACCTGATCCTGTTGCCGGTGGCGATTTCCTATGTCGGCATCAGCAAGCGTGCCGTGGCCCGCAGCAAGAAAGACGCCACCCGCGAACATCCGTTCTGGCGCCTGCTGGCGAATTTCGCCAGCGCCAAAGTCGCGCCGGTTTCCATTCTGCTGGCGCTGATCGCCTTCGGCGGCGGCCTGTGGTACAGCCAGAACCTGAAAATCGGCGACCTCGACCAGGGTGCCCCGGAGCTGCGTCCGGACTCGCGCTACAACAAGGACAACAACTTCATCATCAACAACTATTCCACCAGTTCCGACGTGCTGGTGGTGATGGTCAAGACCAAGTCCGAAGGTTGCTCGCGCTACGAAGCCATGGCGCCGATCGACGAGCTGATGTGGAAGATGCAGAACACCGAGGGCGTGCAGTCGGCGATTTCCCTGGTGACCGTGTCCAAGCAAATGATCAAGGGCATGAACGAAGGCAACCTGAAATGGGAAACCCTGTCGCGTAACCCTGATGTGCTGAACAACTCCATTGCCCGCGCCGACGGCCTGTACAACAACAGCTGCTCCCTGGCGCCGGTGCTGGTGTTCCTCAACGATCACAAGGCCGAAACCCTGGATCGCGCGGTGCATGCGGTGCAGGAGTTCGCCAAGGAAAACAACAAGGACGGCCTGGAGTTCATCCTCGCTGCCGGTAACGCCGGGATCGAGGCGGCCACCAACGAGGTGATCAAGAAGTCCGAGCTGACCATCCTGATCCTGGTGTACATCTGCGTGGCGGTCATGTGCATGATCACCTTCCGCTCGTGGGCGGCGACCTTGTGCATCGTGCTGCCGCTGGTGCTGACCTCGGTACTCGGCAACGCGCTGATGGCCTTCATGGGCATCGGCGTGAAAGTGGCGACCTTGCCGGTCGTGGCGCTCGGGGTGGGGATTGGCGTGGACTACGGCATCTACATCTATAGCCGCCTGGAAAGCTTCCTGCGTGCCGGCCTGCCGCTGCAAGAGGCGTACTACCAGACGCTGAAGTCCACTGGCAAGGCCGTGCTGTTCACTGGTCTGTGCCTGGCGATCGGCGTGTGCACCTGGATCTTCTCGGCCATCAAGTTCCAGGCCGACATGGGTCTGATGCTGACCTTCATGCTGCTGTGGAACATGTTCGGTGCGCTGTGGCTGTTGCCGGCACTGGCGCGGTTCCTGATCAAGCCGGAGAAACTGGCGGGGCAGAAGGGTAATTCGTTGTTTGCTCACTGATCCATGTTGAAATGAAAAAGCCGCAACCTTGGTTGCGGCTTTTTTGTGTGCGTTGAAGATCAAAAGATCGCAGCCTTCGGCAGCTCCTACAGGGGAATGGTGTACACCTGTAGGAGCTGCCGCAGGCTGCGATCTTTTGACGTTGCTCTACGACGGATCGCTACCCAACACCACATTCAACGCACTGCGCGCATCATCCAGCTGCACCAGCGTTGCATGCCGGGCGCCCAGAGCATCACGGTTTTCAATGGCGGTCAGGATTGCCTTGTGCCGCGGCAGCGCCAGTTCATGCAGGTTCGGTCGCTGGTTCGAATGCTTCAAGGCTTCGGCGATGGCCACCGAGAGCATGTTGCACAGGTTGGCCAGCAAGTCGTTGTGCGTGGCGTCGGCGATGCGGCTGTGGAAGTCCAGGTCCGGCTGCAACAGCGCCTCCGGTGTCGGCGCGGCTTCCATGCGCTGGTAGGCCTCACCGATGGACGCGATGTCCGCCTCGGTGGCGAATTGCGCGGCGAGGGCGGCAGCGGCCGGTTCGATGATGCTGCGTACACTGGTCAGCAGGTCGAAAAACTGGTTCTGCGGACTGCTCTGCATCAACCAGTGCAGCACGTCCGGATCGAGCATGTGCCAGTCCTTGCGCGGCTTGACCACGGTCCCCACGCGCGGGCGGGAATACACCAGGCCCTTGGCAACCAATACTCGGGTGGCTTCGCGCAGCACCGGCCGGCTGACCGCATATTCTTCGCACAACAGCGCTTCGGCCGGCAGTTTGTCGTCCGGCAGGAAACGTCCCGAGACGATCTGCATGCCCAGTTCCTGGACGATGCGCGAGTGCATGCTTTTGCGGTCGGAGGGTTTGCGGTAATCCATGGGGAACGGCGCGGTCCTGTGCGAATAGGTGTCGCGCATGATAGCAGGCGCGGCACGAACTTGAGGCGGGCGTAGATCAAATGTGGGAGCGGGCTTGCTCGCGAAAGCAGTGGGTCAGGCAACATATGCGTAGGCTGACACTCCGCTTTCGCGAGCAAGCCCGCTCCCACAGGGGACGGAGGTGATCAGTGGGAGTGACGGGGCACTTCAGCCCCACGGCAACCGACCAGGAAGTCGAAGTCGCAACCCTGGTCCGCTTGCAGCACATGGTCGATGTACAGCTGACGATATCCCCCGACGATCAGATTCTGCGGCGGTTGCAGGTCGGCCATGCGCGCGGCCAGTTCGGCGTCGGGAATATCCAGGTGCAAACGGCCGCTGGCGCAATCGAGTTCGATCCAGTCGCCTTCTTTCACTGCGGCCAGCGGTCCACCGGCAGCGGCTTCGGGGGCTACGTGGAGGACAACAGTGCCGTACGCGGTGCCGCTCATGCGCGCATCGGAAATGCGCACCATGTCGGTCACACCCTGGGCCAGCAGCTTGGCTGGCAAACCCATGTTGCCCACTTCGGCCATGCCCGGATAACCCTTCGGCCCGCAGTTCTTCATCACCAGGATCGAGTTGGCATCCACGTCCAGTTCCGGGTCGTTGATCCGCGCCTTGTACATGTCGAAGTTCTCGAACACCACCGCGCGACCGCGATGCTGCATCAGTGCCGGCGTGGCGGCGGACGGCTTGAGCACGGCGCCCAGCGGTGCCAGGTTGCCGCGCAAGACACAGATGCCGCCATCGGCGCGGATCGGGTTGTCGAGGGTGCGGATCACTTCGTCCTCGCCATAAATCGGCGCGTCTTTGGTGTTCTCGCCGATGGTTTTGCCGTTGACGGTCAGGGCATTCGGGTTCGGGATCAGGTTGGCTTCGCCGAGGCGACGCAGCACTGCCGGCAAGCCACCGGCGTAATAGAACTCCTCCATCAGGAAGCGTCCCGACGGTTGCAGGTCGACGATGGTCGGCATGCCGCGACCGATACGGGTCCAGTCGTCGAGGTCCAGCTCCACGCCAATGCGCCCGGCGATGGCCTTGAGGTGAATCACCGCGTTGGTCGAACCGCCGATAGCGGCGTTGACGCGAATGGCGTTTTCAAAGGCTTCCCTGGTGAGGATCTTCGATAGCTTCAAGTCTTCATGCACCATCTCCACGGCACGCATGCCGGACATGTGCGCCAACACATAACGGCGCGCATCCACGGCCGGGATCGCGGCGTTGTGGGGCAGGGAGGTGCCGAGTGCTTCGGCCATGCAGGCCATGGTCGAGGCCGTGCCCATGGTGTTGCAGGTGCCGGCCGAGCGGGACATGCCGCCCTCGGCCGCGAGGAAGTCGTCGATGCTGATGGTGCCGGCCTTGACCTGTTCGCTGAGTTGCCAGACCACGGTGCCGGAGCCGATGTCCTTGCCCTTGTGCTTGCCGTTGAGCATCGGCCCGCCAGTGACGACGATGGCCGGTACGTCGCAACTGGCGGCGCCCATCAGCAGTGCCGGGGTGGTTTTGTCGCAACCGGTCAGCAGCACCACCCCATCGATCGGGTTGCCGCGAATGGCTTCTTCCACATCCATGCTCGCCAGGTTACGGGTGAGCATGGCGGTAGGACGCAGGTTGGATTCGCCGTTGGAGAACACCGGGAACTCCACCGGGAAGCCGCCGGCCTCGATCACGCCACGTTTGACGTGCTCGGCAATCTGGCGGAAATGCGCGTTGCACGGAGTCAGTTCCGACCAGGTGTTGCAGATGCCGATGATCGGCTTGCCATGGAACTGGTGGTCGGCGATGCCCTGATTCTTCATCCAGCTGCGGTACATGAAGCCGTTCTTGTCGGCCGTGCCAAACCATTGGGCGGAGCGCAGGGTGGGTTTCTTATCAGACATGATCGGTTCTCTTATTGTATGACTATATTGTTCGAGCTGAGGCGTAACATAAGCTCAAATTGCGATGTTTGGAAGTGTTGTTGAGTAAATAGTATTACTATATAGTCCGCTCAAACGGAGGGATGGTCCTGGCGAATTTTTCGCGAGAGGCGTCCCCCGAGGTTCCATAACAACAACAATTGGAGACCGATCTCATGAGCCAGGAACTGCGGCTTATCCGTCGCATCACGCTGAAACTGATTCCCTTCCTGATCCTGCTGTACCTGATCGCCTACGTAGACCGCTCCGCAGTGGGCTTCGCCAAACTGCACATGGGCGCCGACATCGGCCTGGGCGATGCGGCGTACGGACTGGGTGCCGGGCTGTTCTTCATCGGCTACTTCCTGCTGGAAATCCCCAGCAACCTGATGCTCGACCGCTTTGGCGCACGGCGCTGGTTTGCGCGGATCATGATCACCTGGGGCGCCATCACCATCGGCATGGCCTTCGTCCAGGGGCCGAACAGTTTCTATGTGATGCGCTTTTTGCTTGGCGCCGCCGAGGCCGGTTTCTTTCCCGGTGTTCTGTACTACATCACCCAATGGTTCCCGGTGCGCCATCGCGGCAAGATCCTGGGGCTGTTCATCCTCTCGCAACCCATTGCGATGATGATCACCGGCCCCGTGTCCGGCGGCCTGCTGGGTATGGACGGCGTGCTCGGGCTGCACGGCTGGCAGTGGCTGTTCATTGTCATTGGCATCCCGGCGATCCTGCTGACCTGGCCTGTACTGCGCTGGTTGCCGGACGGCCCGCAGCAAGTGAAGTGGATGGACCAGGCGGAAAAAGACTGGCTGAGCGGCGAGCTGAAAAAGGACCTGGACGCGTATGGCCAGACCCGTCACGGCAATCCGCTGCACGCCCTCAAGGACAAGCGCGTCCTGCTGTTGGCGCTGTTCTACCTGCCGGTGACCCTCAGCATCTATGGCCTCGGCTTATGGTTGCCGACCCTGATCAAGCAGTTCGGCGGCAGCGACCTGGTGACCGGTTTCGTTTCCGCGGTGCCGTACATCTTCGGCATTGTTGGCCTGCTGATCATTCCGCGCAGTTCCGACCGCTTGAATGACCGCTACGGCCACCTCGCCGTGCTTTACGTGCTGGGTGCGATCGGCCTGTTTCTCAGCGCCTGGCTGTCGGTGCCGGTGCTGCAACTGGCGGCGCTGTGCCTGGTGGCGTTCGCCCTGTTTTCCTGCACGGCGGTGTTCTGGACCTTGCCGGGCCGCTTCTTTGCCGGCGCCAGTGCGGCGGCGGGGATCGCCTTGATCAACTCGGTGGGCAACCTCGGCGGCTACCTCGGCCCATTCGTGATCGGCGCACTCAAGGAATACACCGGCAACCTGGCTTCGGGCCTGTATTTCCTGTCGGGCGTGATGGTGTTCGGGCTGATTCTGACTGGCGTCGTCTATCGCCTGCTGGAACGTAAACATGTCCTGCCGGCTGATGAGTTTGCGGCGAGTGCGCGTGGGGCCACCCGTACCTAAAGACCAACACCCATCAACTGTGGGAGCGAGCTTGCTCGCGATGAGGTCGTCACATTCAACATTGATGGCGACTGATACACAGCCATCGCGAGCAGGCTCGCTCCCACAGGGATTTACGGTGTTTTAAAGGAATAGGAGAAATTCATGCATTTGGTTCAATTCGAATTGAGTAACGGCGAACGCCGTGTCGGTGTGGTCGACAACGGCCTGGTCCGTGAAGTGCAGGACGCGCGCACTGTACGCGACCTGGCACTGGCGGCGATCGAGGCGGGCGCGAGCCTTGAACAACAGGTGCAGAGCCTGGGGCTGGGCATCAGCCATGACTATGTCGATCTGCTGACGCAACGGCGCATCCTGCCGCCGCTGGATCATGCGGACCCGGCGCACATGCTGGTCAGCGGTACGGGCCTGACCCATCTGGGCAGTGCGTCGGCCCGGGACAAGATGCACCAGCAGAGCGGCGACGAAACCGCGATGACCGACACCATGCGCATATTCAAATGGGGCGTGGAGGGTGGCAAGCCGGCGGCGGATGAAGCCGGCGTGCAACCGGAATGGTTCTACAAAGGCGATGGCAGCATCGTCGTCCGGCCTGGCCAGCCATTTCCCTTGCCGCCGTTTGCCGAAGATGCCGGTGAAGAACCGGAGATCGCCGGCCTGTACGTGATCGGTCACGACGGCAAGCCGTATCGCCTGGGGTTTGCCGTGGGCAACGAGTTCTCCGACCACGTCATGGAGCGCAAGAACTACCTGTACCTGGCCCATTCGAAACTGCGCAGCTGCAGCTACGGCCCGGAACTGCGGGTGGGCGAGCTGCCGCAGCATCTGGCGGGCACCAGCCGCATCCTGCGCAACGGCGAAGTGCTGTGGCAGAACGAGTTCCTCAGTGGCGAGGCGAACATGTGCCACAGCCTCGCCAACCTGGAATTCCATCATTTCAAGTACAGCCAGTTCCTGCGCCCGGGGGACGTGCACATTCACTTCTTCGGTACCGCGACCCTGTCCTTTGCCGACGGCATTCGCACCCGACCGGGTGACGTGTTCGAGATCACCCAGGCCGAGTTCGGCGCACCATTGATCAACGGCATCGCCCCGGTCCCGGCGGCTTTCGAACCCGGCACCGTCGGCACACTTTGAGGACTTACCCATGATCCGGATTCTTGGTCACAACTACATCGGCGGCCAACGCAGCGCCGCCGGCAGCGTCAAGTTGCAGAGTGTCGATGCCAGCACGGGTGAGGCCTTGCCCCACGATTTTTTTCAGGCGACATCGCAGGAAGTCGATGCGGCGGCCAACGCTGCCGCGGACGCCTATCCGGCCTATCGCAGCCTGAGCGCGGAGCGACGGGCGCAGTTTCTCGATGCCATCGCCGATGAACTGGACGCCCTCGGGGATGATTTTGTCGCTGTCGTCTGCCGTGAAACGGCGTTGCCCGCAGGCCGGATTCAAGGCGAGCGTGGGCGTACCAGCGGACAGATGCGCCTGTTCGCCAAAGTGCTGCGTCGCGGTGATTTCTACGGCGCGCGAATCGACCGGGCATTGCCGGAGCGTCAGCCGTTGCCGCGTCCGGACCTGCGTCAGTACCGCATCGGCCTGGGACCTGTGGCGGTGTTTGGTGCCAGCAACTTTCCGCTGGCGTTCTCCACCGCCGGTGGCGATACCGCCTCGGCGCTGGCCGCCGGGTGCCCGGTGGTGTTCAAGGCCCATAGCGGCCACATGGCCACCGCCGAGCAGGTGGCCGATGCGATCATTCGCGCTGCGGAAAAAACGGGTATGCCGGCCGGTGTGTTCAACATGATCTACGGCGGGGGTGTCGGCGAGGCACTGGTCAAGCATCCGGCCATCCAGGCCGTGGGGTTCACCGGTTCGCTCAAGGGGGGGCGAGCCCTGTGCGACATGGCCGCGGCACGTGCGCAACCGATTCCGGTGTTCGCCGAGATGTCGAGCATCAACCCGGTGATCGTCTTGCCCCAGGCATTGCAGGTGCGGGCCGACACGGTTGCCCGGGACCTCACGGCCTCGGTGGTGCAGGGTTGCGGGCAGTTCTGCACCAATCCGGGTCTGGTGATCGGCATTCGCTCGGCGTCGTTCAGTGCCTTTGTGCAGCAAGTGGCCGGGCTGATGGGCGACCAGCCGGCGCAAACCATGCTCAATGCCGGCACCCTGGGCAGCTACGGACAAGGCTTGCAAAAACTGCTGGCGCATCCGGGAATTGAACACCTGGCCGGCAATCCGCAACAGGGCAATCAGGCCCAGCCGCAGCTGTTCAAGGCCGATGCGCGCCTGCTGCTCGATCGCGATGAAGTCCTGCAAGAGGAAGTGTTCGGGCCGACCACCGTGGTGGTCGAGGTCGCGGATCAGGCGCAACTGACGGCCGCCCTGAACGGTCTGCACGGCCAATTGACCGCCACCGTCATTGGCGAGCCGCAAGACCTCGAGCAGTTCGCCGGGCTGACGGCATTGCTGGAGCAGAAGGTTGGGCGAATCCTGCTCAATGGCTATCCCACTGGCGTGGAAGTCTGCGACTCGATGGTCCACGGCGGACCTTACCCGGCAACGTCCGATGCGCGCGGTACATCGGTGGGCACACTGGCCATCGATCGTTTCCTGCGCCCGGTGTGTTTCCAGAACTACCCGGACAGTTTGCTGCCGGACGCGCTGAAGAACGGCAATCCGCTACGCATCCAGCGACTGGTGGATGGGCAACCATCGCGCGAGGCCCTCTAACGGCTGGCCACAATCCCTGTGGGAGCGGGCTTGCTCGCGAAGGCGGAGTGTCAGTCGACAGAGATGTTGAATGTTACCCCCCATTCGCG
>NZ_JBWKZB010000028.1:0-87373 GCF_059424105.1 Pseudomonas sp. GW456-E7 | reverse complement strand
GCCCCCGCCTCCACCGCCAACCCCTGCAACAGCTCACGCCCGGTCAACTCGGGAAGCTCGCCAACAAGCAGCAACAACCGCCACGCCAACGGACTCAACTCGGAAAACCTCACACCCCAGTCCTCGGCGCGACGCACCAGCAACAACGTCGGCTGAGCCGGTGAAACGTCCGGCTGATAATCCGGCCCCACCCGTTGCACCGGCCAGGCATACGCCAACGGCCAGGCCAGCGGCGACACCTGCAAGGGCCGATCCAGCAACAACGCCGCATCACCGGCAGCCACAGGCTCGGCGTCAGATTGTTGCAGCACCATTTCCACCCACTCGTAATGCGCCAGTTCCACCATGAACGGCGGCCACGACCCATCGGCCAACGCCAGAGGTTCACTGGCAAGAAACTCGACAAACTCCTGAGCGATCTCACCGAATTTCGGCGTGCGGGCGCGATAGTCCCGCAGAAAAATCCGCACCAGCGAACGCCAATCCTCATCCCCGAGAATCTTCACCAACACCGGAAAGGTGCCACTGAGCAGCGAAGACAGGTTGGCGAACACCAGATCGCGGTAAACCTGTGCCCGCGCCGGGTCCATTTCGGTGGGTGGCGCGTTGTGCTCAGGGTCGCGCAGGTACAGGCCCATGGTGGTTTGTTGCTGCACAAGGCTCGACTTATCCACGGTTCACGCCCTCCTGCTGCAGGCGGCGAATGGTCTGTAATTCCGCCACCAGTTCGGCAAATGCCGGAAAATTGAAATCGCGCTCCAGCAAGGTCGGTTGAGCACCGAACCGGGCATAGGCCCGGGCCAGCAACGACCACACCGCCGGCTTCACCGAAGCGCCATGGGTATCGATTTTCAAGGTGTCTGACTCATCGAAATGCCCGGCGATATGCATGGCCACCACCCGTCCCGCATCGATACCGGCGAGAAACGCCTGGGGATCGAAACCGTGGTTGATCGAGTTGACGTAGACGTTGTTGACGTCCAGCAACAGGTCGCAATCGGCCTCGCGCAACACCGCATTGGTGAACGTCACCTCGTCCATGTCCTGTTGGGGCGCGGCGTAGTAAGAAACGTTTTCCACCGCCAGGCGCCGACCGAGGATGTCCTGGGCCTGGCGGATACGCGCGGCGACGTGGTGCACCGCTTCTTCGGTAAACGGCAGAGGCAACAGGTCGTACAGGTGACCGTCATCGCTGCAATAGCTCAAATGCTCGCTGTACAGCGGCACGTGGTAGTGATCGAGAAAACCCCGGACTTCCTGCAAAAAATCGACGTCCAGCGGCGACGGCCCACCCAGGGACAGGGACAGCCCGTGACAGGACAACGGATAACGTTCGGCCAGTGCCCGCAGCGCCGCACCATGGGCGCCGCCAATGCCGATCCAGTTTTCCGGCGCGACTTCCAGAAAGTCGAAACTGCCGACAGGGGCCGCTTGCAGGTCTTTGAGTAAACCGCGACGCAGGCCAAGCCCGGCGCTGGCCTTGGCTACGGGGGGAATGGATGTCTGCATGGTATCGATCTCGCCTGTGTCCAAGGGCGCGGGCCGGTGCCCGCCTTGAGACACAGTTAATCGAAAGGGTGTATCGGGACTGTGTTCGGCTGGACCCTGAAGTTGCGCGGGACTGTATCGAAAGGCAGATTGGATACAGTGAGATACATCACGCCATCCTGTGGGAGCGAGCCTGCTCGCGAAAGCGTTTTTACAGGCGAAAAGCCTTTGCCTGAGCCACCGCGTTCGCGAGCAGGCTCGCTCCCACAGGGTCCAGTATCGGTCAGGAACATATTGCTTTCGTCGCGCCAGACCGCGCGGTACAAGGCCCGAACTAAACTAAATGCACGCAGGACCCGCTTGGTGCCCTGCACATCCCCACGACCACCGCCCAGCGGCGCATGCCTCGCCATACAATGCCTCTGGACCGTGATCCTGCCAAAGGAGCACATGTGATGGACGAGGCCAGACTCAACGATTTCATGGGCAAACTGGTGAATGACATGGGCGGCGCGGCGATGCTCGCCAACGTCATCCTCGGCGAAGAGCTCGGCCTGTACCGGGCGATGGCCGACAGCCAGCCCATCACCCCCGAAACCCTTGCCGAAAGAACCGGCTGCAACACCCGCCTGCTGCGCGAATGGCTCAGCGCCCACGCCGCCTCCGGCTACATGGAACACCGCGACGGCCAGTTCCGCCTTCCTGAGGAGCAAGCCCTGGCCCTGGCCATCGAAGACTCTCCGGTCTACATCGCCGGGGGCATAGGCGTGGTCGCGTCGTTTTTCCACGACAAGGACAAGCTGGTCAACGCCATGCGCGGCAACGGCGCCCTGCCCTGGGGCGAGCATCACCCGTGCATGTTCAGCGGCACCGAACGTTTCTTCCGCCCCGGCTACAAAGCCCATTTGATCGCCGAATGGTTGCCGGCCCTCGACGGCGTGGTGGCCAAACTGGAAGCCGGGGCCAAAGTGGCGGACATCGGCTGCGGCCACGGCGCCTCGACGGTGATCATGGCCCAGGCATTTCCGGATTCGCGCTTCGTCGGCTTCGACTATCACGCGCCGTCCGTCACCGTCGCCACCCAAAGGGCCGAAGAAGGTGGTGTGTCCAGTCGGGCCCGGTTCTTCCAGGGCACGGCGAAAAGCTACCCCGGCAGCGACTATGACCTGGTCTGCTACTTCGACTGCCTGCACGACATGGGCGACCCGGTGGGCGCGGCCAGACATGCCTATGAATCGTTGAAAGACGACGGCACGGTGCTGCTGGTCGAGCCCTACGCCAATGACTTGCTCGACGACAACGTCAACCCGGTCGGACGCCTGTTCTACGCCGCCTCGACCTTCATTTGCACGCCGAACTCGCTGTCCCAGGAAGTCGGCCTCGGCCTCGGCGCCCAGGCCGGTGAAGCGCGGTTGCGCAAGGTGTTCAGCGAGGCCGGGTTCAGCCGTTTTCGTCGGGCCACGGAAACGCCGTTCAACCTGATTCTGGAGGCACGTAAATAACCCCCGAGGGTTGTAGGAGCTGCCGAAGGCTGCGATCTTTTGATCTTGTTTTTTAAAAGCAACGTCAAGAGATCGCAGCCTTCGGCAGCTCCTACAAAAGGCCATGCCAATCTGCGCCCCAGAGTGCTGAACATGCTCGACAGCCTGATCCACGAACAACTCGACCGCCTCCATCAACGCATGGCCGACGCGCCGTTTGCAGTGCTGACCGGTGCCGGCATCAGCACACCTTCGGGCATCCCCGATTACCGCGACAACCAAGGCGTGCGGCGGGGCCGGCAGCCGATGATGTACCAGGAGTTTCTCTCGGCCCCGGAGTCCCGGCGACGCTATTGGGCACGGGCGATGCTCGGCTGGCCACGGGTGCGCGTGGCGCAGCCGAACGTGGCCCACGACAGCCTGGCCCGGCTGCAGGGCACGCGGCAGATCAGCGGGTTGATCACCCAGAACGTCGACACCCTGCACGACCAGGCCGGCAGCCATGACGTGATCGAACTCCACGGCAGTTTGCACCGGGTGTTGTGCCTCGATTGCGGCAAGCTCTGCGAGCGCGATTCGATCCAGCGCTTGATGGAAACCCGCAACCCGTACCTGGCCGGCGTCGACGCGGTGCAGGCGCCGGACGGCGACACCTTGCTCGACCCGGCCTTCGAGGCACGTTTCCAGGTCCCGCATTGCCCGCATTGCGCCGGGGAACGGATGAAGCCGGATGTGGTGTTTTTTGGTGAGAACGTCGCGCAGGCCACGGCGGCCAAGGCGATGGCGGCCGTTGAACAGGCTGCCGGGTTGTTGGTGATCGGGTCTTCGTTGATGGCCTATTCGGCGTTTCGCTTGTGCCGGGCGGTGGTGGACCAGGGCAAGCCGTTGATGGCGATCAACCTGGGCAAGACCCGGGCGGATGACATTCTGGATATGAAGATCGAAGGGTCATGCGAGCAGCTCTTACCCTTATTGGCCCAACGCCTGTCTTCCTGATCAACACAACACCCTGTGGGAGCGGGCTTGCTCGCGAAAGCGGTGGGTCAAACCACATTGATGTAGCTGACACTCCGCCTTCGCGAGCAAGCCCGCTCCCACAGGGGCCTGCGCTCATTTCAGAGAAGCTTTTCCCCAAATTTTTCTTCCTTCAGCACATCAAACAACGCCTGCGCCGCCGCCGACAGCTCTCCCCCCGGCAACGTCAACACGCCAAGCGCCCGCTCCACCACCGGATCGCGCAAAGTAATGCAGCGCGCCCCCAGCTCACGCATCTGCCCGGCACACAAGGCCGGCACCGCACTCACGCCCAGGCCGCTGGCGACCATGCGCCCGACCGTTGCCAGTTGATGACTTTCAAACTCCACCGACAGCTTCATGCCGCGGGCCTGCAGGTGCTCTTCAAGCATGACCCGCACGGTGGAAGGTCGCTGCAAGGTAATGAACGGCTCCTTGAGCAGGGTCTGCCAATCGATGTCATCGAGTTCGGCCAGCGCCGAATCCAGGGGCACCACCGCCACGAATCGATCGATGTACAACGGCGTGAATTGCAGCGGCGAACTCTGGGTCGGCTCGAACGCCACCCCCAGTTCAACCTGGCGGTCACGGACCATTTCCAGCACCTGCTCGTTGATCACGTCATTGACCGTCACGTTGACGTTCGGGTAACGGGCGCGGAAGGTCTTGAGGATCGGCGGCAGCAGGTTGCCGGCGAACGATGGCATCGCCGCCAGGGTCACGCGACCGCGCTGCAGGGTGAAGCGTTGGCGCAGCTCGTCTTCGACATTGTCCCAGTCGGCGATCAACCGGCGCGCCAACGGCACCAGGGATTCGCCTTCGGCGGTGAGCGCCACGTTGCGCGTGTTGCGGGTGAACAGGCGCCCGCCGAGGCCCTCCTCCAGCGCCTTGATGGTCAGGCTCAGGGCCGATTGCGACAGGTGCAGGCGTTCACAGGCCACGGCAAAGCTCAGGCTCTGGGCCACGGCCAGAAAGGCACGGATCTGCTTGACGGTCATACTCGATCTCTCCCGGGTCTTGTAGGAGCTGCCGAAGGCTGCGATCTTTTGATTTTGATCTTGCGCCAAAAAACAGGATCAAAAGATCGCAGTCTTCGGCAGCTCCTACGCACTGTTGAGTTTTATCTATTAATCAACCTTAAAAATCAACTTAACAAATGAATACTTCGGCGAGACACTCCTTCCCATTCGGCTAGCCAGCCGCCCACAAAGAATAAAAGAGGTGCATATGGCAGGTTTCGACAAGCGCGTGAGTTCCTACGAGGAAGCTCTGGCAGGTCTTGAAGACGGCATGACCGTGATCGCTGGCGGCTTCGGCCTGTGTGGCATCCCGGAAAACCTGATCGCCGAGATCAAGCGCAAGGGCACTCGCGACCTCACCGTGGTCTCCAACAACTGCGGCGTCGACGGTTTCGGCCTCGGCGTACTGCTGACCGACCGCCAGATCAGCAAAGTCGTGGCGTCCTACGTCGGCGAAAACAAGCTGTTCGAAGAGCAACTGCTCAAGGGCGAAATCGAAGTCATCCTGACCCCGCAAGGCACCCTCGCCGAGAAAATGCGCGCAGGCGGCGCCGGCATTCCGGCCTTCTTTACCGCTACCGGCGTGGGTACTCCGGTTGCCGAAGGCAAGGAAGTGCGTGAATTCCATGGCCGCAAGTACCTGATGGAAGAGTCCATCACCGGCGACTTCGCCATCGTCAAAGGCTGGAAAGCCGACCATTTCGGTAACGTGATCTATCGCCACACCGCCCAGAACTTCAACCCGCTGGCCGCCACCGCCGGCAAGATCACCGTGGTCGAAGTCGAAGAAATCGTCGAACCCGGCGAGCTGGACCCGGCGCAGATCCACACCCCAGGCATCTACGTCGACCGGATCATCTGCGGCACGTTCGAGAAGCGCATCGAACAGCGCACCGTGCGTAAGTGATCCCCTGCCCCCGGACCGAATGAAGGAATAACGACAATGGCACTTTCCCGCGAACAAATGGCTCAACGCGTCGCCCGCGAAATGCAGGACGGCTTCTACGTGAACCTGGGCATCGGCATTCCGACCCTGGTCGCCAACTACATCCCCGAAGGCATGGAAGTCATGCTGCAGTCGGAAAACGGCCTGCTGGGCATGGGTCCGTTCCCTACTGAAGAAACCATCGATGCCGACATGATCAACGCCGGCAAACAAACGGTGACCGCGCGCATCGGCGCTTCGATCTTCTCTTCGGCCGAGTCCTTCGCGATGATCCGCGGTGGCCATGTCGACCTGACCGTGCTGGGCGCCTTCGAAGTCGACGTGCAAGGCAACATCGCCTCGTGGATGATCCCCGGCAAGCTGGTCAAGGGCATGGGCGGCGCGATGGACCTGGTGGCCGGCGCAGACAACATCATCGTCATCATGACCCACGCGTCCAAGGACGGTGAGTCCAAGCTGCTGTCCCAATGCAGCCTGCCGCTGACCGGCGCCGGGTGCATTAAGCGCGTGCTGACCGACCTGGCCTACCTGGAAATCGAAAATGGCGCATTTGTCCTCAAGGAACGCGCACCTGGCGTCAGCGTTGAGGAAATCGTCGCCAAGACCGCTGGTAAACTGATCGTCCCGGACCACGTTCCGGAAATGCAGTTCGCTGCCCAGTGAGGAATCATTCCATGCAAGAAGTCGTCATTGTTGCCGCCACGCGCACCGCGATCGGCAGTTTCCAGGGTTCCCTGGCCAATGTTTCTGCCGTTGACCTGGGCGCTGCGGTGATCCGCCAGTTGCTGGCGCAGACCGGCCTGGACCCTGCGCAAGTCGATGAAGTGATCATGGGCCAGGTGCTGACCGCCGGCGCCGGGCAGAACCCTGCGCGCCAGGCCGCGATCAAGGCCGGCCTGCCCTTCGCCGTACCGGCCATGACCCTGAACAAGGTCTGCGGTTCGGGCCTCAAGGCCCTGCACCTGGGCGCCCAGGCGATTCGCTGCGGCGATGCCGAGGTGATCATCGCCGGCGGCCAGGAAAACATGAGCCTGGCCAACTACGTCATGCCCGGCGCGCGTACCGGCCTGCGCATGGGCCACGCCCAGATCGTCGACACCATGATCAGCGATGGCCTGTGGGACGCGTTCAACGACTACCACATGGGCATCACCGCCGAGAACCTGGCCGAGAAGTACAGCCTGAGCCGCGAGCAGCAGGACGCGTTCGCCGCCGCCTCGCAGCAGAAAGCCGTGGCCGCCATCGAAGCCGGGCGCTTCGTCGATGAAATCACCCCGATCCTGATCCCGCAGCGCAAGGGCGATCCGCTGTCCTTCGCCACCGACGAGCAGCCACGGGCCGGCACCACTGCCGAATCCCTGGGCAAACTCAAGGCGGCCTTCAAGAAGGACGGTTCGGTGACTGCCGGCAACGCTTCGTCGCTGAACGACGGTGCCGCCGCCGTGATCCTGATGAGCGCCGAAAAGGCCAAGGCCCTGGGCCTGCCGGTACTGGCAAGAATCGCGGCTTACGCCAACGCGGGCGTCGACCCGGCGATCATGGGCATCGGCCCGGTGTCGGCCACCCGTCGTTGCCTGGACAAGGCCGGCTGGAACATCGACCAGCTTGACCTGGTTGAAGCCAACGAAGCCTTCGCCGCGCAATCGCTGGCGGTGGCCAAGGACCTGGAATGGGACTTGAACAAGGTCAACGTCAACGGCGGCGCCATCGCCCTGGGCCACCCGATCGGTGCTTCGGGTTGCCGCGTGCTGGTGACCTTGCTGCATGAAATGCTCAAGCGTGATGCCAAGAAAGGCCTCGCCACCCTGTGCATCGGTGGCGGTCAGGGCGTGGCACTGGCGCTCGAAAGGGCTTAAAGCGTTCAACAGACGGCGCGGGGACCCACGAAGATCCGTCGCCGTCTGGACAAACACCCGGTGCGATGCAAGTCGCACCGGGTTCTTTTTTGCCTGCGTTTTTTTCAGTTGGACCGCGTCATCGTTCTTCGCGAGCAAGCCCGCTCCCACAGTGGACCGCGCTCGTCTGGACAACTCGGTCAAATGTGGGAGCGGGCTTGCTCGCGAAGAGGCCCGACGAGTCCCCCCAAAAACTACAGAATCAACCCACTGTCCGCCCCACTGATCACCGCAGATGCTCAGAAACGCAGGCACAAAAGATCCTTTCGTACAAATTCAGAAGGTCTTTATGTATACAAAATCTGCATACAGATAAAGCAATCCAGCCGCTGCAATGTTACCGTTGCCACCTCACACAGGTCGGAGACATGCGCGTGCTGATCCTCAAACTGCTGGTAATCCCAGGCTTCCTGCTACTGATTTCCCTGGCCGGCAAACGCTGGGGACCGAGCGTGGCCGGTTGGCTGTCGGGGTTGCCGGTGGTGGTCGGACCGATCCTGTTGTTCCTTGCCCTTGAGCAAGGCCAGGCGTTCGCTGCGCAATCGGCCACTGCAGCGCTGTCGGCCATGTTCGCGATGATTGCGTTTTGCGTGACCTACGCCCAGGTCGCACAACGGGCCGGATGGCCACTGGCGTTGCTGATCTCGCTGTCGGTCTGGGCGCTGGTGGCGGTTGTCCTGTCGCTGATCCCGGGATCCCTGGTGTTTTCCCTGTGCGCCGCCGCGACCGCGCTGCTCGCCGCGCCCTATCTGTTTCCCGCCGTGCAACCGGTGCTCAGTGGCCCGGGGCCGAAATCCGACAAGCTTGTGCTGCGCATGGTGGCCGGTGCATTGCTCACCCTGGTCGTGACGCTGCTGGCCAGCACCGTCGGCGACCGCTGGAGCGGCCTGCTGGCGGTGTTCCCGGTATTGGGCAGCGTGATGGCGGTGTTCTCCCAGCAAACCCGTGGCCCGGCCTTTACCGCCGCGTTGCTGCGCGCCACCGCCACCGGCATGTATTCGTTCGCCGCGTTTTGCCTGGTATTGGCCCTGGCCCTGCCGTCGATGGGGATGAACGCCTTTGTCCTGGGCGTTGCGGTGTCGGTGGCCATGCTGGGGGTGACCAAACGCTTGCTGGCGCGGCCGGTCGGCCCGACGACGGACACTGGAGGAACAGCCATCAAACGCTAAGCTGCATGATGTCATCGGGCCAGGATGTTGCCCGCCTCTAAGCGCTGAAGGAACAGACATGACTGCATCTCGCTTGCGCACTGCCCGATCGGCGACCGCCGTGGGCGTGATTGCGATCTTCCTCTGGTCCTGCCTGGCGTTGTTGACCACCCTCACCGAAGGCATCCCGCCCTTTGAACTGCTGACCTTGAGTTTCGGCGTGGCGTTTGCCGCCAGCCTGATCACCCTCGGCCGCCATGGCATGAGCGGGTTCAGCAGCTGGCGCCAGCCCTGGGCTGTCTGGGCCACCGGTTTCGTCGGGATTTTCGTTTATCACGCGCTGTACTTTTTCGCGCTCAAGGTCGCGCCTGCCGCCGAAGCCAGCCTGATCAATTACCTGTGGCCGTTGATGCTGGTGCTGCTCTCGGCCTTCGCCGCCGGCGAAAAACTGCACAAGCGCCAGGTGCTCGGTGCGGTACTGGGCCTGGCGGGCACGGCGTTCATCATGCAGCAACGCGCCACACACACGGCGGCGACCATGCCCGTCGCCGGGTATCTGGCGGCGTTCGGCTGCGCGCTGATCTGGGCCGGCTACTCGGTGTTCAACCGTCGATTCAGCGCAGTGCCCAGCAGCATCATCGGTGGCATCTGCGGCATGTCGGCCGTCGCCGGGCTGGTCTGCCACCTGGCCTTCGAAACCACCGTGTGGCCTGACCTCAATCAATGGGCGGCGATCGTCGTCCTCGGCCTGGGGCCGGCTGGCCTGGCGTTCTTTGCCTGGGACCACGCCACCAAACACGGCAACCTGGCGACGCTGGGGGCGCTGTCCTACCTGGCGCCCTTGATCTCGACCCTGCTGCTGATCGTCGTCGGCCATGGCCATGGCCATGCCAGCCCGATCCTGATCGTGCCGGCGCTGTTGATCATCGCTGGCGCGGTGATTGCCACCGCACAGGCGCCCGAAAAAGCACCCGCAACCCGTTCGATGGTTTCGCACGAGTAGAACAACGACCCCGTACGTCAATCGAACGGGTTTGCTTCAACATCAGCCTCGATGAAAGTTGCCCTGCTGCTCGAAGAACTGCAAACGCCCTACGAACTGATTGGCGTCGACACCTTCAAGGGCGAGCAAGAGTGATCAATGTGGCGAGGGGGCTTGCCTGTGGCGAGGGGGCTTGCTCCCGCTCGGCTGCGAAGCAGTCGCCAATCCTGCCTGCACAGTACATCTGAAAGAAAGCAGGGGGCCGCTTCGCTGCCCAGCGGGAGCAAGCTCCCGCCACATGAAAGTCGCCTCACCTCCAGATCGCCACTCGGCCAAAGTGACCGCTCAGTAGGGCAAGCTGGAATGCAGCACAACCTCCGTGGGATGATCGCGCCCCACCGCGCGCCCATCCCTGGAGATTCCGATGTCTTTGTTGAGTAAAAAAGCCCTTGTCCTGCTGCTGGCAGCCGCTACCGGCCTGGGGGTTTTGAATGCGCAGGCCGCCAAGGCCACTTCCAGCGATGCGCCAGCCCAGAAAGTCTCGATGCTCGGCAGCAAGTTCACCTTCAACCTGCCCAAGGGTTTCATCGCCAACCCGCTGCCGGCCAGCCCGGACGGTGCCAGCGGCACCCTGTACAGCAATGAAACCACCAAGACCGTGGTGATCGCCGCTGAAAACACCCTGCCCAACGGCATCAGCGTCAAGGACAACGATGGCGGGTTCCTCGACGGCACCGTGGCCGACTTCGATGCGGCGCAACACAAGTCCCTGCCCGACTACAACAAGCTCAGCGAGAAAACCCTGACCCAGAAATCCGGGCTGGGCCTGCGCCAGATCGACGGCACTGCCACGCAAGGCGGTGGCATGACCCTCACCACCACGCTGATGGCCGCCTCCGGCACCCGCATGGCGGTGGTCCAGGTGATTTCCCGCCCTGGCGACATGGCGGCCCATGAAACCCTGATCAAACAGATCGTCAGCGGAAAATAAGGCTCAGGGGTTAAGACGCTGCAACCAGGCGCTCAGGTCCTGGATCTCTTCGGCACTGATGTTGTGGCCAACACCGGGGTAGCCGTGAAACTCGGGTTCGAGTGACACGCTCTGCAACAGGCTGTTGGCTTCGGTACCGTCGCTGTAGGGAAGGCGTTTGTCCTGCTCGCCATGACCAATGAAAATCGCCAGCGACTGGCGCTTTTCATCCGGTTTGAGCTCGGACTTGAGCACCGGCAGGATCCGCCCGCTCAACGCAGCGATCCCGCCGAGCGCTTCGGGGTGCCGCAAGCCCACTTCGTAAGACATGATCGCGCCCTGGCTGAAACCGACCAGGAACACCTTCTCGGGTTCGGTGTGATATTTCTTCGTCGCCTGTGCGACGAAGTCCAGCAACAACTGGCCGCTGGACTTCAAATCATCGGTCTCACCGTTGTAGGCCCCTTCGCCCTTCTTGCGGAACCACTGATAGCTGCCCGCCTCCATCACCAAAGGTGCCCGCACCGACAGGTAGGTGTAGGACGCGGGCAAGTCGTCCTTGATGCCGAACAGGTCCTGCTCGTTACTGCCGTAACCGTGAAGGAAAATCACCAGGGGCTGATGGTTCGAATCGGTGGTGGCTTGTGCCAGGTACTTGAGTGGCAGGTCGGTTTGCAACGGGGTTTGGGCGTGGACGGCAGTGGATGCCAACAGCGTGAGCAGCGCGAGAATCTTCAACATGGGTCTTCCTTCACGGAATGCAGGATTCGCGCAAGAGCCTAACACTGTGCAGTAGGCAGGAACATCTCGGGTGTGGCTGATGCCGCCTTCGCGAGCAAGCCCGCTCCCACACTGGATTTGTGGTGTTCACAAAACCTGTGGGAGCGGGCTTGCCCGCGAAGAGGCCAGTACAGACAAAGAAAATTCCGGGCTCAGTCGTTGATCAACTTCCCCACCCGAATCGGTTCACGCCCGGCGACTTTCGCCTGCCAGGTGCCTGGCTGGGTGTAGCGCCCACGATCGATGGCGAACAGCACGCCACTGGTGCCGGCCTTCACGGTGGTGACCTTGTCGTTCAACGGGTCGACCACTTCGAACAGCGCATCGCCCTTCTCTACCCACTCCCCGGCTTCACGCAGGAAGCTGACCACGCCGTGATGCGGTGCGAACAGGTATTGGGTGCCTTCGAACGGCATGCCTTCACAGCAGTCGGCCGGTGCCGCCGGCCAGCTGCCGGAGATGAAACCCTGCTCGGCGAGGAAGCCGAGAATGGCCTCGCCATTGGCCCGGGCCTGGTCGACCCGGGTGTCCCCCATGCTGCCCAGCTCCAGCGTGGTCGCCAGGTTGGCCGGGGGAATGGCCGCCGCCGGGTACGCCCGGGCCAGGCGCAACCAGGGCGAAGAACAGGACTCGTCGAACGAGCTGCCGCCGGAGTCCTCACACAACAGCGCCACGCCGGCCTGCAAACGCGCCGCCAAGGATCGCCATTGTGGCCAGTGCTGCGGCAACGCGTAGATGTGGATCGCCGCGTCGAAATCGCAATGCAGGTCGAGGGTGATGTCGGCGTCGCAGGCATGGCGCAGCAACAGGCGGTGCATGGCTTCCAGCTGCGATGTCGCTGCCGGCAAGTCATCGAGGACCTGGCCCATGGTCTGGCGAATCAGCGTGATGTTGGCCTGGGCATCGCTGCCGAGGCGATCACCGACCCGCTCGGCCACCGGCGCACTGAGTTCGACGAACGAGCGGTTGAAGTTCTTGCCGCTACCCAGCTCGAAACGCCCCATGTGGCTGCCTTGCAGGTGCTGGTCGAGGCCAATGGGATTGGCCACCGGCACCAGTTCGATCACACCGTTCAACTGTCCCTGTTGTTCAAGTTCGGTCAGGCGCTTCTTCAACTCCCAGGCCGTGCGCATGCCCGGCAATTCGTCGGCGTGCAGGCTGGCCTGGATGTACACCTTGCGCGGCCCCGCGCCATAACGAAACACGCTGAGGGTGCGCTCAGTGCCCAGGTGGCTCCAGGGCAGTTTGTGGTCGATGCGTTGCATGGAGGGACTCCTGATGTCTGCACGGCGAAATCACCTGTGGGAGCGGGCTTGCTCGCGAAGGCGATCTGACGGTCACCACCACTGCGCGGGATGTGAACCCAGTTCAGTCGCGGGCAATGTCCACTGTAGTGGCGTCCCGATGATCTTCAGCGGCACCTGCAACCGATGCGCCGGCCCCCAGGACGTTTGCTCCACCAGCGTCCCCAGATCCTGTTGATCTTCGCCGCGCAACGACTCATCCGGGCCGGCCCCCTGCTCGATCAACAACTTCGCGGTGCGCGCCAACGACAATCGCGCCGAGCCACCTGTACCGTCGCTCAACCGTCCCGCCAACAACCTGATCGCACTGGCCGCCATCAAATACCCGGTGGCGTGATCGAGTGCCTGCACCGGCAATGGCGTCGGCTTGGCCGCCGACTTCCAGCGCATGCCGGCTTCGGCAATGCCACTGCTCATCTGTACCAGGCTGTCGAAGCCCCGGCGATTTCGCCAGGGGCCACTCCAGCCATAGGCGTTGAGGCAAACATCAATCAGGCCGGGGCTCAGTTGCCGGCGTTGATTCATGCCCAAGCCAAGTCGCTCCAGCGCATCGGCACGATAGCCGTGGAGCAGAATGTCGGTGTCCTTGAGCAGGGATTCGAATACGTCGCGGTCGGACTTGTCGCTCAGATCAAGACGCGCGCAACGTTTTCCCAGCGTGACTTCCGGCACCACTCCCGGCTCGTTCCAGGTCGGTGGATCGATGCGCAGGACATCGGCGCCCAGGCCTGCCAGAAAGCGGCTGGCGATGGGACCTGCCAGTACCCGGGTCAAGTCCAGCACCTTGATGCTGGCCAGGGGGCGGGCCACTGAACCTGTCCAGGGTTTGTGGCTCTGGCTTGGGTGGTCGGCGAACAGAACCAAGGGTTCGGCATTCACTGCCTGGCCTTGAGGATGGACCTGCCATTGATCCCAGGTACGCATTTCGGCGGCACAGCCACCGGCATCGACCACCGCCTGTTCCAGCTCGCTTTTCGCCCATTGCGCCACTTTGCCGGCCATCGCTGCGCGGTCGGCACAGGCACCGAGCACGCGTTCGGCAGCGGCGCGGTGATGGGGCGCGTTGGTGTGCAGGCGAATCCAGCCGTCGCGGGTGGCGTAGTCGCCGGCCACCGGGTCCCAAAGCGGTGGAACGTTCCAGCCTATGGGGCGAATCGAGGTCGCGAACCAGAAGGACGCCAGGCGTCGGTCCACTTCAAGGTCGGGCCGGTGTCCGGTCTGTTGGTGCAGCAGTTCGCTGGCGGCCTGGCCGGCGGCGGCGATGCTCGCGCAAGCCAGTTCGGTGACGGCAAATGCAGAGGGCAGGGCGCCATTGGACGTGAAAGGAATCGGGGTGTGAGGCAAACCGAGTGCGGCTTGAATGGACGTGAGCAGATCAGTCATCGAAGGCCCTCCGGAGCGAGAGGGCAGCATAGAACAAAAGATCAAAAGATCGCAGCCTGCGGCAGCTCCTACATTGATCTCTGTAGGAGCTGCCGCAGGCTGCGATCTTTTAAAGGTTACACGCGGAACTGATCCATCAACTTCATCTGGTGGGTGGTCAGGGTGTTGAGCTGGCTGCTGATCTGCGCCGACTCGGTGGCCTGGCCGGTCAGGGTTTCGGTGACGGTGCGGATCGCCGAGACATTGCGGTTGACCTCTTCGGCGACGGCGCTTTGCTGCTCGGCGGCGCTGGCGATTTGCAGGTTCATGTCGCTGATCACGGTGACCGCGTCGCTGATTTTGCTCAGGGCCTGGACCGCCTGCTGGATCTGCCCGGCGTTGCTGTGGGCCTGGGTCTGGCTCGAGTGCATGGTGGCGACCACACCGCGGGTACCGGACTGGATGCGTTCGATCACCAGGCGAATTTCCTCCACCGAATCCTGGGTGCGTTTGGCCAGGTTGCGCACTTCATCGGCGACCACCGCAAAGCCGCGACCGCTTTCGCCGGCACGGGCCGCTTCAATCGCCGCGTTGAGGGCCAGCAGGTTGGTTTGCTCGGCGATGCTGCGGATCACTTCCAGCACCGAGCCGATCTGTTCGCTGTTCACCGCCAGGGCTTCGACTTCGGTCACGGCCTTGCTGACTTCGTCGGCCAGTTGATTGATGTCGCGGGTGCTGCGTTCGATGATCGACATGCCGTCGCGGGCCGACTGGTCGGCACCCTTGGCGGCGTTGGCCGCGTTCGAGGCACTGTTGGCGACATCGTGGGCCGTGGCGCTCATTTCGTTGGACGCGGTGGCGACCTGGTCGATTTCGCGGAACTGCACCTGCATGCCTTCACTGGTCTGGCGGGCGATTTCCGAAGACTGGTCGGCGGTGCCACGGGCATCGGTGATGCTTTGCTTGATCTGCGCGATGGTCGGTTGCAGCTTGTCGAGGAAGCGGTTGAACCAGCTCACCAGTTCGCCCAGTTCGTCCTGCTTGCTGTAGTGCAGGCGCTGGGTCAGGTCACCGTCGCCACTGGCAATCGCCTTGAGCATTTGCGCCACGCTGTTGATCGGTCGGGTCACGCCGGACGCGGTGAGCCACATCAGCAGCAGGCCGATCACACCGGCAATCACCGCCACCGACAAGGCCTTGATCGTGCCGCTTTGCTGGGCATCGTCGAGTACCGCTTGCAGCTTCACCGAGTCGGCCAGCAGCACTTGTTTGGGCAAGTCGATCACCACGGCCCAGGCCTTGGCATCGGCAATCGGGCTGACCGGGTACACCGCACGGATCAGGTCGCCTTGCTGGAGAATCTTCGGTGCACCGCTGCCAAGCAGTTGCAGGATGTCCTTGCCGTCGGCACCCAGGGTGTCGCCGATGCTCTTGCCGACCTTGCCGGCATCGACACTGTAGGCGGCCAGCACGCCAGTGCCGGAAACGATGAGCATGTGCCCGGCACTGTTGAACAGGTCGCGCTGAGAGTCGACCGCCGCCGCTTGCAGGGCGTCGAGGGCGATGTCGATACCGACCACGCCGATGGACTTGCCCTCCACCAGCAGCGGGACGGAAATGGTGGTCATCAACATTTCCTTGTTGCCGACCGTATCGGCATAGGGGTCGAGCAGGCAGATGCGCTTGCTGTCCCGAGGGCAGGTGTACCAGACGTTGTACGGATTGCCGCTGAGGTTCAGGGTGGTCTTGGTCATGTCCTCTTCGACCATGATCGTGTTGAGGGCATCACCCCCGGCGCGGCTCCAGTACGTAGCGAAACGCCCGATCTCGTTGGATTGACGGGCGGCGTCGTTGACGAACTCGCTGTCCTTGCCGTCCAGGCCGTTGGGTTCGAAGGCCAGCCAGATGCCCAGCACCTTGGCGTTGCGTTCGAAGGCGGTTTTCAGGCTCTGGTTCAACTCTTCTCGCAAGACGCCGGGCTCGAGCGAGCGCTTGGCGGCCAGGTTGCGCATGTCCTGGATCTGGTCTGCGAGGGCGGTCACCACCGTCAGGGTTTCACCGAACGTCTTCTGCACCCGCACCGCCTGCTCGGCGGCCTTGGCCTGGAGCAGATCCTGCACACTGGCAGTGAGCATTCTGCTGCTGGAATCGCTGACCAGATCATCGTTCTGATTGGTCTGGTAGATGTTCATGCCCACTATCAGGGCGACTACCCCCAGCAGGCACAGACCGGACAGCAGGACGATTTTCAGGCGGATGGACAGTGAGTCGAACATAGGGCGAACTCGCGAATGGATGAAGTGTTGGCTGTGAGCCGTTGCGGCTCACTCGCTAAATCCATTTAGCGCCGATCAATGCACATCGGCGTGAAGGCCAGGTTACATGAATGGGCTGCCGACGAACGGTAGTGGTTGAACGTTTGCGCAGAAAAATGTGCCGAAAATGGGGGTAAAAAGAGGAAAAAGCGCGGGGTGAATTCAGGCGGGTTGCGGCAGCGATTCCGGCCGTGACCAGATCCACAGGTTGCCCAGCCCCATCCCGGCAATCGCCAGGTAGATCGGCCAGCCGTGTTCGAGCATCACCAACATGAGACCGGCGCATATCAGCATGCTGACGGTGGCACTGACCTTGGCCCGGCGGGCGATGACCTTGCCGTTGCGCCAGTTTTGGAGGATGGGGCCGAACAGCCGGTGGTTTTCCAGCCAGGCACTCAGGCGCGGCGAACTGCGGGTCGCAGCCCAGGCGGCCAGCAGGATGAACTCGGTGGTCGGCAGACCGGGAATGACGATCGCGATCAGGCCGATGCCCAGGCTGACATAGGCCAGCAGGCCGAAGAGGAGGCGGGAGAGTCTGGAAGAGGTGGGCATGGGCTCAAGGCAGGTGTTGAGGCTTGATCGGTCCCTGTGGGAGCGGGCTTGCTCGCGAAGGGGCCATCAGCCTCAACATCAACGTTGACTGACACACCGCTTTCGCGAGCAAGCCCGCTCCCACAAGGGGAACTCATTGGGTCAGGCGGCTTCGGTGGCGTAAGCCTGCTCCAGCAACACCGTGAAGCGGTTGAACGCGTCGAGGGCGCCTTTTTCCACGTCGGCTTCTTCCTGGGCGCTGAACTCAAGGCCGTCCAGGGTTTTGACGAAGCGCTTCCAGCCTTCCGCGCGGCCGCCGGCCGGTTCGCCGAGGTGACGGGCACCGAAGGTTTCGCTCAGGCCAAGGCCCACGGCACGCTTGATCAGGAATGCTGCACCGAGCTTCGAGCCTTCGGAGACGAAGAGCCAGCCCAGGGCCTGGGCCTTGGTCGGGTTCTTCAGGGCACCGGCGACAGGTGCCGGTACATCGGTGTCCAGGTCCGCCAGATCGGCTTTGGCCGCATCGGCGCGGCAGCGGGCCGGCAGGTCCGGGACAATGGCGGTCAGTTCGGCATCGTTATACAGCGACACCAGTTCCGACTGGAACAGGTACTGCGCCACCACGAAGCGGGCGAAACTGGCCTGGGTTTCAAAGGGGGAGTGGGCCTTGACCAGCGCATCGAGCTTGCTGTGCGGCTCGTGGGTGATCTGGTTCAAACGCTGCGAACGCAAGTTGGGGCGTTGTTCGGTGGCCGGGGTAGTCATGGCAATTCCTTGAAAAAGAAGAGGCGCTTGGTAACGAGACGAACAGGAGGGCGCCTGACAGTAAAAAAATCCTCACCGGGCGGCGTGATGAAACCACCCGGCGAGATGAGCGGATCAGATATCCCAGATCAGGTTGACCGCGAAGTTGCGACCCGGCTGGGTCAGGCGGTCGAGGTTGGCCGGTTGGGTCACCGAGGCTTCGCCGACACTGTCGTAACCGCGCACGTCATCCCACAGCCAGTACTTCTTGTCGGTCAGGTTGTAGACGCCGCCGCTGACGGTCACGTCGTCGGTCACCTTGTAAAACGCGCTCAGGTCAAGAATGCCGAAGCCCGGGGTCTTGAACTGGGTGCTGGTGCCGTCCGGGGTCTTGAAGGTGCTGCTGTCGACGCGGTCCTTCTTCTTCACCAGTGTCCAGTTGAGCACACCGCCGTAGGTGTCCTGCTCGTAACCGAGGCCGAACACACCGGTCAGTGGGTTGACGCTGTTGAGCGGCTCGCCGCTGTCGTCGTTGCGACCGTAGGCATAGGCCACCGAGCCCTGGGTGTACAGGCCTTGCGGCGCGCCGAAGGCGTCGAGGTTGAGGCGTCCCTTGACCTCGGCACCCTTGATGGTGGCGTGCTTGATGTTGTTGCTCTGGAACGTGGTCTCGGTGTAGCCGGGCGTGATGGCGTTCTCGTCGATGAAGTCGCGGTATTTGTTGTAGAACACGGCGATGTCAAACGAGCCCTGCTCGAAGTTGCCGCGTAAACCGGTCTCGTAGCTTTTGCTCTTTTCCGGTTCGAGGTCCGGATTAGGTGCGACCCGATAGCCACCGGCGAGGTTTTCGAAACGGCCATACAACGCCTTGGCGGTCGGGGTGCGGAAGCCTTCGGCGTATTGGCCGTACCAGGTGTAGTTATCGTTGAAGCTGTAGGTGGTGCCAAACTTCGGCGACAGGCGATGCCAGGTCTTGGTCTCGTCGCTCACCGTGCCGTTGCCGCTCTGGTCGGCGGTGGCCAGGAACTCTTCGGTGATGTGCGGCTTGAGCTGGGTGTAGTCGTAGCGTGCACCGGGCAGGAAGGTCCAGTTGCCCCAGCTGATCTGATCCTGGGCGAACAGGGCGTAGCTGTTGATGGTCGGGTCCGGGAAGTCACTGGCGGGTGTCAGCGTGTCGCTGGCGCTGGGGGCGCCGATGACCCGGCAGGCGCCGGCCACGGTCAGGCAAGTGCCGGTACCGGTACGCAGGCCGGTGATTTTGTCCTGCTTGATGGTGGTGCCATAGGTGACGAGATGTTCGGTGTCGGCAATGGCAAACGACTTGTCGACCTGGGCATCGAATACCCATTGGCGATCCTTGTAAGTGGTATCGCGGTTGCGCAGCACGGTCCGCGACGGCGCGTAGATTTCCTCGGTGGTCTGGTCGGTCTTGGCGATCTGGTAGTTCAGGGTCCACTTGATGTTGTCAGCCAGTGCACTGTCCAGGCCGAAGCTGTGTTCCAGGCCAAAGCGTTCGCGGGTGATCGTGTCGTTGCCGGTGCGGGACTTGTAGAAGCCGAAACCGCGTCCGGCATTGAACGGGCCGCCCACCGCGCTCAATTGATTGGTGTCGCGGTCGTCCTTGTAGTGCTCGTAGGTCAGGCCCAGGCGCGCGTCGTCGGCGTAATCCCAGCCCAGTTTTGCCAGCACGCTGGTGGTGCGAGCGTCCTGGGGGTTGGCTTCAGTACGGTTCAGGCCCGTGCCGCCGGTTTCGCCATAGGACTCTGTTTCATGACCGTTGCGTTGACTGAAGTGCAACAGGCCATCGAACTCGCCGCTGCGGCCGGCGACGGTGCCGGAGGTCAGCCAGCTTTCATCGGCGGAGCTGTAGCCGGTTTTCAGGCGTGCACCGACATCCTTGCCCGGTTTGATGATGTCGTCCGGGTCCAGCGTGTAGTAGCTGACCGCACCGCCAATGGCGTTGCTGCCATACAGCACCGACGCCGGGCCCCGGAGGATTTCCACGCGCTTGACGATTTCCGGGTCGACATAGTTGCGGTTGGTCTGGGCATAGGGGCCGTTGAAGAATCCGTCGGGCACCTGCACCCCGTCGACCTGGGTCAGCACCCGGTCGCCATCGATGCCGCGAATGTTGTAGCCGGTGATGCCGGCGCGCTGGCCTGCGCCGCCTACCGAAACGCCGGGTTCGTAGCGCACCAGTTCCTTGATGGTGTTGACGTTGTTGCGGTCCAGATCTTCGCGCGTGTAGACAGAGACCGTGCTCGGTACGCTGTTCACATCCTGCTCGTTACGGGTGGCGCTGATGGTGACCTGATCCAGATTGAGGGCACTGCCAGCGCTGCGCTTTTCCAGCACGATGCTGTTATTGCCCAGTTTGCGATAACTCAGGTTGGTCCCCACCAACAGGCGATCCAGGGCTTTCTCCGGCGACAGCGAACCACGGACGCCCGGTGACGCCACACCTTGCGCCAGCTCCGACGACACGCCGACCTGCCAGCCGGTCACTGCGGTAAAGGCATTGAGTGCCGATACCAGAGACTGTTGGGGAATGGCGAAGGCGTAGTCGCCCATTTTGCGAGTCGACGGCTCGGTGGCGGTGGCGGCCATGAGCGGTGCGGCACCGGCCATCAGGATGGCAGCGGTCAGCAGTGACAGCATGCGGGAAGGTGAGGTGGCTGGGCGGGTGAGGCGAGAGGACATCGATAGCGCTCCGTGTCGCACGAATCTTTATAGGTGCTGATAGGCATAGTGAGATGCGAATCAATTGCATTGGCTATAACGAGACGTACAGGGTTTGGCTATCGAGTAAAAATAATTCTCATTCAGTTCAAGATGACCAGCGCCGGGAATTCCTGGAGCCGTGCCGAGGTGATGTGGGCCAGGGAGCGAACCACATCCAGTGGCTGATCGAGGCGGTAGTTGCCGGTCACGGCGACATCGGCCAACTGTTCGTTGTTGTTGATGATCCAGCCCGGGTAGTAGCGGCGAAGTTCCGCCAGCACCTGGTTCAACGGGCAGTTTTCAAACACCAGTCGCCCCTGGACCCACGCCAGGTCGGTGGCGGCATCCAGCTTGGCCGGGCGGTCGAAGCCGTTGGGGCCGATGCGAATGCTTTCCCCGGCGGACAAACGCACCCGCGCATCGTCACGGGTGGCGCGCAAGTCGACATCCCCGCGCTGCACCCGCACCTGTGCCACGCCGTCGAGGTAACGCACGGCAAACGCGGTATCGCGAACGCTGGCCGTGACCGGGCCGGCGTCGATTTCCAGTGGCTGGTTACGACTGGCCTGCACTTCGAAAAACGCTTCACCCTGATACAGGCGGGCGACGCGTTGCTGGTCGTTGATGGTGCTTGAGAACGCCGAATTGGTATTGAGCAGGACTTTGGAGCCGTCCTCCAGTTGCAGGCGCTGGCGCTCGCCGACCACGGTCAGGTGATCGGCCTGCAGGCGCATCGGCAAATTGCTGAAATTGAACAGACCGAGCAGCAGCACGGCGGCAGTGGCCAGCGGTTTCCAGTGCGGACGCAGGCGGGCGAGGACCGTGACTTTCGCGGGACGGGCAGCCAGGCTTTGCGCGCATTGCGCCACGTGCGGGCCGTCCCAGATTGCCTGGGCCTTGGCGAACGCCTGGGCATTCAACGGATCGGCGTCAAGCCACGCCTGGAATTGGCGGGTCTGCTCCTCGTCGGGACTGCCGAGCACGATCAGCCAGTCCAGGGCCTGGTCCATCGCACTTGCGGGATCCTGCGCCGGTGAAGGCTCAGGGGGGCGGTGGTTGTCCGTCACGGTGTTTCCTCGGCAGGGGCTTTTGAGAAGCAGTTTTAAGCTGCAAGCCGCAAGCCGCAAGCTAAAGTTGGTTTCTGGATTGACTTGCAGCTTATAGCTTGCCGCTGCCGTCATGCCGTTCTGCAACCCCGATGCAGATCGACATGATCAATTTGAGCTCTTTCTGCACGGTACTGAGGGACACGTTAAGTTCGTCGGCGATCTCTTGGTAGCTATGCCCGTGCAGGCGGCTGAGGATGAAAATCCGCTGTTGGCGGGCGCTGAGTTCACTGAGACTCACGTTCAGGCGCTCCAGCAATTGTTCGGCGTGGGCGGCGTCTTCGGCGCTGCTGGTGGGGGCGGCGACGCTGTGCACCACCTCCTGCGGTACGTCGTCGACCATGGTGCGCGAATGGATGCGCCGTGCGCGCAAATGATCCAGCGCCAGGTTGCGCGCCGTCTGGAAGACAAAGGGCTCAAGATGATCGATGGCCCGTTCGCTCAATGCACGGGTCACCCGCAGGTAAGTTTCCTGCAAGAGGTCTTCAGCGGTGCTGTGATTGTTGACCATCCGCTCCAGCGTGCGCAGCAGGGAGGTGCGCTGGGCGAGGAAAACGTGGTTGAAGCGTGACTGACTCACGGGAGAACCTGATCCATTTCGAGCGAATGATAATGCTTATCATCTACTCGAGTGGTCAAGCACTGATTTGTGAAGCTTTACCCGCGACCCTGCAAATAGCTCGCGTAATCGGGAATCCGATGGGGATGCGCCTGATCCATCAACGGGCTGCTGAGCAGGTAGTCGGCGCTGCATTCGTTGCACGCCACCGGGATGTTCCACACGGCCGCGACCCGCAGCAATGCCTTGATATCCGGGTCGTGGGGTTGTGGCTCGAACGGGTCCCAGAAGAACACCAGCATATCGACCCGTTGCTCGGCGATTTGCGCACCGAGCTGCTGGTCGCCACCCAATGGACCACTGATCATGCTCTCCACGGGCAGGTCGAGGCGTTGTTGCAACAACAACCCCGTGGTGCCGGTAGCGACCAGGTCATGCTGGGCCAGCTTGTCTTTCTGCCGTTCGGCCCAGTCGAGCAAGAACACCTTGCAGTGGTCATGGGCAACCAGGGCGATACGCTTGCGCGCCGCCAGGGTCTTTTGCGTAAAACTGATGCCGATCATCGATTGTTGCTCCAGACATGACACGCAACTTGTAGGAGCGAGCCTGCTCGCGATGGACTGTAGAACACCGCGGGGCATCAGGTCCCCCGCGTTATCGTTAACGACCATCGCGAGCAATCGAGCGTCGACCGGCTGCTCCTACAAAGAAGGGGGGGCGTGCTGCTTATTCTGCGTTGCACAGCGCCAGGCAGTTATCGAGCATGCGGTTGGAGAAGCCCCATTCGTTGTCGTACCAGGCCAGAACCTTTAGCAGCTTGCCGCTGGACTTGGTGTGGTTGGCGTCGAAGATCGACGACAGGGGGTTGTGGTTGAAGTCGCTGGAGACCAGCGGCAGGGTGTTGTACCCAAGGATCTTCGAGTGCTGGCTGGCCTCTTTCATCAGCGCATTGACCTCATCGGCCGACGCTTCACGCTTGAGTTGCACGGTCAGGTCCACCAGCGACACATTGATCACCGGTACGCGCACCGACATGCCGGTCAACTTGCCCGCCAGTTCCGGCAGCACCAGGCCCACCGCTTCAGCAGCACCGGTCTTGCTCGGGATCATGTTCTGGGTGGCCGAACGGGCGCGGTACGGATCGACGTGATAGACGTCGGTCAGGTGCTGGTCGTTGGTGTAGGCATGAATGGTGGTCATCAGACCACTTTCGATGCCCAGCTCGCGGTGCAGCACCTGGGCCACCGGGGCCAGGCAGTTGGTGGTGCACGACGCGTTGGAAATGATCTGGTGCGACTGGCGCAGAATGTCGTGGTTCACCCCGTAAACCACGGTGGCATCGGCGCCTTTGGCCGGGGCCGAGATAATCACTTTGCGCGCGCCGGCCGTAATATGCGCGGCGGCTTTGGCCCGGTCGGTGAACAGGCCGGTGCATTCGAACACCACATCAATCTTTTCCGCGGCCCAGGGCAGGTCGGCCGGGTTGCGAATGGCGCTGACCGAAATGCGGTCGCCATTGACCGTCAGGCTCTCCTGGTCATGCTGGACATCGGCATCGAACGTGCCATGAACGGTGTCGTACTTGAGTAGATGAGCATTGATCGCGCTGTCGCCCAGGTCGTTGATGGCGACGATCTGCAGATCCTGACGGTAGCCCTGGGTATAGAGTGCGCGCAGGACATTACGGCCGATGCGGCCAAAACCATTGATTGCGATTCGAAGAGTCATAGTGCGGCGCTACCGTCGTTTTGTTGTTGGAATTACAAGATTATTCGCAAAAAAATAGAAAACAAGCCTTTTTGATGGCAATATTTTGTTCAATCTACAACGAGTGACCTGAATCAACTGGTCCAACCGATCAAGAAAACCGTCTGTCATCCCATCGACACCGGCCTTTGATCAGCATAGACAATCAGGTCGCCACATCCGTTAGCCTGGAGTTCTACACATGCATCCCCGCGTCCTTGAGGTCACCGAACGGCTTATCGCCCGCAGTCGCGCCACGCGTGAGGCTTACCTTGCATTGATTCGCGGTGCGGCCAGCGACGGGCCGATGCGCGGCAAGCTGCAATGCGCCAACTTCGCCCATGGCGTGGCCGGTTGCGGCAGCGACGACAAGCACAGCCTGCGGATGATGAACGCCGCGAACATTGCGATTGTTTCGTCATATAACGACATGCTCTCGGCGCACCAGCCGTACGAAGTCTTCCCCGAGCTGATCAAAAAGGCCCTGCGCGAAATCGGCTCCGTCGGCCAGTTCGCCGGTGGCACACCGGCCATGTGCGATGGCGTGACCCAGGGCGAGCCGGGCATGGAGCTGAGCCTGCCGAGCCGCGAAGTGATCGCGCTGTCCACCGCCGTGGCGCTGTCCCACAACATGTTCGACGGCGCGCTGTTGCTCGGCATCTGCGACAAGATCGTGCCGGGCCTGATGATGGGCGCGCTGCGCTTCGGCCATCTGCCGATGATCTTCGTGCCGGGCGGGCCGATGGTCTCGGGCATTTCCAACAAGCAGAAAGCCGACGTGCGGCAGAAATACGCCGAAGGCAAGGCGACCCGCGAAGAGCTGCTGGAATCGGAGATGAAGTCCTACCACAGCCCTGGCACCTGCACCTTCTACGGCACCGCCAACACCAACCAGCTGCTGATGGAAGTCATGGGCCTGCACCTGCCAGGCGCGTCCTTCGTCAACCCGAACACGCCGCTGCGTGATGCCCTGACCCGCGAGGCGGCGCACCAGGTCACGCGCCTGACCAAGCAGAACGGCGACTTCATGCCGATCGGCGAAATCGTCGACGAGCGTTCGCTGGTCAACTCGATTGTCGCGCTGCACGCCACCGGTGGCTCGACCAACCACACCCTGCACATGCCGGCCATCGCCATGGCGGCGGGCATTCAACTGACCTGGCAGGACATGGCCGACCTCTCCGAGGTGGTGCCGACCCTGAGCCACGTCTACCCGAACGGCAAGGCCGACATCAACCACTTCCAGGCCGCGGGCGGCATGTCGTTCCTGATCCGCGAACTGCTGGAAGCCGGGCTGCTCCACGAAAACGTCAACACCGTGATGGGCCACGGCCTGAGCCGCTACACCCAGGAACCGTTCCTCGACAACGGCGAGCTGGTGTGGCGCGAAGGCGTGACCGACAGCCTCGATGAAAGCATCCTGCGTCCGGTCGCCCGCGCATTCTCGGCCGAAGGTGGCCTGCGGGTGATGGAAGGCAACCTCGGTCGCGGGGTGATGAAAGTCTCCGCCGTCGCCGTGGAAAACCAGATCGTCGAAGCGCCGGCCATGGTGTTCCAGGATCAGCAGGACCTGGCCGATGCGTTCAAGGCCGGTTTGCTGGAGAAGGATTTTGTCGCGGTGATGCGCTTCCAGGGGCCGCGCTCCAACGGCATGCCCGAACTGCACAAGATGACGCCGTTCCTCGGCGTGTTGCAGGACCGCGGCTTCAAGGTAGCGCTGGTGACTGACGGACGCATGTCCGGTGCGTCGGGGAAAATCCCGGCGGCCATTCACGTCAGCCCCGAAGCTTATGTCGGCGGCGCTTTGGCGCGGGTGCAAGAGGGCGATATCATCCGCGTCGATGGCGTCAAAGGCACCCTGGAGCTTAAGGTGGACGCCGAAGAATTCGCAGCGCGCACGCCGGCCAAGGGCCTGTTGGGTAACAACATCGGCACCGGTCGCGAACTGTTTGGTTTCATGCGCATGGCCTTCAGCTCGGCGGAGCAGGGCGCCAGCGCCTTTACTTCTGCCCTGGAGACGCTTAATTGAAACTGGCTTTGGTCGGTGACATCGGTGGGACCAACGCACGTTTCGCGTTGTGGAAAAACCAGCAGCTGGAATCGGTCCAGGTGCTGGCAACGGCGGACTTCCCCAGCCCGGAAGAAGCGATCAGCCTCTACCTCGGCGGTCTGGGACTGGCGCCGGGTTCGATCGGCTCGGTGTGCCTGTCGGTGGCCGGTCCCGTCAGTGGCGATGAGTTCAAGTTCACCAACAATCACTGGCGTCTGAGTCGCAAGGGTTTCTGCCAGACCTTGCAGGTGGATCAACTGTTGCTGGTCAACGACTTCTCGGCCATGGCCCTGGGCATGACCCGTTTGCAGCCCGGCGAATTCCGCGTGGTCTGCGAAGGCATGCCGGAGCCGTTGCGCCCGGCCGTGGTGATTGGCCCGGGCACCGGCCTGGGCGTCGGCACCTTGCTCGATCTGGGCGAGGGCCGGTTTGCGGCGTTGCCAGGGGAGGGCGGCCACGTCGACCTGCCCCTGAGCAGCCCGCGTGAAACCCAACTCTGGCAGCACATCTTCAACGAGATCGGCCACGTCAGCGCTGAAACCGCGTTGAGCGGCGGCGGCTTGCCGCGCGTCTACCGGGCGATCTGTGCGGTGGACGGGCACACGCCGGTGCTCGACACCCCGGAAGCCATCACTGCCGCCGGGCTGGCCGGCGACCCGATTGCCGTGGAAGTGCTTGAGCAGTTCTGCTGCTGGCTCGGTCGCGTGGCGGGCAACAACGTGCTGACCACCGGTGGACGCGGTGGCGTGTACATCGTTGGCGGAGTGATTCCACGGTTTGCCGATTTCTTCCTCGAAAGCGGTTTCGCCCGCTGCTTCGCCGACAAGGGTTGCATGAGCGATTACTTCAAGGGAATTCCGGTGTGGCTGGTGACGGCGCCGTATTCGGGCTTGATGGGTGCGGGTGTGGCCTTGGAGCAATCTCTCCCAGCCTGAAATGCGATCAAAATGTGGGAGCGGGCTTGCTCGCGAATGCGGTGTGTCAGTCAACGAATGTGTTGAATGTAAAACCGCTTTCGCGAGCAAGCCCGCTCCCACATTGTTTCTGTGGTGTTTGCAGTTTCGGTGCTTAAGGCATAATCCGCCCAATTCCAATATCAAGGACGCCTTCCTGTGAGCTCAGTCAACAAGTCGATTTTGTTGGTCGATGACGATCAAGAGATACGCGAGTTGCTGGACACCTACCTGACTCGCGCCGGGTTCCAGGTGCGTGCCACTGCCGATGGCGCCGGTTTTCGCCAGGCGCTGAACGAGGCGCCGGCCGACCTGGTGATCCTTGACGTGATGCTGCCCGACGAAGACGGCTTCAGCCTGTGTCGCTGGATTCGCCAGCACCCACGCCAGGCGCAGGTGCCGATCATCATGCTCACCGCCAGTTCCGACGAAGCCGACCGGGTCATCGGCCTGGAGCTGGGTGCCGACGATTACCTCGGCAAGCCGTTCAGCCCACGGGAATTGCAGGCGCGGATCAAGGCGTTGCTGCGCCGCGCGCAGTTCGGTCAGGAGCGTAACGGCGGTGAGGTACTGGCCTTCGATGACTGGCGCCTGGACATGGTCAGCCATCGGTTGTTTCACATCGATGGCGAAGAGGTGATTCTCTCGGGTGCCGACTTCGCACTGCTGAAACTGTTCCTCGACCACCCGCAGGAAATCCTCGACCGCGACACCATCGGCAACGCGACCCGTGGCCGTGAACTGATGCCGCTGGATCGCATCGTCGACATGGCGGTCAGCCGGTTGCGCCAGCGCCTGCGCGACACGGAAAAACCGCCACGGTTGATCCGCACCGTACGTGGCAGCGGCTACCAACTGGCGGCCAATGTGGTTGCCGGCAATGGCCACTGAGATGTTGCGCAAGCTCGCCGCCAGGGTACCGATGCCGCGTTCGCTGCTCGGGCGGATGTTGCTGTTGACCCTGCTGGCGGTGTTGTTCGCCCAGGCGTTGTCGAGCGTGATCTGGGTGTCGCAACTGCGCGCTACGCAGCTCGAGGGCCTGGTCACCAGCGCCCGCAGCCTGGCCCATTCGATGACGGCCAGTGTCAGTTATTTTCGTTCGTTGCCGGTGGCGTTTCGGCCCCTGGTGCTCGATCAGTTGCGCAGCATGGGCGGCACCCGGTTCGTGGTCACGCTCAACGACAAGCCCCTGGGCATGGAAGTGCTGCCCATCACCCCGCGCAAAGAGGCGGTGCTCAAGGCGGTGGACGAGGTGCTGCGCCAGTCCCTCGGTCAGGACACGGACATCTCGGTGACCTTCGTCAGCCCGGAAGACCTGCGCATCTTCAATGGCGGCCTGAAACTCGATGAGTTGCCACGCTCCTGGGCGCACTACGCCTTGACCCTGGAACCGGTGAACCCGCCGGTGCTGGTCACGCAGATCCAGATGGCACCGGGCGAATGGCTGTACATCGCCTCGCTGCTGCCCGAGCCCTATACCAGTCTGGAAGAGCAGGGCCTGCCGGCGCAGCAGGTGTGGTTCATCGTCCTGACCAGTGGCTTTCTGCTGTTGTTCATCGGCCTGCTGGTGCACTGGCAGAGTCGTCCGCTCAAGCGCCTGGCGCGGGCCGCGCGCGATCTGTCGCTGGGGGCCGACGTGGAACCGGTGGCCGAGGGCGGTGGCAGCGAAGTGGTCGAGGTCGGGCGCGCCTTCAACACCATGCGCGAGCGCATCAGCCGTTACCTGACCGAGCGCAGCCAGTTGTTCAGTGCGATTTCCCACGACTTGCGCACGCCGATCACCCGCTTGCGCCTGCGCGTTGAATTGCTCGAAGACGAAACGCTGCAAGCCAAGTTCGGGCGCGATCTGGACGAGCTCGAATTGCTGGTCAAGGGCGCGCTGCAATGTGTGAAGGACACCGACATCCACGAGAACATCGAGCCGGTGGACCTCAACCATGTGCTCGACTGCCTGGTGGAACCGTACCTGGCCCCCAACGGCAATGGTCGCGTGACCCAGCAGGGGCGGGCGCTGGCGGCGTATCCGGGCAAACCCCTGGCGCTCAAGCGCTGCATCGGCAACCTGATCGACAATGCGTTGAAGTACGGGCAGAACGCGCACCTGCACATCGATGACGATGACCGCGCGTTCATCCTGCATGTCGACGATGAAGGGCCCGGCGTGCCGGAGCAGCGGCTGGAGCAGGTGTTCGAACCGCATTTCCGTCTGGCCGGGCAGCAGCAGGGGTATGGGTTGGGGCTGGGGATTGCCCGCAACATTGCCCATAGCCATGGTGGTGAGGTCAGCTTGCAGAACCTGCGTGAGGGTGGGTTGCGGGTGACCCTGCAGTTACCACGCAGCGTTGACTAGTCAGACCGCGTTATCGTTCTTCGCGAGCAGGCTCGCTCCCACATTGGATTTGTATAAGACGCCACCCTGTGGGAGCGAGCCTGCTCGCGAAGGCGTCAGATGATCCAACACATCTCCCAAGGAAATGTCACAACCTGGTGACATAACCCACCCCCTTCGTTACAAGCCGACCTTCGTCCGTTGTTTATGCTGCCCCACAGTCATAACAACAAAAAAGGTACGCCATGGACACCCTCCAACCCGCCTTCAGCAGTTGGCTGAACGCTCCTGCCCATCAGCAATGGCTCGCCGCCGAAGGCCTGCGCCTGTTGAGTTTTGCCAAGGCTTCCAAGCTCCCTGAAGGCTTCGGCAACCTCGATGAAAAAGGCCGCCTCCCGGCCGATGCGCAAGCCCAGACCATGAACACCGCCCGCATGACCCACAGCTTCGCCATGGCCCACATTCAGGGTTTGCCAGGCTTTGCCGAGCTGGTCGATCACGGCGTCGCGGCACTGCGCGGGCCACTGCGTGATGCGGTTCACGGCGGCTGGTTCGCCACTGCCGAACATCGCGATGGCAACACCGGCAAGAACGCTTACCTGCATGCCTTCGTCGCGCTGGCTGCCAGTTCGGCGGTGGTCGCACAGCGTCCCGGTGCGCAAGCCTTGCTCGATGATGCCATCGACATCATCGACACCCGGTTCTGGAGTGAAGAAGAAGGCGCGATGCGCGAATCCTTCAATCGCGACTGGAGTGAAGAGGAGGCGTACCGCGGCGCCAACAGCAACATGCACGCCACCGAAGCCTTCCTCGCCCTGGCCGATGTCACTGAAGACAACCGCTGGTTGTGCCGCGCACAGCGCATCGTCGAGCGGGTGATCCATGGTCACGCCGCTGCCAACGACTACCTGGTGATCGAACATTTCGACCGCGACTGGCAGCCACTGCGGGACTACAACCGTGACAATCCGGCGGACGGTTTTCGCCCCTACGGCACCACCCCGGGCCACGGTTTCGAGTGGGCGCGGCTGTTGCTGCACCTCGAAGCTTCGCGGGTGAGTGCGGGGATGCTCACGCCGGGCTGGCTGGTCACCGACGCGCAACAACTCTTCGAGCACAACTGTCGTCACGGCTGGAACATCGATGGCGCGCCGGGGATTGTCTACACCCTGGACTGGGACAACAAAGCGGTGGTCCGCCATCGCCTGCACTGGACCCATTGCGAAGCCAGTGCCGCCGCCAGTGCCCTGATCAAACGCACGGGTGAAGTGCAGTACGAGCAGTGGTACCGCCTGTTCTGGGAATTCTGTGACAGTCATTTCATCGACCGCTGTGATGGCAGCTGGTATCACGAACTCGATCCGCAAAACCGCCCGAGCGCCGATATCTGGCCCGGCAAGCCTGACCTTTACCATGCCTGGCAAGCCGTTCTGATTCCGCGCCTGGCGCTGGCGCCGAGCATGGCCACGGCGCTGGCGCAGTTGTCCCAGAGCGGTTCTATGTAACCATGCGGTGACATTCGCGCATCCCTTCGTTACCTGCGAGGGGATATCCCCTGTTTAGAATCTTATGCAGCGCAAGCAACAGACTTGCATGCATAACAACAAGAAAGGTGCTCCTAGATGAATGCGATTTCTCGCCTCGCTACTGTCATTTCTCTCGCTTCCCTGTCTGCGCTCCCCCTCAGTGTCCTGGCCGCCGAATCCAAAGGTTCCGTTGAAGTCGTTCACTGGTGGACCTCCGGTGGTGAAAAAGCAGCAGTCGATGTCCTGAAGGCTCAAGTCGAAAAAGACGGCTTCACCTGGAAGGACGGCGCAGTCGCCGGTGGCGGCGGTTCCACGGCCATGACCGTACTCAAGAGTCGCGCCGTAGCCGGCAACCCGCCAGGCGTTGCGCAGATCAAGGGTCCGGACATCCAGGAGTGGGGCAGCACCGGCCTGCTCAGCACCGACGCGTTGAAAGACGTTTCCAAGGCGGAAAACTGGGATGGCCTGCTGTCGAAGAAAGTCTCCGACACCGTGAAGTTCGAAGGCGATTACGTCGCCGTGCCGGTGAACATCCACCGCGTCAACTGGCTGTGGATCAATCCGGAAGTGTTCAAGAAAGCCGGGATCGAAAAAGCCCCGACCACCCTCGAAGAATTCTATGCCGCCGGCGACAAGCTCAAGGCTGCAGGCTTCATCGCGCTCGCCCACGGCGGTCAGCCTTGGCAGGACAGCACCGTGTTTGAAGACGTGGTGCTCTCGGTCATGGGCGCCGACGGTTACAAGAAAGCCTTGGTCGACCTGGACCAGAAAACCCTGTCCGGCCCGGAGATGACCCAGTCGTTTGCCGAGCTGAAAAAGATCACCGGCTACATGGACCCGAACCGTGCCGGTCGTGACTGGAACATCGCCGCCGCCGACGTCATCAACGGCAAGGCCGGCATGCAGATGATGGGCGACTGGGCGAAAAGCGAGTGGACGGCGGCCAAGAAAGTCGCGGGCAAGGACTACCTGTGCGTAGCGTTCCCGGGCACTGAAAAGGCCTTCACCTACAACATCGACTCCCTGGCGGTGTTCAAGCTCAAGGCTGATCGCAAGGGTGACATCGCTGCCCAGCAGGACCTGGCCAAGGTCGCCTTGGGCACCGACTTCCAGAAAGTCTTCAGCATGAACAAGGGGTCGATCCCGGTGCGTAACGACATGCTGGGCGAAATGGACAAGCTCGGCTTCGACGAGTGCGCCCAGAAGTCGGCGAAGGACTTCATTGCGGACGACAAGACTGGCGGCCTGCAACCGAGCATGGCGCACAACATGGCCACTTCCCTGGCCGTGCAAGGCGCGATCTTCGACGTGGTCACCAACTTCATGAACGACAAGAACGCTGACCCGGCCAAGGCCAGCGCCCAACTGGCCTCGGCTGTCAAAGCCGCCCAGTAATCCCTGACACCTAGCACCCCCTGTGGGAGCGAGCCTGCTCGCGAAAGCGGTCTGACATTCAGAAGTGATGTCGACTGAAACACCGCCTTCGCGAGCAGGCTCGCTCCCACAAGGGGTCACCGTGTCGATTCATTTCTCTAAACCTGGATTATCCCGATGAGCTCTGTGGCGGTTTTCAGCAAAGCCTCACCGTTCGATGCGCTGCAACGCTGGCTACCCAAATTGGTACTCGCGCCGAGCATGCTGATCGTGTTGGTTGGCTTCTACGGTTACATCATCTGGACGTTCATTCTGTCCTTCACCAATTCCAGCTTCATGCCGAGCTACAAGTGGGTCGGCCTGCAGCAATACATGCGCCTGATGGACAACGATCGCTGGTGGGTCGCGAGCAAGAACCTCGCGGTGTTCGGCGGCATGTTCATCGGCATCAGCCTGGTGCTGGGCGTGTTCCTCGCCGTGCTGTTGGACCAGCGCATCCGCAAGGAAGGCTTTATCCGCACCGTCTACCTGTACCCGATGGCGCTGTCGATGATCGTCACCGGTACCGCCTGGAAATGGCTGCTCAACCCTGGCCTGGGCCTGGACAAGATGCTGCGTGACTGGGGCTGGGAAGGCTTCCGTCTCGACTGGCTGGTGGATCAGGATCGCGTCGTCTACTGCCTGGTGATCGCCGCCGTGTGGCAAGCCTCGGGGTTTGTCATGGCGATGTTCCTCGCCGGCCTGCGCGGTGTCGATCAATCGATCATCCGCGCCGCGCAAGTCGATGGTGCGAGCCTGCCGACCATCTACCTGAAGATCGTCCTGCCGAGCCTGCGACCGGTGTTCTTCAGTGCCTTCATGATCCTGGCGCACATCGCGATCAAGAGCTTCGACCTGGTCGCGGCGATGACTGCGGGCGGTCCGGGTTATTCATCCGACCTGCCGGCGATGTTCATGTATTCCTTCACCTTCAGCCGTGGCCAGATGGGCATCGGTTCGGCCAGCGCCATGCTGATGCTCGGTGCCGTGCTGACCATCCTCGTGCCGTACCTGTACTCCGAGCTGCGAGGCAAACGCCATGACTAATCAACTCGGAAAATCGGGCATCAGTTTCAGCCGCATCGCGATCTACGCCACCCTGCTGTTGGCAGCGGCGGTGTACCTGATCCCGCTGGTGGTGATGCTGCTGACCAGCTTCAAATCCCCGGAAGACATCCGCACTGGCAACCTGCTGAGCTGGCCGACCGTGATCGACGGCATCGGCTGGATCAAGGCCTGGGACGTGGTCGGCGGCTACTTCTGGAACTCGGTGAAAATCACCGTGCCGGCGGTGTTGATCTCGACCTTCGTCGGCGCGATGAACGGCTATGTGCTGTCGATGTGGCGCTTCCGTGGCTCGCAGTTGTTCTTCGGCCTGTTGCTGTTCGGCTGCTTCCTGCCGTTCCAGACCGTGCTGCTGCCGGCCTCGTTCACCCTCGGCAAATTCGGCCTGGCCAACACCACCACCGGCCTGGTGCTGGTGCACGTGGTCTACGGCCTGGCGTTCACCACGCTGTTCTTCCGCAACTACTACGTGAGCATTCCGGATGCGCTGGTCAAGGCCGCAAGGCTCGATGGCGCGGGCTTCTTCACGATCTTCCTGAAAATCCTGCTGCCGATGTCGATCCCGATCGTGATGGTCTGCCTGATCTGGCAGTTCACCCAGATCTGGAACGACTTCCTGTTCGGCGTGGTCTTCGCCAGCGGCGATGCCCAGCCAATTACCGTGGCCCTGAACAACCTGGTCAACACCAGCACCGGGGCCAAGGAATACAACGTTGATATGGCCGCCGCGATGATCGCCGGGCTGCCGACACTGCTGGTCTACATATTCGCTGGCAAGTATTTCCTGCGTGGGCTGACGTCCGGCGCGGTCAAGGGGTAGAAAGATGGCAACTCTCGAATTACGCAACGTCAACAAGACCTACGGCCCCGGCTTGCCGGACACCCTGAAAAACATCGAACTGAAAATCGATGACGGTGAGTTCCTGATCCTGGTCGGCCCATCGGGCTGCGGTAAATCCACGCTGATGAACTGCATCGCCGGCCTGGAAACCATCAGCGGTGGCGCGATCCTGGTGGATGACGCCGACATCAGCGGCATGAGCCCCAAGGATCGTGACATCGCCATGGTGTTCCAGTCCTACGCGCTGTACCCGACCATGAGCGTGCGCGACAACATCGCCTTCGGCCTGAAGATCCGCAAAATGCCGACCGCGGAAATCGACGAAGAAGTCGCTCGGGTTTCCAAGCTGTTGCAGATCGAACACCTGCTCAGCCGCAAGCCCGGCCAGCTCTCCGGCGGCCAGCAGCAGCGTGTGGCGATGGGGCGTGCGCTGGCGCGGCGGCCGAAGATTTATCTGTTCGACGAGCCGCTGTCCAACCTCGACGCCAAGCTGCGGGTCGAGATGCGCACCGAAATGAAACTGATGCACCAGCGCCTGAAAACCACCACGGTCTACGTGACCCACGACCAGATCGAAGCCATGACCCTGGGCGACAAGGTGGCGGTGATGAAGGACGGGATCATCCAGCAGTTCGGTACGCCGAAGGACATCTACAACAACCCGGCCAACCTCTTCGTGGCGAGCTTCATTGGTTCGCCGCCGATGAACTTCATCCCGCTGCGCCTGCAGCGCAAGGACGGTCGCCTGCTGGCGCTGCTCGACAGCGGCCAGGCCCGTTGCGAACTGCCGCTGGGCATGCAGGACGCCGGTCTCGAAGACCGCGAAGTGATCCTCGGCATGCGCCCTGAACAGATCATCCTGGCCAACGGTGAAGCGAACGGTTTGCCAACCATTCGTGCCGAAGTCCAGGTCACCGAACCGACCGGGCCGGACACCCTGGTCTTCGTCAACCTCAACGAGACCAAGGTCTGCTGCCGCCTGGCACCGGACGTGGCGCCTGCGGTGGGGGAGACCCTGACCCTGCAATTCGATCCGGCGAAAGTGCTGCTGTTCGATGCCAAGACAGGGGAGCGTTTGGGCGTTGCCGGCGTGCCAAAAGCCGAGACGCATGCTGACAACGTCGCACAGTTCAAAGGTAGATAGAGATCAATGTGGGAGCGAGCTTGCTCGCGATAGCGGACTGACATTCAACATCGTTGTCACCTGATACACCGCCATCGCGAGCAAGCTCGCTCCCACAGGGGGGATTCGCAATGCACGGCCTGTCGCGCATTGCACCGGATGTAACCGCGTTAAAAAAAGAAAAGTTAATAACAATAAAACGAGGATGTAGGGATGAAGATGAAGAACAAGGCCCGGTTGCTCTGCCAGGTTTCAGCAGCGGCAGCACTGGTTCTGGCCGGCAATGCGATGGCCGATGAAGCGTTCAGCTCGGACTCCAAGTGGATGACGGGCGATTGGGGTGGCGAGCGTACCAAGCTGATCGAGCAAGGCATCGACATCAAGATGGACTACGTCGGTGAAGTCGGCGGCAACCTGCATGGCGGCTTCAACGATGACAAGACCGCGCGCTACGCCGACCAGTTCGGCCTGGGCGCGGCGCTGGACCTGGAAAAACTGTTCGGCTGGGACAACACCCAGGCCAAGATCCAGCTCACCAACCGTAACGGCGAGAACATTTCCAACGACCGTATCGGCGACCCGCGTGCCGGCACCTTGAGCTCCTCCCAGGAAGTCTACGGTCGTGGCCACATGGTGCGTCTGACCCAGTTGTGGATTCAGCATCAGTTCTTCGACAACAAACTGGACGTCAAGGCCGGTTACTTCGGTGAAGGTGAAGACTTCAACACCTTCCCGTGCGAATTCCAGAACCTGGCGTTCTGCGGATCCCAGGTCGGTAACTGGGCCACCAACATCTGGTACAACTGGCCGGTCAGCCAGGCGGCGATCCGCGTGAAGTACCACATCAATGACGAGCTCTACGCTCAGATCGGCGCGTACAACCAGAACCCGACGCAACTGGAACACGGTAACGGCTTCAAGCTCAGCGGCAGTGGTACTGAAGGCACCGTGTTGCCGGTCGAGCTGGTCTGGTCGCCGAAGGTCAACAACCTGCCGGGCGAATACCGTGTCGGTTACTACAAAAGCACCGCCAATGCCGACGACGTTCTCAAGGACGACAACGGCCAGGACGCAGCGACCACCGGCAACCCTTATCGCGTCCACGATAGCAAGCACGGCTACTGGTTCGTTGCGCAGCAGCAACTCACCAGCCACAACGGCGATGCTTCCCGTGGCCTGAACATCGCGGCCAACGCCACCTTCCACGACAAGGACACCAACTTCATCGACAACTACCAGTCGCTGATGTTCGTGTACAAGGGCCCGTTCGACGCACGTCCCAAGGATGACGTGGGCATCGGTTTCGCCCGTATCCATGTCAACGATGACGTGAAGAAAAACGCTGAGCTGACCAACGTGGCCAACGGTGTTTCGGAATACGACAATCCGCTGTTCTCGCCCATTCGTGAAACCGAATACAACTACGAGATCAACTACGGCTTCCACGTGACCAACTGGCTGACCGTACGTCCCAACCTGCAATACGTCACTCACCCGGGTGGCGTGGATGAAGTCGACAACGCGCTGGTGGCCGGCCTGAAAATTCAGTCGGTGTTCTAACGCGTCTGCGATAAGCTTCTCTCCATGTGCGCATATTTGCGGACAGCCATGGCTGTCCGCTTTTTTTTGCAGCAACAAGGTGGGCTTGAGGGGATGCCTTGTGGCGAGGGAGCTTGCTCCCGCTGGACTGCACAGCAGTCCCTTTTTTGGGGGCGCTTCGCACCCCAACGGGAGCAAGCTCCCTCGCCACAACAATAAGCACAGGCCGTTTGGAGAGATGAGTACACCCATGTTTTTCAGGACCGTGGCACATGCTTGAGCATCCGCTACAACGCTTCTTCAAATCCTTGCGCGAACGTCCGGTGTTTGCGTGGGAGCGCTATCAGATGCGCGACGTGCTGGTGATCGATCATCCGCTGTGTCAGGCGGTGTTCAGTCGGCAGGGCGCGCAGTTGCTGCACTTCCAACCCAAGGGGCAAAAGCCTTGGCTGTGGTGCGCGGCAAAGTGGCCGCAGGTCGGGGCCATTCGCGGTGGTGTGCCGGTGTGTTGGCCCTGGTATGGCCGGCATCCGAGCGAAAACGCCTGGCCGTCCCATGGCTGGGCGCGGCTGCTCGACTGGAAGCTGCTCGACAGCAGCAGTGACGACGAAGGCGTGCGGTTGCACTGGCAGCTGAAGTTGTGTGACTGGCAAGTGGATCTGCACGCCCATCTGGGTGAACGCATGGACTTGCGCCTGAGCACCGAGCATCAGGACGACATGCCGTGCCAGATGAGCCAGGCTTTGCATGCTTACTGGCGTATTGGCGATGTCAGTGAGATAGCGCTGTCTGGGCTGGACGGTGCGCAGGGTTATGACCAGCTGAGCCGACAGGTTTGTCAGCAGGAAGGCGAGTTGCGCGTGGACGGCGGTTGCCAGCGGGTGTTCCAGCATGATGGCGAATTGCAGCTCAACGACCACGCCTGGCAGCGGGCGTTGTGCATTGATACCGGGGATACGGCAGACACGGTGGTGTGGCATCCCGGTTCACGGCCGTTGCTCGGCGTGACCTGGAATGAGATATCCGAATTCGTTTGTGTAGAGGCAGCAAGCGGCGGCACCGACAGCCTGTGCCTGAAGCCTGGGGAGCGGGCGCATTTGAGTTTGCAGGCGCGGGTGGGGGTTTAGTTCAGCATCTGTGGTGCTCCGTATACCGCCATCGCGAGCAAGCTCGCTCCCACATTTGGAATGCATTCCCCTGTGGGAGCGAGCTTGCTCGCGATGAGGCCATTCAGGGCGATGGAGATGCTGGATTAATTAAACTCATCCCCAACGGGATACCGGCTGGCATTCAAGCTCTCTTTGATCTTGCGCAAGTGCGGCTGGAAATCCACGCCCCGGCGCAACGTCATACCAGTGGCGAGCACGTCCAGCACGGTCAGCTGGATGATCCGCGACGTCATCGGCATGTAGATGTCGGTGTCTTCCGGCAGCGGAATGTTCAGGCTCAGGGTGCTGGCCTTGGCCAGCGGCGAGTTCTCGGCGGTCAGACCCAGCACCGAGGCGCCGTTTTCCCGGGCGATACGCGCCACTTCCACCAGTTCGCGGGTGCGCCCGGTGTAGGAAATGATCACGAACAGCTCGCCGGTATGGGCCACCGAGGCAATCATGCGCTGCATCAACACATCCGCGTGGGCGGTGACGGCGAGGTTGAAGCGGAAGAACTTGTGCTGCGCGTCCAGGGCCACCGGGGCCGAGGCGCCGAGGCCGAAGAAGTGGATCTGCCGGGCCTGGATCAGCAGGTCGACGGCGCGGCTGATCAGGTTCGGGTCCAGTGCCTGGCAGGCGCTGTCCAGCGAGGCGATGGCGCTGCCGAAGATCTTCTGGGTATAGGCCTCAGGATTGTCATCGGCCTCCACCGCGCGGCTGACGTACGCGGCGCCACTGGCCAGGCTCTGGGCCAGTTGCAGCTTGAGCTCGGGGTAGCCGCTGACGCCAAACGAACGGCAGAAACGGTTGACCGTCGGCTCGCTGACCGAGGCGGCCTGGGCGAGGGCGGCGATGCTGAAGCGGGTGGCCTGCTGCGGGTTGAGCAGGATCACCTCGGCGACTTTGCGTTCGGCCTTGTTCAGCTCTTCAAGGCGATTCTGGATCTGCTCCAGTAAATTTCGCACGCGGTCCATATAAGTATCCTTGATTCACCGGCGCGGATAAGCGCGCGGCTAATGCAAAAAGGGCCTTTGGTGAGGCCCATGACGGTGGCCTATCCTACTGATGGCTCCGACCGACCACCACTCGGAATCTGTATTTTGCGAAAATGTTGTGGTTATTACTACATTTTCCCTTGAGTGATGCCTTGAAAAAAGGTATTTGTAGCTTAACTTGATAAAAGAACAAACATCATGCTTTCGATTACGGTTGAACCGTGCACCTTTGCCTTGTTCGGCGCCCTTGGCGATCTGGCCTTGCGCAAGCTGTTTCCTGCCCTTTATCAACTCGACGGCGCCGGCCTGTTGCACGAGGACACGCGGATCATCGCGCTGGCCCGTGAGCCGGGCAGCGAGCAGGAACACCTGGCGTTCATCGCCTCCGAGCTGCGCCGCTATGTCGGTGCCAAAGAGCTGGACGAAGCCGTGGTCGAGCGTTTTCTGGCGCGCCTGAGCTACCTGCACGTCGATTTCCTCAAGTCCGAAGATTATGTGGCCCTGGCCGAGGTGGCCGGTACCACGCAACGGGTCATTGCCTACTTCGCCACGCCGGCCGCCGTCTACGGCGCGATCTGCGAGAACCTGGCCAAGGTCGGCCTGGCGCAAAACACCCGTGTGGTGCTGGAAAAGCCCATCGGTTCGGACCTGGAATCCTCGCGCAAGGTCAACGACGCCGTGGCGCAGTTCTTCCCGGAGAACCGCACCTACCGCATCGACCACTACCTGGGCAAAGAGACCGTCCAGAACCTGATCGCCCTGCGTTTCGCCAACAGCCTGTTCGAAACCCAGTGGAACCAGAATTACATCTCCCACGTGGAAATCACCGTGGCCGAGAAGGTCGGCATCGAAGGCCGCTGGGGTTACTTCGACAAGGCCGGCCAGCTGCGCGACATGATCCAGAACCACCTGCTGCAACTGCTCTGCCTGATCGCCATGGACCCGCCGGCCGACCTGTCCGCCGACAGCATCCGTGACGAGAAGGTCAAGGTACTCAAGGCCCTGGCGCCGATCAGCCCGGAAGGCCTGACCACCCAGGTGGTGCGCGGCCAGTACATCGCCGGCTACAGCGAAGGCAAAGCGGTGCCGGGGTACCTGGAAGAACCCAATTCCAACACCCAGAGCGATACCGAAACCTTTGTCGCCCTGCGTGCCGACATCCGCAACTGGCGCTGGGCCGGCGTGCCGTTTTACCTGCGTACCGGCAAGCGCATGCCGCAGAAGCTGTCGCAGATCGTCATCCACTTCAAGGAACCGTCGCACTACATCTTCGCTCCCGAGCAGCGCCTGCAAATCAGCAACAAGCTGATTATCCGCCTGCAGCCGGACGAAGGCATTTCCTTGCGTGTGATGACCAAAGACCAAGGCCTGGACAAAGGCATGCAGCTGCGCAGCGGTCCGTTGCAGCTGAATTTTTCCGACACCTGGAGCAGCGCACGGATTCCCGATGCCTACGAGCGGTTGTTGCTGGAAGTGATGCGCGGCAATCAGAACCTGTTTGTCCGTAAAGATGAAATCGAAGCCGCGTGGAAGTGGTGTGACCAGTTGATCGCCGGGTGGAAAAAATCCGGTGATGCGCCCAAGCCGTACGCGGCCGGGTCCTGGGGGCCGATGAGCTCCATTGCTCTGATCACGCGGGACGGGAGGTCGTGGTATGGCGATATCTGATTTGAAACTGCCGCAGGGCGTCAGCGCCCATGGGTTCAAGAGCCCGGTGCTGCTGGCTGAAAGCCTGGCACTGAACGTGGCGAAAAAACTGAGCGACGCGATCGACGCCCAGGGCACTGCGACCCTGGTGGTCTCCGGTGGCCGCAGTCCGGTGGCGTTTTTCCAGCACCTGGCCAAGCAGTCGCTGGACTGGTCGAACGTGGTGGTCAGCCTGGCTGACGAGCGCTGGGTGCCGGTGGAGCACGCCGACAGCAACGCGGGCCTGATCAAGCGTTATCTGTTGCAAGGTCCTGCGGCCAAGGCGCAGTTCCTGAGCCTGTACAGCGCCAGCGCCAACCTTGAACAGGCGGCGGAACAGGCCGATCGTTTGCTGTCCGAACTGCCGGTGATCGACGTGCTGATCCTCGGCATGGGCGATGACGGCCACACCGCGTCGCTGTTCCCCAACAGCCCGAACCTTGCCGAGGCATTGCAGGCCGATGGCGTCCGTCGTTGCTGGCCGATGCTGGCGCCGACCGTACCGCATCAGCGCCTGACCATGAGCCGCGCGCTGCTGGCCTCGGCCAAGCACAAGGTTCTATCGATTTCCGGTCAGTCCAAGCTGACCACCCTGAGTACCGCACTGGCCGGTGACGATGTCGCCGCCATGCCGGTGCGCGCATTTCTGCAACCCACGTTAGAGATTTTCTGGTGCCCATGAGCCAAGGAACAGCCGCTATGACAAACCCATCCCCGACCGTTTCCATGGCGGACAAAGTTGCCCTGATTGACAGCCTCTGCGCGAAAGCGCGGATCCTGCCGGTGATCACCATCGCCCGCGAGCAGGACGTCCTGCCGCTGGCCGACGCGCTCGCGGCCGGTGGCCTGACAGCCCTGGAAGTGACCCTGCGTTCGCAATTCGGCCTCAAGGCCATCCAGATTCTGCGCGAGCAGCGTCCGGAGCTGGTGACCGGTGCCGGCACCGTGCTGGATCGCCACATGCTGGCGGCGGCGGAAGCGGCGGGTTCGCAGTTCATCGTCACGCCAGGCATCACCCGCGACTTGCTGGAAGCCAGCGTCGCCAGCCCGATTCCACTGTTGCCAGGCATCAGCAATGCCTCGGGCATCATGGAAGGCTACGGTCTGGGTTACCGCCGCTTCAAGCTGTTCCCGGCCGAAGTCAGCGGTGGCGTTGCGGCCATCAAGGCGTTGGGCGGCCCGTTCGGCGAAGTGAAATTCTGCCCGACCGGCGGCGTGGGCCCGGCCAACATCAAGAGCTACATGGCGCTGAAAAACGTCATGTGCGTGGGCGGTAGCTGGATGCTTGATCCGGAGTGGATCAAGAACGGCGACTGGTCCCGCATTCAGGAATGCACCGCCGAGGCCCTGGCGCTGCTGGACTGATCGCTTCACCCTACACTTCGTTGTGTGTTCTACGGCTTTACGGTGCGCTTGGTCGGTGCACCGTTTTTTTTTTGCCCGAAAAAAATGGCCTGGATCGGCTCATACCCCCTGTGGGAGCGAGCTTGCTCGCGATGACGGTGTGACAGTTTGCATGGGTGTTGAATGACACGACGCCATCGCTCCCACAGGTTCGGCGCTAACCCTTGTAGGAGCGAGCCTGCTCGCGAAAAACCCGAGGGCGACACTGGGCATCAGGTTTCACCCGCTATCGTTCACGACCATCGCGAGCAAGCTCGCTCCCACAATGGTGAGTGTTCAGCGCAGTTCTTTCAGCGCGATGATCAACTGCTGCATATGGTCGGCAGTGCTGGTCAATCCCGGTGTCACGCGGATGCACGGCCCGCAAGCCGCGCCACTGCGCACCACGGTGAACAGGTTGTAGTCGTTGAGCAGCCTTTCGACCATCACCTGTTGATCGGCCTGTTGGGTAAAGCGCATCGAGGTGATGCCGCAATACAGGCGCGGGTCATCCGGAGTCAGGACTTCAACGCCCGGCAACCGCCGCGCCGCACTGACCCACAGGTTGCGCAGGTAATTGAGCCGCGCGCCCTTGGCCGCGGCGCCTCCCATCGCCCAATGTTCTTCGAGCACCAGCGGCAAGGTCAGCAGCGCCGGGATGTTGGGGGTGCTGTACGAGGTTCGGGCGCGGGTGTCAGTGGGCGGGAAGTGCATCTCGCCCATGTCCGGGTCGATGTCGGCCAGGCGTTCGGGGGCGATGTAGATAAAGCCGAGCGTCAGCGGTGCACCGATCCACTTGTGCAGGTTGTAGCCGGCGAAGGCGATGCCCAGTTCGGTCAGGTCAAATTCGAGTTGGCCGAGGGCATGGGCACCGTCGAGGATGACGTCAATCCCCTGTTCCTTCGCCGCGGCCGCAATCGCCTGCACCGGCATCACCAGGCCCGTGCGATGGGTGACGTGGGTCAGGGCCATCAGCTTCAGCCGTGGGTGCCGGGCGAAGGTTTCGCGGTAGGTGTTCAGCAGGCTGTCGAAGGTGGCCGGGTGTGCGTGCTCGATTTCGATCACTTCAACGCCGCGATTACGCGCCAGCCAGTGCATGGCGCCTTTGACCGTGTCGTATTCCAGATCGCAAACCAATACCTGATCGCCGGGCTGCAGCCGGTTGTAGTTGCGGATCAGCGACTGCAAGCCTTCCGACGCGTTGCGGGTCAGGGCGATGCTGTTGGCGGGGGCGCCAATCAACCTGGCCAGCTGCGCGCGGATCTTCAGGCTGTCGCCCTGTTCGAAGCGTTGGCGTACGTACACCGAATTGCTGCGATTGATCAGCTCGATGTTGCGTTGGTACTCCTCGACGACCGTGCGCGACATGCGTCCGAAGTAACCGTTCTCCAGGTTGAGCGGGCCGGGTTCGACATCGTAGCGGTCGGCAAAGGTTTGCCAGAAGGCTTCATCACGGGCGCGGCGGGTGTTGTCAGGCATGAGGGTGCTCGGTAGGTGATTCAGTGACGCGGGGCCGGTTTGCCGTGTTTGGCGCGCAGCGGTTCGAGCAAGTCCGACAAACCGTTGTGATCGATTTCCTGCATCAGGGCCAGCAAGCCGCCCAATTCGCCGTGAGGGAAACCCTCCCGGGCAAACCAGTTCAGGTAAGGGCCGGGCAGGTCGGCAATGATTCGACCCTTGTATTTGCCGAAGGGCATTTCACGGGTGATCAGCAGTTCGAGCTTTTCAGGATTCATCGATCGGTCGTCTTGATTCAGTCAGTCTGGAAAATACAGGCATTCTGCATGCAGGCCAAATGACAGATCATGCAAATAAAACGGATACAGATTTTTGGCTAATGGATAACTGTTTGAAAAATAACGAATAGTTAAACGATTCCGAGCTGGCATGCAGGGTGCAGTACTCATTGCATCTTTCATCCACCGAAGGAATTGAAAAATGACTGACATGAATAAAGAAGCGATTTCTGTACTCAATGACCTGATTGAAACCAGCAAGGACGGTCAGGCCGGGTTCAAGACTTGCGCTGAAGACATCAAACACCCTGAACTCAAAACCCTGTTTATCAATCGTTCGACCGATTGTGCGACGGCCGCTGCGGAGTTGCAGTCTGCGGTGCGTTCGATGGGTGGCGATCCGGAAACCTCCACCAGTGTCAGCGGTGACCTGCACCGTCGCTGGGTCGACGTGAAGTCGATGTTCACCGGCAAGGACGAGGAGGCCGTGCTCAATGAAGCCGAGCGCGGTGAAGACCATGCTTTGAAGGCTTATAGGGACGCCATGGAGAAAATCAACAAGCACAACCTGGTGGGCATTCGTGACCTGGTTGAGCGCCAGTACCATGGCGTGCAACGCAATCACGATCAGGTCAAGGCCCTGCGTAACCAAGCGCGTGCGCGTTCGTAAGCCTGGCCGAAACCACTGTGGGAGCGAGCTTGCTCGCGATGAGGGCCTGACATTCAACATTGATGTTGACTGATCTGGCGCTATCGCGAGCAAGCTCGCTCCCACATTGTTTTTTAACTGGTCAATCAGCCGATGCTGATCGCCGGCAGCTCCGTCAGCGTCACGCTCTGTTGCTTGCGCGGCGCGAGGATTTCCGCTTCGCCATCCACCACCAGTTCATCCCGCTGATTGAACACGCGAGTGGCGATGCGTACGCGAAACTTCGGCAGCTTTTCCAGAATTTCCAGGCGCACGGTCAGGGTGTCGCCGATCTTCACCGGTTTCTGAAAGCTCATGGTCTGGCCGATGTAGATGGTCCCCGGTCCAGGCAATTCGCAGGCGACCGCCGCGCTGATCAACGCACCGCTGAACATGCCGTGGGCGATGCGCTCCTTGAACATGGTGCTGGCGGCGTATTCGGCATCCAGGTGCACCGGGTTGTGATCGCCGGACATCGCGGCGAACAACTGGATGTCACGCTCTTCGACCGTCTTGCTGAAGCTGGCGGTCTGGCCCACTTCGAGGGCTTCGTAAGGGGTGTTGGTAACCTGGGTCATCTGTCTCAATTCCTGTGACGAATTAAAAAATCCACAAAAAAACTATTCGGACCGGTGCGGTCGAGGGGTGCTCAAGACCTGGGCGATCCAGTTCAGCACATCGGCGACGATTTCATCGCGGTTGCTCTCGTTGAACAGTTCATGCCGGGCCTGCGGGTAAACGGTCAGTTGCAGGTGCTGGCTGCCGGCCGCCCGCAACGCGTCGGCCAGATCCTTGAGACGTTTGCCTTCGCTCACCGGATCACATTCACCGCCAATCACCAGCAGCGGCAGGCCCGGGTCGATCTGGGCGAGATTGGACGCTTTGCTGATTTGCTGCAAGCCACCGAGCAAATCGATCCACAGTTGATTGGTGCAGCGGAAACCGCAGAGCGGGTCGTTGACGTACAGGTCGACCTGCGCCGGATCACGGCTGAGCCAGTCGAACGGCGTGCGTGCCGGTTTGAATTTGTTGTTGAACGAACCGAACGACAGCCATTCGATCAATGCGCTGCGTCCTTTGCCGCCCTGGCGCAGGCGTTCGAAACGGGCGATTTGCCGTGCCGCGCGATAAAGCGCCACGGGCTGGAAGTTCGAACCGCTGAGGATGGCCCCGTGCAGACTGGCACTGTGGTGCAGCAGATAGGCCTGGGCGATGTAACTGCCCATGCTGTGACCGAGCAGCACGATCGGTATGCCTGGGTGCTGCTGGCCGATGTGCTGGTTGAGGCACGCCAGGTCGCTGACGACCTTGCACCAGCCGTCGTCATCGGCGAAATGCCCCAGGGTCCCGTTTTCGGCAGTTTTGCCATGTCCACGCAGGTCCGGCGCACACACACCGTAGCCCTGATCACAGAGTTTTTCCGCAAGGGCTCCATAACGGCCGCTGTGTTCGGCCATGCCATGGGCCAGCAGAATCATTGCCTTGAGGCTGCCGTCGGGTAGCCACTGGTTGACGAAGAGGCGGCTGTGGTCGCTCGTGGTCAGCCAGAAAGTGTCATGGATCATGGCGGTTCCTTTGCACTGAGTCGTTGCATTGTATAGCGCATCCCGTTGCATGCGTCTGATCAGCCCACAGCAAGGCAGGAAGATTCACACGGTCAATGACGGCGTTGGGCATATTTGCCTGAATCGCCATAGCTGCTAGTGTCCGTGAAGCTCCGCTTTTCGCTTTCTGCCTTTGAGGGATCAGGGAGAAATGACAGAAAGGCGGTCCCCGGATAGATTCAGGTAAAGAGGACAAGAACAATGCAACCTGATTTCTGGAATGACAAACGCCCGGCCGGCGTCCCCCTGGATATCGATCTGGGTGCCTACAAGTCGGTGATCGAGGTGTTCGAGCGTTCCTGCAAGAAGTTTGCTGACCGCCCTGCGTTCAGCAACATGGGCGTGACCCTGACCTACGCCGAACTGGAACGCCAGAGCGCTGCTTTCGCCGGCTACCTGCAAGCCCACACCGACCTGGTGCCGGGTGACCGCATCGCCGTGCAGATGCCCAACGTCCTGCATTACCCCATTGCCGTGTTCGGCGCCTTGCGCGCCGGGTTGATCGTGGTCAACACCAACCCGTTGTACACCGCGCGGGAAATGCGTCACCAGTTCAAGGATTCCGGTGCCCGGGCGCTGGTGTACCTGAACGTGTTCGGCCAGAAAGTCCAGGAGGTGCTCCCCGACACCGACATCCAGTACCTGATCGAAGCGAAGATGGGCGACCTGATGCCCACCGCCAAGGGTTGGCTGGTCAACACCGTGGTGAGCAAGGTCAAGAAGATGGTCCCGGACTATTCCTTGCCCCAGGCCGTTTCTTTCAAGAGCGCATTGCGCATGGGCCGTGGCCTGGGCATCAAGCCGCTGAAGGTCGGCCTCGACGACATCGCCGTGCTGCAATACACCGGCGGCACCACGGGCCTGGCCAAGGGCGCGATGCTGACCCACGGCAACCTGGTGGCGAACATGCAGCAGGCACGGGCCTGCCTCAGCCAGTCGGCCAGCGACGGTCAGCCGCTGCTGCGTGAAGGCCAGGAGGTGATGATCGCGCCGCTGCCGCTGTACCACATCTATGCCTTCACAGCGAACTGCATGTGCATGATGGTGACGGGCAACCACAACGTGCTGATCACCAACCCACGGGACATCGCCGGCTTCATCAAGGAACTGAAGAACTGGCGGTTCTCGGCGCTGCTGGGGCTCAACACACTGTTCGTTGCGCTGATGGATCACCCGGATTTCAAGACCCTGGACTTCTCCAGCCTCAAGCTCACCAACTCCGGCGGCACTGCGCTGGTCAAGGCCACCGCCGAGCGCTGGGAACAACTGACCGGTTGTCGCATCACCGAAGGTTACGGCCTGACCGAAACCTCACCGGTGGCCTGTACCAACCCGTATGGCGAGCAGTCCCGGATCGGCACGGTCGGCCTGCCGGTGCCGGGCACCACGCTGAAAGTCATCAGCGATGACGGCGTCGAACAACCTTTGGGTGAACGCGGCGAGTTGTGCATCAAGGGCCCGCAGATCATGAAGGGCTACTGGCAAAAACCTGAAGCCACGGCCGAAGTGCTGGATGCCGAGGGCTGGTTCAAGTCCGGTGACATTGCGGTGATCGACCCGGACGGTTTCGTGCGCATCGTTGACCGCAAGAAGGACATGATCATTGTCTCGGGTTTCAACGTGTACCCGAACGAAATCGAAGACGTGGTGATGGCTCACCCGAACGTCGCCAACTGTGCGGTCATCGGTGTGCCTGACGAACGGTCGGGGGAGGCGGTGAAGCTGTTCGTGGTGGCCCGTGAAGCGGGCGTCAGCCTTGAAGAGCTGAAGGCTTACTGCAAGGAGAACTTCACGGCGTACAAAGTACCGAAGCACATCGTGCTGCGTGAGTCGTTGCCGATGACGCCGGTGGGCAAGATCCTGCGGCGGGAGTTGCGTGATATCGCCTGATCGGTGAATGGCCGCGCTTCGCGCGGATCGCGGGCAAGCCACGCTCCCACAGGTTCATTGTTGTGCACACACTTTGTGTACGGCGCGAACCTTGTGGGAGCGGGCTTGCCCGCGATGCTTTTCGGCGTACGCTAGAGCCCCGAATTCCGTGGCTTTCAGGGCTTTATAGGTTTTTTGCTCTAAAATGACTGCTTGCAAGTCTTGAGTCACAAATGTGACCGTAGAGGCCGCTTTTGGCTCTAGTCGACCCTTGGCAAAGCTGCTACTCTCGGCGCGCTTTGTGACTTCTCGGCCTTCTATCAGCCAGATTCACCAATGACCAAACACCAATAATAATCGCATCAAATGCGGTGCTGAATTCGCGTTGCTGAGGAGTGGGCTTCCATGATCGAAGACTTTTGGAAGGATAAGTACCCAGCTGGAATTGCTGCCGACATCAATCCAGACGAGTATCCGAATATTCAGGCAGTGTTGAAGCAATCCTGCCAACGCTTCGCCAACAAGCCGGCATTCAGCAACCTGGGCAAGACACTCACCTACGGTGAACTGTACGAATTGTCCGGTGCGTTTGCCGCTTATCTGCAACAGCATACCGATTTGCAGCCTGGCGATCGAATCGCCGTGCAACTGCCCAACGTGTTGCAGTACCCGGTTGCCGTCTTCGGCGCCATCCGCGCCGGGCTGATCGTGGTCAACACCAACCCGCTGTACACCGCGCGGGAGATGGAACACCAATTCAACGACTCCGGTGCCAAGGCCCTGGTCTGCCTGGCCAACATGGCGCACCTGGCGGAAACCGTGGTGCCGAAAACCGGCGTCAAGCACGTGATCGTCACCGAAGTCGCCGACCTGCTGCCGCCGCTCAAGCGCCTGCTGGTCAACAGTGTCATCAAGTACGTGAAGAAGATGGTGCCGGCCTATCACTTGCCAAAAGCCGTCAAGTTCAACGACGTGCTGAGCAAAGGCCAGGGCCAGCCAGTGGCGGAAGCCAATCCGGCCAGCAGCGATGTCGCGGTGCTGCAATACACCGGCGGCACCACCGGTGTGGCCAAGGGCGCGATGCTGACCCACCGCAACCTGGTGGCGAACATGCTGCAGTGCAAGGCGCTGATGGGGTCCAACCTCAATGAAGGTTGCGAGATCCTGATCACACCGCTGCCGCTGTACCACATCTATGCCTTCACTTTTCACTGCATGGCGATGATGCTGATTGGCAACCACAACATCCTGATCAGTAACCCGCGTGACCTGCCGGCGATGGTCAAGGAACTGTCGAAGTGGAAGTTCAGCGGCTTCGTCGGTTTGAACACCCTGTTCGTGGCCCTGTGCAACAACGAAGGCTTCCGCAAGCTGGACTTCTCCGCGCTGAAAGTCACCTTGTCGGGTGGCATGGCCCTGCAACTGGCCGCGGCCGAACGCTGGAAGGCGGTCACCGGTTGCGCCATCTGCGAGGGCTACGGCATGACCGAAACCAGCCCGGTGGCCACGGTCAACCCGATCCAGAACATCCAGATCGGCACCATCGGCATTCCGGTGCCGTCGACCCTGTGCAAAATCGTCAACGATGCCGGTGTCGAACAACCGATGGGCGAAATCGGTGAACTGTGCGTGAAGGGTCCGCAGGTCATGAAGGGTTACTGGCAGCGCCAGGAAGCCACCGATGAGATCCTCGACAGCGAAGGCTGGTTGAAAACCGGTGACATCGCGCTGATCCAGCCTGATGGCTACATGCGCATTGTCGATCGCAAGAAAGACATGATCCTGGTGTCCGGTTTCAACGTGTACCCGAACGAGCTCGAAGACGTGCTGGCGACCCTGCCGGGCGTGCTGCAATGCGCGGCCATCGGTGTGCCGGACGAGAAGTCGGGCGAAGCGATCAAGATTTTCATCGTCGCCAAGCCAGGCGTGACCCTGACCAAGGAACAGGTGATGGAGCACATGCGCGCCAACGTCACCGGCTACAAGGTCCCGCGCTCCGTGGAGTTCCGCGATGCACTGCCGACCACCAACGTCGGCAAGATCCTGCGTCGTGAATTGCGCGATGAAGAGCTGAAGAAGATCAACGCGAAGAAAGCCACCGCGTAATCAACAAAAAGCCCCGCAGATGCGGGGCTTTTTTTGTTTGTCTGAAAGCTCAGTGGTGTCTGTCAGACCGCTTTCGCGAGCAAGCCCGCTCCCACATTTGATCGCATTCCTCCTGGAGGAACCCGGTTAAATGTGGGAGCGGGCTTGCTCGCGAAGCTTTTGCTTTTATTGGCGAAACGGCGCGAAGTTGACGTTGGTGCCCGCCGGGCGCATGTCTTGCAGGAAGGAGTCCTTGTCGGCGCTCAGTTCCAGGCTCAATGCGGCCTTGCGCTTGCCTTCATTGCGTACCACCAGCCCCTCGAGCTTCTCGCGCAGGAACACGGTCGGCACTTTCAGGTGCAGCAGTTCGTCGGTGGCCGGCGTGTGCATCAGCAGGTGGATCCACTCGTACTGACCGATTGCCAGGCGCGTCACCGGGAGGTCGAACCACCAGATGTTGCGATTACGGTTCAATTCGGCGAAGTGGCAGTTGTTGACGCCAAGCACAGCACCGCCGAGTTCCTGGTTTCTGCGGGCAATGGCCTGCTTTTTATCGAGTTTCATAACATTCCTACGGGATTGGATCTTCAGCGCCATGGCCTGAACGTGTTGCGCATTCTCGGGGGTTGGCCCGCAAACATAAAGCGCAACCTGCACTGAACGATGAAATGTCGTGGTGAAAATAAATGAAACTCCCTGCAAAAGCCCCCGGTCAACCTTGTGTAACGACTTTTCTTCCCACTGAACTGTTCACAGGAGAATCACCATGGGCAGCACAAGCGATAAAGTCAAAGGCATGGCCAATGAAGCCGCCGGCAACGTCAAGCAGGGCGTCGGCAAGGCCACCGGCAACGACAAGTTGCGTGCCGAGGGCGTGATGCAGGAAAAGAAAGGCGAGGCCCAGCAAGCAGTGGGCAAGGCCAAGGATGCGCTTAAAAAAGGTATCGACGACGCCTGATCCGGCCGTTTAATGAAAACACGAAGCGGCCATCTCGGATGGCCGTTTTTGTGTCAGCCTGAACTTGCATCCTGAAATTGTTTCAAAGTCGCCAACTGGGCTACCTTGATGATAGAAAACGGCCCCTGAGTCGCCACGACTCCAACCCAAATCCGTATGCGGCGAATGGAGACGCGAATGATTTTTCCGGACATGAGAGGCCTGCCCCTGCACCGTGTGATGATGCGCACGGTCACCGAGTTCGTCGCCGACGAGATGTCGACCTATGCCTCGGCGCTGGCCTATCAAATGCTGTTTTCGCTGTTTCCGTTCATCCTGTTCCTGATCGCCCTGATCGGCTTCCTGCATCTGCCGGACTTCTTCTCCTGGCTGCGCCTGCAATCGGAGCTGGTGCTGCCGCCCCAGGCGCTGGAGCAGGTCAACCCGGTGATCGACCAGCTTCAGCAGTCCAAGGGTGGTTTGCTCTCGGTGGGTATCGTGATTGCGCTGTATACCGCATCTGCCGGTGTGCGGCTGATGATGAGCGCGATGAACGCAGCCTACGACGTGGTTGAAGGGCGCCCGCTGTGGAAACGCTTTCCGTTGTCGATCATCTACACCGTCGGCATTGCCGGCATGCTGCTGATCGCCGCTGCGCTGATGGTGCTCGGGCCGCAGGTGATGGGCTGGATCGCTGCGCAAGTCGGCCTCGAGTACTTTATCGTCACGCTCTGGACCATCGCCCGCTGGCCGGTGATCGTGATTCTGCTGATGGTCGCGGTGGCGTTGATCTACTTCGTCATGCCCGACGTTAAACAGGAATTCCGCTTCATCACACCGGGCTCGGTGCTGGCGGTGGTGGTGTGGATCATCGCCTCCCTGGGCTTCGGTTTGTACGTCAAGGAGTTCGCCAACTACAACGCCATGTATGGCAGTATCGGTGCGATCATCGTGCTGTTGCTGTACTTCTACATTTCCGCCGCGGTGTTGCTGCTGGGCGCGGAGATGAACGCGGTGATCGAACACATGTCGCGAGAGGGCAAGGACCCTGGGGAAAAAGTGGCTGGCGAGCATGGTCCCGTCCATGAGGAAAAACACCACGTCTCGGGCTTGGGCCGCGATCACTCAATCAAACCGACCATTGATGAAACCCGATCATGATTCGTGAAATTCTGAAAATGGGCGACGAGCGCCTGCTGCGCATTGCCCCGCCAGTGCCGGCCGAGATGTTCGACAGCCCCGAGCTGTGGCAACTGATCGATGACATGTTCCAGACCATGGAAAGTGTGGGGGGCGTTGGCCTGGCGGCTCCGCAGATCGGCGTCGACCTGCAACTGGTGATCTTCGGTTTCGAGCACAGCGAGCGTTATCCGGATGCCGAAGCCGTGCCGCAGACGATCCTGATCAACCCCTTGATCACACCGCTGAGCCCGATCATGGAGGAGGGCTTCGAAGGTTGTTTGTCCGTGCCCGGCCTGCGCGGCGCGGTGCAGCGTTACCAGCAGATTCGCTACGAAGGCGTCGACCCCAAGGGCGAGCCCATCGTGCGCGTTGCTTCGGGGTTTCACGCACGGGTGGTGCAGCATGAATGCGACCACCTGATCGGCCGCCTGTACCCGTCGCGCATCACCGACTTCAGCAAGTTCGGCTTCACCGAAGTGATGTTCCCGGATCTGGATCCCAACGCCGACGATTAAATCGCCGCAAAACCCTGTGGGAGCGGGCTTGCTCGCGAAGGCGGTTTAACAGTCAAAACTGATGGTGACTGACACACCGCCTTCGCGAGCAAGCCCGCTCCCACGTTCGATCTTCATCAGGCTTGAGAAGGCGCCAACCCCATCGCAATCATCGGCTTGCTGCGCGCATACCGGCTCAACCGTTCAACCATCGCATAAGGCATCGGCGGATCGAACGTAAACCCTCGTCGCTCATAAAACCCGCGCAAGTCCGGATGACAGAACAACCACACCGGCAGCTCGCAATCCTTCACCGCTGCCGCAATCAACCCGGCGGCTATCCCTTGTTCCCGGCACTGCGGATCGACAAACAATCCGGTCAGCCAATGCCCACCGGACACCGGACGTAAACACAGTGCGGCAACTATCTGGTCACGCCGGGCCACCCAGAGCTGCGCGTCGCGCACGGCTTTCATCGACGATTGGTGAGCGCGATAGAACTTGTTCATCAATGGCCATAACGGCTCGTCGAGCAGGGTGTAGTGGGTGTCGGGCATGGTCTCGGACTGTCGGTGGGCAAAGCGGCGATTATAAAAGAACACGCGCGCCGGGATAGGTGTATACCTGATCTCACATCCCCCCGAGTGGAGTACGCATCATGTCCAAAGGTATGGATTCAAAGAAAGCAGACAAGAAAAAGCCGGCGAAAACCGCTATCGAAAAGCGCGCCGACAAGAAAGCCAAGAAGGTCAATGTGTTCGGGCATTGAGCCTGCGCTGACCGATCGCTCCCGCGCAATGCGGGAGCGATCACATTGAAAATAATCTGCAGGAAATCCGGGCGTCGTTGCACAGAAGAGGATTGGTCCCCGATCCGAGCAATGCCATGCCTCATTATTTCGATGCAGCCCACCGAGAAGAAATCGAAACCCTGCGCCAACGCCTCACCGCCCGCACCGAGTGGCCGACCTGGTTGCTGTTGACTGGCGTGTACAGCGCGTGGTTCGCCCTTGTTCTGGCCAGTGATTCATTGGGCCTGTGGTTGAGCACGTTGTTGCTGATTCCCGTGGTGGTGTTGTGGCTGTCGGTGCAGCACGAACTGCTGCACGGTCATCCGACCCGCTGGCCACTGTTGAACAAAATCCTCGGCTACGCACCGTTTGCCGTCTGGTATCCCTACACCTTGTATCGCGACAGCCATTTGCTGCATCACCGCGACGAGGACCTGACCATCCCCGGTCGCGATCCGGAAAGCCGTTACCTGAATGCCGAGCAGTGGCAGGGCAGTTCATTGTTCGAACAAGGCCTGCACTGGTTGAACAAAACCGTACTCGGGCGCTTTCTGCTCGGTGCGCCAATCGCCTTGCTGACGCTGGCCCGGGAAGAACTGCAACGCCTGAAAAGCGGCGAGCGCCAGGCCTGGTTGATGTGGCTCAGCCATGGCGCCTTGACCCTGTTGATGCTGCTGTTCATCGCGCGCTACAGCCTGTTGCCGGTGTGGCATTACCTGTTGCTGGTCAGCGTGCCGGCGCTGTCGATCGCGATGATTCGCTCCTACTATGAACATCGACCTCATGCGGCGCCGGAGCAACGTACCGTGCTCAATGAAGCGGCGTGGCCGTGGCGCTGGCTGTTCCTGAACCTCAATTTCCACCTGGTGCATCACGAGTTGCCGGGGTTGTCCTGGTACGACTTGCCCCGCGCCTATTGGGCCCGCCGCGAGCAATGGCTGGCGCGTAGCGGTGGATTCCTGGTGCAGGGGTATGGGCAGCTATGGCGTGAATACGGCGTAAAGGCCATCGACAGCCCGAGGCATCCGTTTCACTGATTTTTCAATCGCCACTGACCTCCTGTGGGAGCGAGCCTGCTCGCGAAAGCGGTGTGACAGATTGCATGGATATTGACTGACACGACGCCATCGCGAGCAGGCTCGCTCCCACAGGGGATTTTCGTTGCATGGGACTATCTCGATGACCCAACACATCACCGAACTGCTGATGTACACCGCCCCCGACCCCATCCACCAGGCCAACGAACGCTGGCTGGCGCGAATCCTCGAGCACCTGGGCGAAACCCGCGGCGATGCCCAAGGCCTGTCACTGATGGAGATGTGGTTGTCGCCGCATTTGCTGCTCACCCAAACCTGCGGCTATCCGCTGATGACGGCCTTGCGCGGCAAGGTCCGGGTGCTGGGGCGGCCGCGTTACGAGCTGCCGGACAGCAGCGGCGGCGATCACTGCAGTCTGATCCTGGGGCGCGTCGATGATCCGCGCCAGACCCTGGCGGATTTTCGCGGCAGTCGAGGCGTGATCAATGGCCATGACTCCAACAGCGGCATGAACTTGCTGCGCCACCGGTTGGCGCCGTTGCAGCGTGACGGGCGTTTTTTTGCCGAGGTCGGCATCAGCGGCAGTCATCGTGAAAGCCTGCGCTGGTTACGCGAAGGCCTTGCTGATCTGGCGGCCATCGACAGCGTGACATTTGCCAATCTGGCCCGATACGCCGAGGAAGAAGTGACCGGTTTGCGCGTGATTGCCCGCAGTGCATTGAGCCCGACGTTGCCCTACATTACGGCAGCCAGCGTCAGCGATCAGCAGGCTGAAGGGCTGTTGCAGGCGATGAATCAGGCGTTGCACGAATTGCCGGACGTTGCCGACATCCTCGGGTTGCCGCAGGTGCTGCCGGCTAGCGAAAGTGACTATCAGGTTGTGCTCGATTATCAGCGTGAAGCTGAAGGGCTGGGGTATGGGGATTTGCGATAGGGCGCAAATGTCGGGTCGACAGGTCCATTTTTCGCGGGCAAGCCACGCTCCCACAGGGTTTCGGTGTGCCTGTGGTTTAATTCCATAAGAGAATATAAAAATAAGTTTTAAGTATTATTAATGAATAAGGCTCCTTGCTAGGATTCGCCTCACCGGACCACCGGACATTCAGCGACCCCTAACCCAGGAGCCCCTATGTCCGGCGCCGATATTCTTCACCGCAAACACGTGGACGGACTGTTCCGCGCTCATTACCACTGGCTCTGCACACGCCTGCGTCAGTCCCTGAACGATGCCGCCGCTGTCGAAGACATTGCCTGCGAAACCTTCCTGCAACTGCTCCAGGCGCCAAGCCTGACGGCAATTCGTGAACCCCGCGCCTTGCTCACCACCGTCGCCCGGCGTCTGCTCTTTCAGCGTTGGCGTCGAGGTGACCTGGAGCGCCAGTACCTTCAGCAACTGCAACAGGCCGAGCCGATCCACGCCGAATCACCGGAGGACCTGGCTCAACTGTCCCAGACCCTGACCCGTGTGGAGCGCAGCCTTCAGCGGCTGCCCGGCAAAGTGCGCTCGACCTTCCTGCTGTCGCGGATCGACGGCCTGACCTACCCGCAAATTGCCGCAGCGTTGGGTATCTCGCTGCGTTCGGTCAGCGACTACATGACCCGTTCCCAGGCCCTGTGCGACCGGCACAGCGCCAACCAATCCCTGAACCGCCCACTCAAGAACAAGAGGTCCGCATGAGATCGATCAAAACCCTGCTCGGCAGTTCGCTGCTGGCCCTGAGCCTGTTGTCCCACCCGGCATCGGCCACGGAAAAAGCGGCGCCTATCCATTTCGGCGACATCACGTGGGAAAGCGGCAGCCTCATCACCGAAATCCTGCGCCTGATCGTTGAGAAAGGTTACGGCTACCCGACCGACACGCTGCCGGGCAGCACCGTCAGCCTGGAAGCGGCGCTGGCCAAAAACGATATCCAGGTCATCGGTGAAGAGTGGGCCGGACGCAGCCCTGCCTGGGTCAAGGCCGCCGCCGAGGGCAAGGTCTTCGGCCTCGGCGATACGGTCAAAGGCGCCACCGAGGGTTGGTGGGTGCCGGAGTACGTGATCAAGGGCGATCCCGAGCGCGGCATCAAGCCCTTGGCCCCGGAGCTCAAGTCCGTAGCCGACCTGGCGAAGTACAAGGATGTATTCCGCGACCCTGAAGACCCGAGTCGCGGACGCTTCCTCAACAGCCCCACCGGCTGGACCTCGGAAATCGTCAACAGCCAGAAACTCAAGGCTTATGACCTGACCGCCAGCTACGTCAACTTCCGCACCGGTTCCGGCGCGGCGCTGGACGCAGAAGTGGCATCGTCGATCCGCCGTGGCAAACCGGTGCTGTTCTACTACTGGTCGCCGACACCGCTGTTGGGGCGATTCAAACTGGTGAAGCTCGACGAACCGCCGTTCGACGCCGAAGCCTGGAAAACCCTGGCCGACGCCAACAACCCGAACCCCAAAGGCACGCGCTCGATGCCGGCGAGCCTGGCCATCGGCGTGTCGGCACCGTTCAAGGCGCAATACCCGGACCTGGTGACGTTCTTCGAAAAGGTCGACCTGCCGATTGATCTGTTGAACCAGACCCTGGGCCAGATGAGTGAAAAACGGCAGAAACCCCGCGAAGTCGCCGAAGCGTTTTTGCGTGAGCAACCGCAGGTGTGGAAGGGCTGGGTGCCGGGGGAGGTGGCTAGCAAGGTGAGTGCGAGCTTGTAGTTTTGTAGTGCCTGGAAAGTAGCCATCGCGAGCAAGCTCGCTCCCACATTGGATCTGTTGTGCCCACACAACCCGTGGTCAGCAGAGATCCCCTGTGGGAGCGAGCTTGCTCGCGATGCGATTTGAAGTCTTACGCCAATTCGGCAGCCAACGCCGCTTTCACCGTCGGTCGCTGAATCGTTTTTGTCCTCAATGCTGGCCGACTAGTGGCCTTGCAAGCCCAAGGTTGCTGTCTATGATCAGCTGTAACTGGTTATGTCGACCGTGATGAGGCGGTCGACTGGCCGCCAGAGTGCGCAATCAAAGGCACCGACACTTGAACACAGGGAGCTGTCCGCTAAATGGAATTTGATTCGAATCTGTTAGGGCTGGCCCGCATGCGGGCTATCAAGAAAAGGATGTCTTGATGAGCGTGTCGCTGTAAGGACCCTCCGATTGATCATCGTTTATCACCTGACTAGTCCTTCTTTTTGGAGGGATGCGTGTGCCTGCTCCACGGAACGTAGTGGTGGATGTGAAAGACCTGCAACTTTCATCAATCAAAAAATCGCGCGGAAGGTGAAACAACAATGTTCAACCTACATCACAAGGCTGACCTGCTGGAAATCGAACGCTTCAGCTGTGCGCTGACCGAGGCCAACGCCAAGCTCGCGGCGGTGAGTCGTTCGATGGCGATGATTGAATTCACCCCGGACGGCATCGTCATCGATGCCAACGAAAACTTTTGCAGTGCCATGGGTTACAGCGCCGAAGAAGTGCGCGGCAAGCATCACCGGATCTTTTGTGAAGAGCAGTACTACCGCAGCGACGACTACACCAAACTGTGGCGCGACCTGGCGCGGGGCGAGCCGCTGAGCGGGACCTTTTTGCGCTTGCACAAAAGCGGCCGTGAAATCTGGCTCGAAGCCAGCTACATGCCGGTGCTGGGCCCCGACCGGCAGGTCAGGAGCGTGATCAAGGTCGCTACCGACATCACTGCCCGGGTCAACAAGGAACACGAAAACGAAAGCCGACTCGCCGCGATCGGCCGCTCCATGGCCGTGATCGAATTCACGCCCGAAGGCAAGGTCATCAGCGCCAACGACAACTTCCTGAAAACCATGCAGTACTCGCTCAACGAAGTGGTGGGGCAGCATCACAGCCTGTTCTGCCACCGTGCCGAAGCCGAGTCCCAGGGATACCGCAATTTCTGGGCTTCGCTCAACCGCGGCGAATATCACTCCCATCGTTTCGAGCGCAGGAACAAGCAAGGTCAGACGGTATTCCTCGAAGCGTCCTACAACCCGTTGTTCGACGCCAAGGGGCGTTTGTACAAAGTGGTCAAGTTTGCCAGCGACATCACTCACCAGATGACCACCCTGCAAACTGCCGCGGAATCGGCCCACAGCACCTCGGTGCAAAACGACGTCTGCGCGCGCAAGGGTTCCGAAGTGGTGCAGCAGACGGTGCAGATCATCCAGGACATTTCCCGCGACCTGAACGAAGCGGCAGTGAGTATCGATGCCGTGAGCAAACAGTCCGACATCATCGGCACCATCGTGCAGACCATCCGCGGCATTGCCGATCAGACCAACTTGCTGGCACTCAACGCGGCGATTGAAGCGGCGCGGGCCGGTGAGCACGGGCGCGGGTTTGCGGTAGTGGCCGATGAAGTGCGCAGCCTCGCGGCGCGTACCAGTCAGGCGACGCTGGAGATCGTCGAGGTGGTGCGCAAGAACCACGACTTGTCGCTGAGCGCGGTGTCGAGCATGCAATCGAGTCTGAGCCGAACCGGCCTGGGTGTGGAACTGGCGAACGAGGCGGGGGAGGTGATCCTGGAAATCCAGCAGGGCTCACGGCATGTGGTGGATGCGATCAGTCAGTTCAACTCGACGTTGCAACTGAACTAGTCGCACTACAAACCTTGTGGGAGCGAGCTTGCTCGCGATAGCGATTGGACCGTCCCACAAGGGGTGCCTGACAGTCCGCCATCGCGAGCAAGCTCGCTCCCACAGTGTCCCGGGCTTGGGACCTTTTTTATCGCGCAGTGGTTAGAGCGAGGCGAGGAGCTTGTCGACCACCGGACTGCTACCGTTGTCTTTCTCTGCTTGCGCCAATTGCATTTTGTCCTTCATGCGATCGGCAATTTCTTGCGCCACCGCCTGTTGTTTCTCCGGCGGCATGGCTTTCAGGTCTTCCTCGGTAATGCCCATCTCTTTCAGGATACTGTCGCGCAGACGCTCTTCTGGCGTTTTGCTCATGTAGTCCTTGAATTCGGCGGTGGCCGAGCCTTCGCTGAGCCGGGTGGCGTCTGTCGCTTGCAGGTTCACGCGGGTCTTGGCGAACGCTTCGTCGACGTTGTCGCTGATCTTGCTCGCCTCGCTGACGTGCTGCGTGGCGATCCGGGTGGCGGAGTCCTGCACCTGTCGGGTGGCTGTGGTTTGCGCCTGCAGATTGTTTTGCATGGACTGGGCGTTGACCGCCTGCATGCCGCCCTGAAGACCGGCGGCGGCATCGGCGGAGGGCTCGTCACCGGGACGCTTGGGAAGTGGGGTCACCAACGATTGTTTTGCACTGACCAACATGATGAAGAGACCTTGTGGCTAATGGCGGTGCGTGGTCTCAGCAAATAGCGTGCCTCGTGGATTAAAGGCAACAAAATCAAATGGTTGGCGTGATAGTGCTAGCAGGGTTTCGGTCAGCGGTTGCCGCCAGGCGGCAACCTGCGGCCATTCAAGGCAAGCCGTTGCAGCAATGCTTCAGGAAACCGGGGTGTTGCGCCAGGCGTTTGAAATACTCATCGACGGCGGGGTAGTCCGGACGCTCGATCGGGGTCATCAGCCAGCGATTGACGGACAGGCCGATGACGATGTCGGCCAGGGTAAATCGCGGTCCGGCGACATAGGCCTTGGTGGTCGCGAGTTGATGCTCGAGGATGGCCATTTTCTGGTTCCAGCCGCGAATGCCGACTTCAAGGCTATGCGGGTCCTGGAACTCCGGGTCCTTGCGCACCAGCGCCATGAACGGGTATCTCCAGGACGGATTGAGTTCGGTGGCTTGCCAATCCATCCACTGCTCCACCCGAGCGCGGGCGGCCGGTTCGGTAGGCAGCAGCTCGGTATGATGGTGATGATGTTTGCCCACCAGGTAGCGGCAGATGGTATTGGACTCCCATAACACCCCGGCCTCATCGATGATCACCGGCACCTGCGCGTTGGGATTGAACCGGAGGAACTCCGGGCTGTGGGTGGAAGCAAAGCCGCTGCCCCAGTCCTCGCGTTCGTAGGTGATGCCCAGTTCCTCGCAGGTCCACAGGACTTTTCTGACGTTAATGGACGACGCCTTGCCGAGAATCTTCAGTGCATGTTCCATGTTCTGCTCCAGCGAGAATGACGTACAGGCAATTGTAGGTGGTGGCATGTAGGAAGGCGCTGTAGGAGAGCGGCTTCAGATGAATTGTGCAGGTTACGCTTTCTTGCACCCTTGCCTACAACTAAGCCAGAATCCGCCGACTTGTGCGCCTGGTATCCGGACTCTATCGTTCCGTGTCGCTGCAAATTCAGCGATCGGGTTTCGCAGCCCGGGTATCTCTAGACGCATAGCGTCCACCATTCGTGATCACTTCACTTTATGGCGGCTGTGCGTGGGAGACCTTCGGGTCTACCGGGTTCTAGAGTCCCGGTCTGCGACCCGCGTACAGCTGCCACCCTTCGTATCGCAGCGAGACGTGGCAGCTCCATCACTCTAGGAGCATTGCCATGTTCAAACCCACGCCCAACCCCCCACGCAATCCCAGCCCGATGTTCTCCATCTCCCCCGGCATCAATAACGAAACGCTGTTGGCGCACGCCTGCGAGTCACTGGCCTCGGCGAGTGTGATGACCAATGACTTTGCAACGTATCTGGAAGGCAGCCAGCGCAACACGGCACTGGCGATCGCACAGATCATCATGCTGGCGGAACTGGCAGTGAATCGGGTGCTGGATAACCTTGATCCGCAGGATTGAACACTGAGCGAAGGTGAGGGGGCTTTTCTGTGGCGAGGGGGCTTGCCCCCGTTGGGTTGCGAAGCGACCCCAAAAACAGACACTGCGGTCATACAGTTAAACCAAGTGAACTGGATTACGACTGCTCCGCAGCCGAACGGGGGCGAGCCCCCTCGCCACAATGTCCCTTGCCTGACCACATTGATGCAGGGGCTTAAGTGCTCTCCCGCACCTTCAACTCAAACCCCATGTCCTGCACAGGCCTGGCCACGGTGTTGCCGGCCATCAGCGTCAGCATCTGCTCCGCCGCGCGGCGGCCGATGGCTTCGCGTGGGGTGTTGATGCTGCTCAGGCGCGGGACCATGTGCTCGGACATGGGCAGGTCGTTGAAGCCGAGGATCGCCACTTGCTCGGGGATCTTGATCCCGTGTCGCATCGCTTCGAGCAGCGCGCCCTGGGCCAGGTCGTCGTTGCCGAAGAAGATCGCATCGACATCCGGGCGGCTGGCGATCATCTGCAAGAACAATTCGCCCCCCAGGCCGACCGAAGACGGGCGGGGCGTCAGCACTTCCAGCGCCGGGTCGTACAAACCGGCCTTTTGCAGGGCTTTGCGGAACCCCTCGCCGCGCAGCAAGGTGCGCTGGTCCAGTTGCGCGCCAATGTAGGCCAGGCGCTTGCGACCGCGGGACAGCAAGTGTTCGGCCGCCGTTTCGCCGGCCGCCAGTTGCGAGAAACCCACGCAATTGAGCCCGGCCGCACTGTCCAGCTCCATCATGTACACGCAGGGAATGTTGCTGGCTTCGATCATCCGCCGCGAACTTTCGGTGCGGTCGAACCCGGTCAGCAGCAAGCCGCGTGGCTGATAGGCCATGTAGTTGCGCAGCAGGTTTTCTTCTTCATCACGTGAGTAGTGGAAGTTGCCGATCAGCACTTCGAAGCCCTTGGGGCGCAAAACCTGATGAATGGCTTCCAGGGTGTCGATGAACAGCAGGTTGGACAGCGACGGCACCAACACCACGACTGAATGGCTCTGGGCCGAGGCCAGGGCGCGGGCGGCAGGGTTGACGACATAGTTGAGTTCCAGCGCCGCTTTCTGCACTTTTTCCACCAGTTCGGTGGCCACGGTGCTGACGCCACGCAGGGCGCGGGAGGCGGTGATCGGGCTGACGCCGGCCAGTCGGGCAACTTCGTTCAGGGTAGGGCGGCCAGTGGTGCGGGTATTTTTATCGTTCTTGGTTGTGTTCATCGACGGCTTGCCAAACAAAATTCAAGGCACTAAGGTAGCGCTGTCTCGATGCAGCTGCAAATGCGTGAGCGAGGGTTCGCCTGATCCTCGCTTTTTGGTGTTGGGACCTAACCTGCTGCAACCCACAAAATGACAAGAAAGGCGTCGGCAACTTCTGCTTTTGATCTAGTGTCATAACTGGCAAAGGTAGCGCTGTCTGCGCGCTGAGGTGTTACATGAACCATCCCATCACCGCCCTGGTCATCATGGGCGTTGCCGGTTGCGGCAAGACGTGCGTCAGCGAGGCCCTGTGCCAACTGAGCGGCGCTACGGCCATTGAAGGCGACTCTTTCCACCCTGCCGCCAACATCGAAAAGATGAGCGCGGGGATCCCCCTGAACGATGAAGACCGCGCCGGCTGGCTCGACAGCCTGTGCGATGAACTGCGCCGTGTCGACGCCAAGGGCGAGCGCCCGGTGCTGACCTGTTCGGCGCTCAAACACCTCTATCGCGAACGTCTGCGCAGCGCCTTGCCGGGCCTGGGCTTCGTGTTCCTTGAGTTGACCCCCGAGGTGGCCGCCGACCGCGTGTCCCATCGGCCGGGCCACTTCATGCCTTCGACCCTGATCGACAGCCAGTTCGCCACCCTCGAATCGCCTGTCGGCGAGCCGTTGACCCTGGCGCTGGATGCTTCGACCCATAGCGTCGAGCAACTGGCTGCGCAGGCTCATGTCTGGTGGCAGGCGAACGGCCTGAAGCAGGCGGTATGACTGTGCTTGCAAAGACAGCGCTGTCCTCGCGGCTTCTGATTAACCCGCTTTAATAACAACAACAACCAGGAGACACCCCTAATGTTTGGCATGTCCCACGAGACGTTCCTGCTGCTCGATGCAGTGGTCACGGTGATCGGGCTTATCGTCCTGATCACCAAGTTCAAATTGCACCCCTTCCTCGCCCTGATCATCGCCGCAGCCTTCCTCGGGCTGACCTCCGGCATGCCGATCGGCACCATCATCAAGGCGTTCCAGGATGGCTTCGGTGGCGTGCTTGGTTTTGTCGGCATCATCCTCGCGCTGGGCACGATGCTCGGCAAAATGATGGCCGAATCGGGTGGTGCGGATCAGATTGCGCAGACGTTGATCCGCGCCTTCGGCAAGGACAAGGTGCAGTGGGCGATGATGTTCGCGGCGTTCCTGGTCGGTATTCCGCTGTTCTTCGAAATCGGCTTCGTGCTGCTGATCCCGCTGGTGTTCATCGTCGCTCGCCGCACGGGCGTGTCGATCATCAAGATCGGTATCCCGCTGCTGGCGGGTCTGTCCGCGGTACACGGCCTGGTGCCGCCGCACCCGGGTCCGCTGCTGGCCATCGGTGTGTTTGGTGCCGACATCGGCAAGACCATTCTTTACGGCCTGATCGTTGCGCTGCCAACCGCCATCATCGCCGGCCCGATCTTCGGTACGTTCATTGCCAAGCACATCCCTGGTCATCCGAACCAGGAGCTGGTGGATCAACTGGCCCGCGAATCGGATTCTGCCGATCTGCCAAGCTTCGGCATCACACTGGTGACCGTGCTGCTGCCGGTGTTCCTGATGCTGCTCAAGACCTTTGCCGACGTGGTGCTGCCTGATGGCAACATCTTCCGCGCCTTCATGGACCTGATCGGCCACCCGATCTCGGCGTTGCTGCTGGCATTGCTGCTGTCGCTGTATACCTTCGGCTACAAGCAGGGCATCGGTTCCAGCCAGATGATGAAATGGCTCGATGCCAGCCTCGCGCCGACCGCCGCGATCATCCTGATCATCGGTGCCGGTGGTGGCTTCAAGCAGATGCTGGTGACCAGCGGTGTGGGTGACGTGATCGGCCACATGGCGGTGAACGCACAGATCTCGCCGATCCTGCTGGCCTGGCTGGTGGCGGCGGTGATTCGTATCGCCACCGGTTCGGCGACTGTGGCGACCATCACTGGCGCGGGCATCGTGGTGCCGGTGGTGGGGATGATTCCGGGCGTGAACCGTGAACTGCTGGTGCTGGCCACCGGTGCTGGTTCCCTGATCCTGTCGCACGTCAACGACGCCGGTTTCTGGCTGGTGAAGCAGTACTTCAACATGACCGTGGCTGAAACCTTCAAGACCTGGACCGCGATGGAAACCATCCTGTCGGTGGTGGGCCTGGGCTTTATCCTGTTGTTGTCGCTGTTCGTCTAAGCGATTCGACAGACTCAAAAAAACCGCAGCGATGCGGTTTTTTTATGGGTGCTCGACTTCAAGGACTATACAAGACCCTGTGGGAGCGAGCTTGCTCGCGATAGCGGTGTATCAGTCGCCATTATTATTGACTGATACGACGCCATCGCGAGCAAGCTCGCTCCCACAGGAGATATGGGTCAGGTGTTGGATTTGGTGACTAGCCCATCCGCGCGGAACATTCCGCGAATCCCGCGTACGGCCTGGCGAATCCGGTCCTGGTTTTCGATCAGGGCAAAGCGCACGTGATCATCGCCGTACTCGCCAAACCCGACGCCCGGCGAGACACAGACCTTGGCTTCGGCCAGCAGTTTCTTGGCGAACTCCAGCGAACCCAGGTGCGCGTAAGCCTCAGGGATTTTGGCCCAGACGTACATCGACGCTTTCGGGTTTTCCACCATCCAGCCCAGTTCATGCAGGCCCTTGACCAGTACGTTGCGGCGCTGCCGATACTGCTCGGCGATGTCGCGCACGCATTGCTGATCGCCTTCCAGGGCGGCAATAGCCGCCACTTGCAGCGGGGTAAAGGTGCCGTAGTCGTGGTAGCTCTTGATCCGTGCCAGGGCGTTGACCAGTTCCGGGTTGCCGACCATGAAACCGATGCGCCAGCCGGCCATGTTGTAGCTCTTGGACAGGGTGAAGAACTCCACCGCAATGTCCTTGGCCCCCGGCACCTGCATGATCGACGGGGCTTTCCAGCCGTCGTAGACGATGTCGGCGTAGGCCAGGTCGTGCACCACCAGCACGTCGTACTGCTTGGCGAGGGCGATGACGCGCTCGAAGAAGTCCAGCTCCACGCACTGGGCGGTCGGGTTGGACGGGAAACCGAGGATCATCATCTTCGGTTTCGGAATCGAGCCGCGAATCGCCCGCTCCAGCTCCGCGAAGAAATCCACGCCCGGTACCAGCGGCACCGACCGCACCTGGGCGCCGGCAATCACGGCACCGTAGATGTGAATCGGGTAGCTCGGGTTGGGCACCAGTACGGTGTCGCCCTGATCCAGGGTGGCCAGCATCAGGTGCGCCAGGCCTTCCTTGGAGCCGATGGTGACGATGGCTTCGCTTTCCGGGTCGATGTCGACCTCGTAGCGGTCCTTGTACCAGTTGGAAATCGCCCGGCGCAGGCGCGGAATGCCCTTGGAGGTGGAGTAGCCGTGGGTGTCTTCGCGCTGGGCCACCGTGACGAGTTTTTCGACGATGTGCGGCGGCGTGGCGCCGTCGGGGTTGCCCATGCTCAAGTCGATGATGTCTTCGCCACGACGACGGGCGGCCATCTTCAGCTCGGCGGTGATGTTGAAAACGTAAGGGGGGAGTCGATCGATGCGCGCAAAGCGGCGCGGCGAACCTTGTTCGGCCATTGTTGCCTCGGATAACGTAAGCGCCCGGAACCGTCCGAGCGACGCTGGTCACTGCGGTGACCTGTGGCGGAATGTAAGGGCAGCTGTGGCAGACTGTCCAGCCTCAAAGTAAACAAATTTTTCCGAAGGATAGGGTTCGATGGAATTTACCAGCGGCTTCTTGCTGAGCCTTTCGCTGTGCCTGGATATCGGCGTGGCCAACATCGCGATGATCACCCTGGCCATGCAGCGCGGCTATTTCCAGGGCTTTGCCCTGGGCCTCGGGACCTGCGTCGGCGATCTGATCTACGCGGTACTGGCGCTGGCCGGCATGACCGTGTTGTTGCAGTACGAAACCGTGCGCTGGGTGTTGTGGATCGGTGGCTCGGCGCTGCTGGTGTATTTCGCGGCGAAGATGATTTATTCGGCGATTCACCACGAAGCGGTGCTGGCGCAATCGGCCGAGGTGGGGCACAACTCCCATCGCAAAGAATTTTTCCGCGGGATCTTCCTGGCCATGTCGTCGCCTAGCGCCATTCTCTGGTTCGCCGCCGTGGGTGGCACGCTGATCGCCCGTTCAGGTGGCGGTGGCGCCCTCAGCTCCGCGCTGTTTCTCGGCGGTTTTCTCTGCGCGGGGATTCTCTGGTGTGTCGGGCTGTGCTTTGCCGCGAGCCACGGCGGCAAGTTGCTCGGCGACAAGTTGCTGCGTTATTCCTACATGGCATCGGCGGCGATCTTCTGCTATTTCGCGGTCTACGTGATCCTATCGGGTTACAACGAGTTCGTTGGCGCCGGTGCGGTCGAGCCGTTGCACGCCCTGTAACTGGGCGAATCGGGTTTGGCTTCTATACTCCCAGCCGAACCCATTTTTATGCGTCAGGAGTCGAGTCATGGATGAGTTAGCACGCGTCGAACTGACGCAACCGCGCTTCGAACACGGGCACTTCCTGCTGATTGCAGGGCTGGGCGGACCATTCACCCAGCAAACCACCCAGGGTATTCCCGAGCTCTGGGAGAAATTCATCCCGCATATGGGCCATATCCCGGGCCAGAAAGGCGAAGTCACCTACGGCGTCTGCTGCAATTTCGACGGCAAGGGCGGCTTCGATTACATCGCCGGGGTCGAGATCAGCAAGCTCGACGATTTGCCGGAAACCTACCGCTGGGTGGAAGTTCAGCCGCAGCTGTACGCGGTGTTCGAACACAAGGGGCCGCTGGACACCCTGCCGCAAACCTTCCAGTACATCCATGGCACGTGGCTGCCGCAGTCCGGCCACGAGCTATTGGCGGCGCCGGAGTTCGAGCGTTACAGCGAAGACTTCAACCCCAAGCTCAACACCGGCAAGCTGGAACTCTGGCTGCCAATCAAGGCATGACACCTGCCGCGAGAGGCGGATCAGCCGATTCGTCTCTCGATGTCCCACGGCGGCTGATTTATCATCCCCAGCCTTTCCCATGCTGATCCCGAGCCGCCATGAACACCGTCATCCGCAACGTCACCCCCGCCGATCTGGACCGCTGCTTTGCCATCGAAACCCTTGCCTATGAAGGTGATGAAGCCGCGACCCGCGAGAAGATCGCCACCCGCATCGCCACCTGGCCCGAGGGGTTTATCGTTGCTGAAGTGGACGGCGTCGTCGCCGGTTTCATCAACTCCGGTGCGGCGTTTCAGGTGGAAATGTCAGACGAGGCGTTCAAGGAACTGATCGGCCACGACCCGGCCGGGCCGCACGTGGTGATCATGTCGGTGGTGGTGCACCCGGATTATCAGGGGCAGGGCCTGGCCAAGCTTTTGATGGGCGAATTCATCGAGCGTATGCGTGCAATGGGCAAGGTCAGCATCAACCTGATGTGCAAGGAGCGACATATTCCGTTGTATGCCGGGTTCGGCTTTGCCTACGTCAAGCCGTCGGCGTCGGACCATGGCGGCATGGCGTGGCATGAGATGGTGCTGGAACTCTGACCCGACATAGATCCTCTGTGGGAGCGAGCTTGCTCGCGATGGCGGTGTAACATTCAACAAAGATGTCGACTGATCATCCGCTATCGCGAGCAAGCTCGCTCCCACAGTGTTTTTGTGGTGTTGGTGGGGGCCGTGTTCAAAACACCAACCCCATCCGCCGCTCATAACCGATCCGGCCCTTGTACGCCTCGCCGCTGTCGACAAAGCCGAACCTGGCGTACAGGGCGATGGCAGCTTCGTTATCGGCATCCACCGACAGCTCCAGCCCGCGGATTTCCGGCCAGGCCAGGCGCGCCGCTTCGGGCAGCGCTTGCAGGCAGGCCTTGCCGTAGCCTTTGCCCTGGGCGCGTTGATCGACTTGCAGGGCATGCAGGGTGGCGCTGTGTTCATCGGCCCACGCAGGCAATACGGGGGGGCGTTTGAGCAGCAGGAAGGCCACGGGAATGTCTTCGGCCAGCAGGGCAAATCCTTTGACCCCCGGGCCGGGCCTGGACAATAAGGTGTGCAATGCACCGTGGATATCACCGGAGAACTTAATTTGCTCCGGATGAACTTCAATGGCCTCGATCTGCTGGCGCTGCTGCGCATTCAGGCTTTCGTAAGGCACAAGTCGAGCTGTCACGGGAGTGTCCTTTTTCCAACATGAATAGAACCTCGGATTCTAGCGATTCTGGCCGTTTGGATTATTTTTATTTCTTCTGTCGATTCGCCGGATCGCCAGACGACTAAGGGTGTCTTCCAATAAAAACCACGGAGAACCACCATGAACTCGCAAACCCAGATCCAGAACCTCATCGAGAACTATCGTCAGGCGGTCATGGCCAAGGACATTGAAAAAGTCATGGCCCTGTATGCCGATGACATCGTCTCCTTCGACGCGGTCAAGGCCCTGCAATTCAAAGGCAAGCCGGCGTACCGCGCGCATTGGCAGGCCTGCATGGAAATGTGCCCCGGTCCGCACATTTTCGAATTCGACGAAATCACCATCGAGCCGTCCCAGGAAATTGCGTTCGCTCACTGGCTGGCCCATTGCGGTGGCACCAACGACAAGGGCGAAACCCAGGCCTGCTGGATGCGTGTCTCGCAGTGCTATCGACAGGAGGCGGGGCTGTGGCAGATCGTCCACGAACATTGGTCGGCGCCGTTCGACATGACCAGCGGCGCGACGCTGTTCGACCTCAAGCCCTGATCGTCGGGAAACCGAGCCAGAATGCCAGTCAGCGACCATAGTTGATCGTTCGATAAGGAGAGCGTGATGAAGTACCTATGCCTGGTCTACAGCGATGAGCAACTGCTGCATTCACTGCCGGAAAGCCCGAAGGACGAAGAGTGCATGGCCTATGCCGAGTCGATCCAGGGCAGTGGCCGGATGGTCGCCGCCGAGGCGCTGGAGTCGGTGCAGACCGCCACCACCGTGCGCATGCGCAACGGCAAGATGTCGATCACCGATGGTCCATTCGCTGAAACCAAGGAGCAACTGGCCGGCTTTTACCTGATCGATGCCAAGGACCTCAACGAAGCCCTCCAGGTCGCCGGGAACATTCCGGCGGCCCGGGTCGGCAGTGTCGAAGTGCGCCCCGTTCGGCAGTTGAATCCTTAAGATGCCTGGGCTGCCGGTTCAGGCGCAGGTCGAGCGGGTCTATCGCGAAGAGTCGCGGCGCATTCTGGCGACCCTGATTCGTTTGCTCGGTGATTTCGACCTCGCCGAAGAGGCCTTGCACGAGGCGTTTTTCATCGCGGTCGAACGCTGGCAGCGTGACGGTGTACCGAACAATCCGCGGGCCTGGCTGGTGTCCGCCGGGCGCTTCAAGGCCATCGATGCCTTGCGCCGGCGCGCCCGTTTTGCCGCGTCGCAGCCCTTGCTGATTGCGCAGCTGGAGGAGCTGGAACAGGCAGACTGGAGTGATGAAGACGTGGAAGACGATCGCCTGCGGCTGATCTTCACTTGCTGCCACCCGGCCCTGGCGGCGGACGCGCAAGTGCCGCTGACGCTGCGGGAAGTCTGCGACCTGACCACGGAAGAAATCGCCCGGGCCTTTCTCTCGGCCCCGGCCACCATCGCCCAGCGCATCGTGCGCGCCAAGGCGAAGATCCGCGACGCGAAAATCCCTTATCAAGTGCCGACGCTGGCGGAGTTGCCCGAGCGCCTGGACAGCGTATTACGGGTGATCTACCTGGTGTTCAACGAGGGCTACTCGGCGTCCATCGGCGCCGAACTGGTCCGCGAGGAATTGACCCGCGAGGCGATCCGTCTCGGCCGGTTACTGGTGGAGCTGTTGCCGGAGCCGGAGGTGATGGGCTTGCTGGCGTTGATGCTGCTGCACGAGTCGCGGCGCCCGGCCAGGACTTCGGCGAGCGGCGAGCTGATTGTGCTGGACGAGCAGGACCGTTCGCTGTGGGACGCCGGGTTGATTGCTGAAGGCTGTGCGCTGATCGAGCACGCGCTGGGCTTGGGGCGATTCGGGCCCTATTGCCTGCAAGCGGCCATCGCGGCGGTGCATGCCGAAGCCTCGACGGCGGGGGAAACCGATTGGCCGCAGATTGTCGGCCTGTATGACGTGCTGCTGCGGGCGGTGCCGTCGCCGGTGATCGAGTTGAATCGTGCGGCGGCGATTTCCCAACGCGATGGACCGCAGGCGGGGCTGACGCTGGTCGATGCCATTCTGGCGCGGGGCGAACTGCTGGATTACCACCTGGCGCATTCGGCGCGGGCGGAGTTTTGTCGGCAACTGGGTCGTATGCCAGAGGCGCGGGCGGCGTGGGAGCGGGCACTGGCGTTGACCCGGCAAGAGCCGGAGCGGCGGTTTATCGAGGCGCGGCTCAAGGCACTGGATTGATGCGGCTGTACTGGCCTCATCGCGAGCAAGCTCGCTCCCACAGGGGCAGAGGTGTACACAAATTTTGTGACCAGACACAATAACCTGTGGGAGCGAGCTTGCTCGCGATAAGGGCCGAAGGACCTTCATTCCAGCATCTTGCCCAGCAACCAGCTCCCCGCCGGCCCCGGCGGATTCAGCCGCGACCACAACGCATCCACCGACACCGTTTTCGGCCAGCCGCGCACCACCAGTTCCTGCAAGGTCCCGGGCCCGAAGCGCTCCACCAGCCAGCGGGGTAACGGCGCCCAGCCGAATCCGCCCTGGGCCATTTCCAGCAGCATCAGATAACTCGGCGCCGACCAGACGCGGCCCTTCGCCCGACTTTCATAGGGATTGATGATGGTGGCCAGGCGCAGTTCACGGTGTTGTTGCAGTACATCCTGATCGACGTAGTCCAGCCTTGTCAGCGGGTGGGTAGGGGACACGAACAGGGCGATTTCCGTGCGCTCGTCCACCGTCGAACTGACCAGGTCCGGCGGGTAGCTGTCCTGCATTTCGGCGAAGGCAATCTGCGCCCGGCCGCTTTGCACCAGCGACACCAGGTCATCGCATTCGGCGATCAGGCATTCGAGTTCCAGGTCCGGGTAACGCTGCTCGAAGGCACTGAGTGACGCCTCGAAACGGTCCGACTGATAGGTATCGGACAGCGCCACCGTCAGCTTCGCTTCCACCCCTTGGGACAGTTGGCGGGCGGTCATTTCCAGACGACTGCTGGCGGCCAGGATGTCTTCGGCCCGTTGCAGCATGACGCGTCCGGCCGGGGTCAGCCCGGGCTTGCGGCTGCTGCGGTCGAACAGCGTCAGGTTGAGGTCGATTTCCAGGCTGGCCACTGCCGCGCTGATGGTCGACTGACTGCGGCCCAGCTTGCGCGCCGCGGCGGAAAACGAGCCTTGGGTCGCGGCTTCGACAAACGCCAGCAACACTTCGTGAGAAGCCATGAACTATCGCCTTGATCGATGGTTATTGGTTATGAAGTATCGGTGTGATGACGGATCATGGCAACCACAGTCACTCAACGGAGTACGGCCATGAGCGCCAACAAATCCATTACTGAACGTATTTTCCAAGCCATCGGTTTCGAACTGCTGGCCATTCTGATCTGTACCCCGCTGCTGGCCTGGATCATGAAGAAGCCGATGCTGGAAATGGGCATGGTCACCGTCCTCATCGCCGCCCTGGCCCTGGCCTGGAACGTGGTCTTCAACGGTATGTTCGACCGGGTGCTCAAGCGCCTCGCCATCGCCCACAACGCCTGGGTCCGCGTGGTGCATGCGCTGTTGTTCGAAGGCGGTCTGGTCGCGCTTGGCGTGCCGCTGATTGCCTGGTGGATGGATGTCAGCCTGTGGCAGGCGTTCCTGCTGGATATCGGCGTGTTGCTGTTCTTCCTGCCATACACCTACGTGTACCACTGGGGGTATGACGTGGTTCGGGAGCGGGTGTTGATAACTCGCGAGGCTTGCTAAGTAGCGTTTTTGTGGCGAGGGAGCTTGCTCCCGCTCGGCTGCGCAGCAGTCGTCGATGTTAGGGGCCGCTTCGCAGCCCAGCGGGAGCAAGCTCCCTCGCCACAGGGTTTTCCAACAGCCGTCTTTACTCGTTTTACAAAAACATCCCCCCCGACGCCTCGATGCGCTGGCCATTGATCCACTGGCTGCCCGGCGCCAGCAGCAGCGCAATCGCGGCGCCGATGTCATCCGGCAAGCCGGCGCGACCCAGGGCGGTGTTGTTCGCCACCAGGGTGTTCAACCCGGGGTTGTCGCGCACGGCGCCACCGCCGAAATCGGTTTCAATCGCGCCGGGTGCGAGGATATTCACCGCGATCTTGCGCGCACCGAGTTCCTTGGCCTGGTAGCGGGTCAACACTTCCATCGCGCCTTTCATCGCCGCATAGGCACTGTGGCCCGGCAAGCTGAAGCGGGTCAGGCCACTGGAAATGTTGATGATGCGCCCGCCGTCATTGAGCAACGGCAACAAGCTTTGCGTGAGGAAAAACGGCCCCTTGAGTTGGATGTTCACCAACAGGTCGAACTGCTCGACGGTGGTGTCGACGAAGTTGGCGTGCAGGCCGATCCCGGCGTTGTTGATCAGAAAATCGAAACTTTCGCGCTCGAAGTGGCTGTGCAGGACCTTCGCGACTTCGCTGGCGAAGGCACTGAAGCTTTCACTGCGGGCAACGTCCAGTTGCAGCATGACGGCGCGACCGCCCAGGCTTTCGATCTCGGCCACCAGTGCCTGGGCCTCATCGGCGCGGCTGTTGTAGGTGCCGATGATGTCGATGCCTTGGGCAACCAGATGCAGGGCTGCGTTTTTGCCGAGGCCGCGGCTGGCGCCGGTGATCAGTGCGATTTTACGGTTCATGGGACTTCCTCAGGTGCAGTGGGCGGTTGATGTGAGGAAGTTTATTTATCCGTGCAGGGGTGATAAACAGAGTGAAATCGGAATCACTGGTCGGATAAACCGAACAATACAAGAGCAGGCTGATGAACAAACTGGAACTGTTGCGCACCTTTGTCCGTGTCAGCGAGATGTCGAGTTTTACCCTCGCCGGAGAAAGTCTTGGGCTGCCCAGATCCACGGTGTCCGAGCATGTGCAGGCGCTGGAGGCATTGCTCGGCACCCGGTTGTTGCAACGCACCACGCGCAAGGTCCAGGCGACCCAGGATGGCCTGGTGTTGTATGAGCGCAGCAAGGACCTGTTGTCGCACATGGACGAGATCGAGGGCTTGTTTCGCCAGGACGAGGCGTCGCTGGTGGGGCGCATTCGCATCGACCTGCCGAACATTCTCGCCCGTCGCGTGATCATGCCGCGCCTGCCGGCGTTCATGGCGCAGCACCCGCTGCTTGAGCTGGAAATCAGCAGCACCGACCGTCGGGTCGATCTGCTCGCCGAAGGGTTCGATTGCGTGCTGCGCATTGGCGCCCAGCCGGACCAATCGGTGGTGGCGCGACACCTGTGTGACTTCACCATGGTCAATTGTGCCAGCCCTGCGTATTTGCAGCGCTATGGCGTGCCCGAGCGGCTGGAGGATCTGGCGCGGCATCGGCTGGTGCACTACGTCGGCGTTTTGGGTTCGCGTTCGGAAGGCTTTGTGTACGTTGACAAGGGGCAGGTGCAGCGACTGCCGATGGCCGGCAGTGTCACGGTCAACAGCACCGATGCCTATGAGGCCGCCTGCCTGGGTGGTTTCGGCCTGATTCAGGCGCCGAGAATGGGCATGCAGCAATACCTGCAGAGCGGTGAACTGGTCGAGGTGTTGTCGCCGTTCAATGCGCCGTCCATGGAGGCGTCGCTGCTCTATGCCCGGCAGCGGCATTTGCCGGTGCGGGTGAGGGTGTTCATGGATTGGCTGGGGGAGGTGATCCGCTCAGAAGTCTGAAACCGTGCTTTTTGTGGGAGCGGGCTTGCTCGCGAAGGCGGTTTGTCATTCAGCAATGATGGTGACTGACACTCCGTCTTCGCGAGCAAGCCCGCTCCCACAGGTATTGCGCCACTTTGGATCAGACGTGGAAGTAACCCACGCACGAATCGAACGGCAGGCGCTTGAGTTCGATCTTGTTCAGGTCGAGCACTTCACGCAGGGCCTTGGTTTCGCCCGGGAAGTTGCGGTAGGCGACTTCGTCGAGCACCACGATCGCGCCTTTGGGCATGTACGGCAGGAAGGTTTCCAGCGCGACTTTGGTCGATTCGTACAGGTCGGTGTCGAGGATCAGCATGGCCACGACCAGGTCCGGACGGGTCTTGACCCACTCCGGCACGGTCTTGACGATGTCGCCCTTGACCAGCTCGCAACGCGGGATGCGGTTGACCGGGCGCAACAGGTCGTTGGCGTCGATCATGTCCTGGATCAGCGACTGGTCGGTGTCGGAGAACATGGTCTCGTTGACGTCGGCCGGGTCTTCTTTCTTGTCGATGCTCTGGAAACCTTCGAAGGTGTCGAAGCCGATGATCGAACGGTTGATCGCATAGGGCTCGAGAATCATCGACAGGTGCATGTAGAGCATCAACGAGTTGCCCTTGTACACGCCGCATTCAATGATCGCGCCCGGTACTTCCGCGACCTTCTTGAACAGCTCCATACGCGACAGCGCGGCGGTCACGCCAATGCGGTTGGCGAAGACGAACGGAGCGTCGGCCACGTATTCGGCATCGACCCGTTTCAGGACGTTGGCGCGGGTTTCGTTGTATTGGGCCTCGGCGGGCGTGATGCGACGCTTGGTCATTGCTGGATTCCCTGGAAGTTCGAAAAGTCGTGGACGTGGAAAAAGTCTTTGAAACCGGCACCGACATCCGGGCAGGCATTGTCGACGTTGATTGCGCCGCGCTTGTGCCTGACGTCGTCGAGGTGCATCAGGCGAAAGTCCACGCTGAAGCGGGTCTGTTGTGTGTAATTGGGCACGGTGCCGTGCAGGTGCGAGCCTGAAAACACCAGCATCTCGCCCGTGTTGCCGGCGACGCGCAGTTCGGAGGCCGTGTTGATGGCTTCGGTGGGCACCGGGTGTTGGCGTGCCTCTTCCTTGATGTTGTCCTGGGCGCGTTGGCGTTGCACGCCGATCCAGTCGGCCAGGCTCCACTGCGCCGAGGTGTTTTGCACCGGGGCGTCGAAGTAGGCCGGGTTGATCATCATGGTCTGGTCAGGCTGGATCGTGTAGACCGGCATCCAGGTATTGATCTGGCAGTCGACTCCGCCGTACCAGGTATCGCGATGGGGCTTGTAGGCATAGCTGACGCCGGCGTGCAGGTAGTCGTAGTTGGGCACGACACGAATGCGCGGTACGTCGAAAATGAACTCCTCGGGAGCGGCACCGATTTCGTCGGTGAAACTGCGGATCAGCTCCTTGGCCCGCAGGCTGTTGGTGAACTGACCCTTGAGACGAGTCACCAGTACCACGAACTCTTCCACCGGCATCAGCGTGTGCAGCGCCTGGTGGTTGGTTTCGCCATCGAAGGCCGCCGTGATGCTTTCCTGGGCAAAGCCACACAGCTCTTTGGCGGCGCGCAACTGAGTGTTCAGGAAGATATCGCCGGCGTAGATGGCTTCTTTGAAGTCAGCTTTGTGTTGAAGCTGATTGATGTACAGATTCACGATTCCACTCCTGAATACATCGAGTCTCTTAAGAGTCGGCCACACGTTAGCAAACTGAAGTGCAATCTGGCGGGTGCCGGATCAATAACCGCGCAAACCCCTGAATTTGCGACGAAATGCGTTTGCATCCCGGCTCAGACACTGGTCGGGATGAGGTTGTGCGCCTTGTAGGAGCTGCCGAAGGCTGCGATCTTTTGATCTTGTTTTTAAAAAGCAAAGTCAAAAGATCGCAGCCTTCGGCAGCTCCTACAGATGTAGGGGGTGCCATTGGCTGCGATCTTTTGATCTTAATAATCCTGCTGCTTGCGAAACGCCCAGCGTCCGGCAATCACGGTAAAGGTCGCGACCAGTGCCACCAGGATCCAGAAACCTTCCGGGTCATCGGCCAGCGGAATGCCGCCGACGTTCATGCCGAAGAAACCGGCAATGATGTTGATCGGCAGCGCCAGCACCGTCACCACTGTCAGGGTGAACAGCGTGCGGTTGGTCTGTTCGTTGATGTTGGCGGCGATCTCTTCCTGCAACAGCTTGATCCGCTCACCCAGCGCCGTGAGGTCGTTGATGATCAGCGCAAACTCCTCGGTGGATTTGCGCAGTTCCTTCACGTCTTCCTTTTGCAGCCATTGCGGCGGCCGGTTGAGCAGGCGCAGCAACGAGCCTGGCTCCAGCGCCAGCAGCCGTTGCAAACGCACCAGCACCCGGCGATTGGCGCCCAGCTCGGCGCGGTTGGTCGACAGGCGCGAGGAGAGCAACTCGTCTTCGATCTGGTCCACGCTCTGGCTGGTCTTGCGCACGATCTGGGTCAGCACTTCACCCTGGTCACGCAGCAGATGCACCAGCAGCTCCAGCGGGGAGCGAAAGCATTCCCGGGCCTTCACCGACGAGCGCAACTTGTCCACCGAGTGCAGCGGCTGCAGGCGAGCGCTGATGATCAGCCGACTGCGGGCGCACACCCACAAGGTCGAGACATCCGACGAGATCAGGTTGCTGAGGTTGAACACCACGTCGTTGACCACCGCCAGCAGCGCGGAGTCGACATGCTCGATGCGCGTCGAGCGCGAGCCTTCGTGCAGCGCCTCGAAAAATTCCTCGGGCAATTCCAGGTGGCTTTTCATCCAGCGCTCGCACGCGGCATGGGCGAGGTTCAGGTGCAGCCAGAGAAACTGTTCGTCGCTTTCCGGTTGTTGCAGGAACTGCAAAGCCTCGGCGGAATTGATTTCCCGACCGGCCTCACCGGGGCGAAAACTGAAACCGTAGAGCAGGCCGAACAGATCCGTGTCGCGATGGCTTTGATCGAGGCTGTGGTTCATGAGGACTCGCAAGGGGGAGGCGCCTGTTGCGTGTTTTACAGGTTCACTTGAGCGGCATCATCGCAAGCGCGGATGACTTTTTTGTGACGCCAGTAGTGGCGGCAACTGCCACGCAATCACTGTTGCAGGCCTTGCAGGATGAGGGCGGCAGCACGTCCGCCTGATCAATCATCCAGACGCAAAAAAGCCGCACGACTTTCAAATCGTGCGGCTTTTGCTGGGGGGCATCAGTCGTCTTGTTTGTTCTTCAGGACTTCGCCGGTGGCGGCGTTCAAATCCACGTCCCATTCAACATTGCTGGCGTCACGCAGTTCGACTTCGTACTCGTAGATAGTGGAGTGTTTGTCCAGGTCGCTGTCGGTGATGGTGGCGCCCGGGTGCAGCTTCAACACGATCTGGTTCAACTCTTCCAGCGGCTTGATCTTGCCTTCCTTGACCAATTGAGGGATCTGGTCGACAGGCACATCTTTTGCCTGGGCCAAACCCGCGGTGAGCATCAGGGTCGCAGCGGTGAACAAAGCAGTCAGGGTCTTCATGGGCTTCTTTCCTTGGGTGATCTGTTTAAGTGAGATCAGGTTAGCTTGTGTAACTTAAGCCACCCTTAAAACCCTCTACATGTCCTGCATCAATTCCTGTGGGACTGTGCCCGAACATACAAACACAAATACATAACCTGTGGGAGCGGGCTTGCTCGCGAATGCGGAGTGTCAGTCAACGTGGATGTTGAAGCTGATGGCCCTTTCGCGAGCAAGCCCGCTCCCACAGGGTTTTACGCGACTCTGGATCAGTAGCCGTTGTTCTGTAGCAACTGCGCGACACTCGCCGCTGCCGGACGTTTATAGAACTTCAACAACTCACTGGCGCGGTTGGTGAAGATCCCGTCGACGCCGGCGTCCATGACTTTCTGGTAGTCCACTGCATCGTCGATGGTGTAGACGTGCACCAGCAGGCCCTGATCGTGGGTGTACTGGTTCATCCAGGGTTGCACCAGATCCGAGTAGCTCTGGTCGCCACCCTGGGTCAGTGCAGCGGACGGGCCGGTACCGATGGCGCCCTGGGCCTTGGCGTAGTCGACCCAGCGCTGGAATTCGGCTTTATCCTTCGGTTGTTGTTTGGCGTAGTAAGCGGCTTTATCTTTTTCGCCGGACTCGGCAAAGGTCACCTTGGACTTGGGCTCGATACTGCCTTCACCGACCCACAGCAACAGGATCTTCGGCACCTTCGGCATTTCCTTTTGCAGCAGTTCGAGACTGCTCTTCTCGAAGGTCTGCAGGACCACCTTGCCGTTGCCCTGGCCTACCGCCAGCGCGCTGTTGGCCGGTTTCGATTCGCTCGGGTTCAGCCAGCCACGGGCCTGGAGTTTTTCCTTGAGGTCGTGTTCGATGCCGGGAAACTGCTTGGGCTCCTTGGTCTCGATGTACAGCCCGGGCTTGTGCTGGGCGCTGCCCTCGGCGATGTCGATGATTTCATCCAGGGTCAGAATCTTCAGGCCGGCGAAAGCAGGACGCGCGCGATCCGGGTAGGCGGCATTGAACCAGCTGCCCGCATCCAGGGTTTTCAACTCGGCCATGGTGAATGCATTGGCCGGGCTGTCCTTGCGCTCGGGGAATTTGCTGGCGACGTCGGTCGTGCGTTGCAGGTTGTTGTCGTGCAGGGCGAACAGCACGCCGTCCTTGCTGCGCTGCAGATCCAGTTCCAGGTAATCGGCACCCAGGTCGCGGGCCGTCTTGTAGGCCGCGGCGGTGGATTCCGGCGCATCGAAAGACGCGCCACGGTGGGCGATCACCGCCGGGTGCGGAATGCCCAGGCGAGTCGCCAGTTCCGTGGGACCGGGTTCGCTGGCGGCCTGTGCCTGGCCGAGGCCTAGCAACAGGCTCAACAACAGGGCGCTTTTAGTGAAGGTTGCGGGCATGGTCGAGGTCCTTTCGCAATGAGTGAGCGGTCCCTTTTAACAACTCATCTTTGCAGACGCTATCGCGAGACCGACATAAATCTGCCTGAAGCTGATTTTCGTCAGCGTTTTTGTGCGCCCGTTTGCAGTACGCTGGCGCCCTGCAATTTCCCCGGCAGAGGGAAACGCAGGCCCTGCGTGTAAACCAACGATCACCATTGCGGGGTTTACCATGCGCATCACTTCCCAGCTCATCTGCCAGGCGGCCGACCAACTCAAAGGCTTCGTCGGCCTCAACCGCAAGACCGGCCACTACCTCGTGCGCTTCAGCGAAGACTCGTTCGGCATGGACGTGGCGGACGACGGCATCATCCCGACCAGCGAATTCGTCTGGGGCGCGGGGCCCGGGCAGGCCATGACACTCAAGCGCGAATTGATCCAGTTGTTGCTGGACCAGAACATCGATGACCGGATCAACATCACCGAGCCGTTGCGGGTGTACATGAACCGGGGGGAAGTGCCGGAGATATCGGCGGTTCGCAGTCGGGTTCAGGGTTGAGTTTTTTGTGGTGACTGTTCTGGCCTCTTCGCGAGCAAGCCAGCTCCCACAGGTTGCCATCAATCCTTGTGGGAGCGGGCTTGCTCGCGAAGACGGCCTCAACAACACCGCATCATTTACTGATTAAACCCGTAGGCCCGCTCAACCCGACACACCCGCGTATAACACCGCGCATACCAGGTCGAACGCCCACGCTCGCGAATCGCCGTATGCTCAGGATGATGCTTCCACGCCAGAATCGCCGCCTCACTGGCCCAATACGACACGGTGATTCCCAGCCCATCCTCACCCCGAGCCGATTCCACGCCGAGAAACCCCGGCTGTTCACGGGCGAGCTCCAGCATCCTTGCAGCCGCTTCGGCGTAACCCTGATCACCCTCGGTGCGCAGCGAGGTGAAGATCACCGCGTAATAAGGTGCCGCTGGCGTATCGGCGATCATGACGAGCGCCCCGCACAGGCTTCGACAAAGGCGCCAACCAGCGGCGGCAAGACACCTGCGAGTGCCGCCCGCTCGGGCTGAAACAAGGTCGCGACAAAGAACGGATGGCCGCTGAGTTCGACCGCGCGCAGTCCCTGTTGCGAATCGTGGCCGACGGCATGCAGCTCGCGCTTGAGCAACTCCCCTTCGAACTGCGGATTCACCCCATAGCGACAGCGATAGCCTTCATGAATCTCGGCGCTTTCGTACGCCTGTGCGATCAACGAGCCTTCAGCCAGATGAATGGAATCGACGGCCTCGACCAGCGCACACGACAGTGGCGTCAGCAGCGCCCGTGCTGCATCGGGCGCCGTCTCGCCGTGTTCGGCATCCGACCAGCCCAGCACATTGCGTGCATATTCCAGCGCCGCGTGCTGAAAGCCGCCGCAGGTGCCGAGGAAAGGTCGCCGTTGTTCGCGGGCAAAACGGATCGCCAGCAATGCACCGTCCATGTTGCGATACGGACTGGCCGGCACACACCAGAAGCCATCGAACGGGTGCAGCGGTGTCTCGGCGTGGATTTCATCGGTGGCCAGCCATTGCCATTGCACGTTCAGGTCGCTGTGTTCAGCGGCCATTTCAAGGGCCACGGGAATGGCCTGGTGGGCGGTGACTTGCGGGTCGTAGTCGCCGATCAGGGCGATGCGAATCGGAGGATTTTCCATGAGGGGGCCTCTGCACTTGTTGATTCCTGAGGCCCACTATAGATTGGCGTTCACGCACTCAATATTGGCGTTTTCCCAAGTGATCAATGCAGCGACGCACTATCGACTGGACTACCCGGACCTGGCCTTGATCCTCGCATTGGTACGCGGCGGCTCTCTGTCTCGCGCCGCGCAGCTGTTGAAGGTGGACGTTTCGACGGTGTTTCGAGCAGTGCGCCGGCTGGAGGCTGCGCTGGGTCAGCAATTGTTCGAAAAAAGCCGCACCGGTTACCTGCCCACCACCCTGGCGCAGTCACTGGCCGAGCAGGCCGAGCGCGCTGAACAGGCGCTGGAGGCGGCGCGCATCGGTGTGGAGCAGGGGGGTGAAGTGATCAGCGGCATCGTGCGCCTGACCTGTACCGATTCGGTCCTGCAAGGTTTGCTGTTGCCGGCGCTGGCGCAGTTCATGCCGAACTATCCGGCGCTTACGCTCGAACTCAGCACGTCCAATGATTTTGCCAACCTCAGCCGCCGGGATGCCGATATCGCCCTGCGCCTGACCCGCACGCCACCGGAGCATCTAGTGGGACGGCGACTGGGGGATATTGCCTACCGCGTCTGCGCCAGTGAGCGATACCTGCAATCGGTCAACACCACAGACCTGGCCTCATTGACCTGGATCGCCCCGGATGACTTCCTGCCGGATCACCCGACCGTGACCTGGCGTCGCCAGGCCTTGCCGGGCGTAACGCCGGGTTACCGTTGCAACAGCATGCTGTCGGTGACCGAGCTGGTCAGGGCGGGGCTGGGTGTCGCAGCGTTGCCGGACTTCTTGATCGGCGAGGGATTGCGTCCATTGGGCGAGCCCTTGCACGGATACGACACCGCGCTGTGGCTGCTGACCCGTCCCGACTGCCGGGCCTTGCGCTCGGTGGTCACCTTGTTCGATGAGCTGGGGCGGGCGCTGAAACTGCCGTGAAACCGTTCAGGCCTGTGGCTTATCCTTGGGCACGAACTGCTCATGCATTTGCGTCGTAAGGTTTTCGATGCGCTCGGTAAGGGCCTTGGTCATCTCCGTGAGGCGGGTGTTCTGCTCAAGCAGCTCCAGCAGTTGCGCGGTGTTTTTCGCGGCTTCTGCCTGCCGCTCACTGTTGGCGGTCGCCAGCGCTTCGCGGTGCTGCGCATCGGCATCGGATTGGGCCTTGTCCCGCGCAGCCTGACGCGTCTGGGCCAACAGAATCAAAGGCGCGGCATAGGCCGATTGCAGGCTGAACGCCAGGTTGAGCAGGATGAACGGGTACGCATCGAAGTGGGTGACACCGGACAGGTTGAGGCATACCCAGACCACCACGATCAGCGTTTGGGCGCCAAGAAAGGTCGGGGTGCCGAAGAACCGCGCAAAGGCTTCCGCGCGCAGGGCAAACTTGTCATTGCCAAAGGTCGGCGCCAGATGGGCGTGATGGCGATGGAAACGCAGGTGATCGACGGGGGCGGCGGTTTCGTGGCTGGTGGTCATGATGCTCTCTGTCTGGCGCTGGGACTGAAGCTCACTATAGCCTCAGCGCCAGTTTCATTCTGAAACACATGTGCCATTCCAATCAGAGCCATCCATCCTTCGACATCGCCGTTGACCTTGTCATTTATTGCAACTGATAGCAGGCCAGAAACATGTCCAGCGCGGACTCGGCCACCTGGTGTTGTTCTTCGGGCGACAAGCCAGGCTTGCCCATGGAAATCTGCGGCCAGAAGGCAAACGACTTGAGCAGCCCTTGCACCTGCTGTGCGGCAAAATCAGGGGCAATGGCTTTCAATCGACCGTCGGCCTGTGCGGCCCGAATCCATACCGTCAGCCCTTCTTCGCGTTCGCCCATTCGCGCCACCATATCCTGCGCCCGCTCCGGGGAATGAATCGTCGCCGCTATCGCCACCCGGGCCAGATCGAGAAAGTTGTCATCGCCCAACATTTGCAGCTTGGCCATCAGCAATACACGCAATTGGTCGCGCAACGGCAGGTCGGGACGGTAGGCCGTTTCCTGTTCTGCCATCACCCGGATCCATAACTGATTGAGGGTCTCGGCGAACAACTCTTCCTTGCTGGGAAAGTGGTTGTACACCGTGCGCTTCGACACACCGGCAGTGGCCGCAATCCTGTCCATGCTGGTGATCTCGAAACCGTTGTCACGGAACTCGTTGATCGCGGCTTGAATGATCGCTTGGCGTTTTCGGTCGGTGAGGCGCTGTGGAGCTGTCATAAGTACGCTTCGGCAGGAAGAAATGGGAAATTACACTCAGCAGTTTACTTGTCGCCGACTTTGATGCAACCTAGAAACTACACTGTGCAGTGTAATGTTTTGTTAATCCTGCCCGGTAAAAATAGAAAGTCCGGCTGATGCGTGCGTGCCTTGGCCATTTATCGTCCCAAAACGGAGAATCGCGTCAAACGCGGTTTTTCTGGAGTCATTCAGTCATGGCCAATTCAAACTCCCCGGTGGACAACGCCTCCACCCCTGAAGCGTCCCGACAGGCTCAAGGCCAGTATCAGAACTTCACACCGGTTCAACGTTTAAGCTTTGGCAAAACCATGGGCATCCTGTGGAACGCGCTGTTTCACAAACCGCAAAACACCCGCCCGAGCGCCCCCGTCCCGGTGCAAACCCTGACGCAAGCCGCGCTGATCGCCGCGCCCAATCACAGCGTCTATCGCCTGGGCCACTCCACGGTTCTGCTCAAGTTGCGCGACAAATTCTGGATCACCGACCCGGTCTTCGCCGAGCGCGCTTCGCCCGTGCAATGGGCCGGCCCCAAGCGGTTCCACCAACCACCGATCAGCCTGGAAGCATTGCCGCCGATCGAAGCGGTGATCCTGTCCCACGACCACTACGATCACCTGGACCATCAGGCCGTGCGCAAGCTCGCGGACAAGACCAAATACTTCCTTACACCGCTCGGCGTAGGCGACACCCTGATCAAGTGGGGCATCGACCCCAGCAAAGTCCGCCAACTGGACTGGTGGCAAGGCACGGAAGTCGAGGGCATCCAGTTCATCGCCACACCATCGCAACATTTCTCCGGCCGTGGCCTGTTCGACAGCAACAGCACCCTCTGGGCCTCGTGGGTGATGATCGACGGTGACACGCGCATTTTCTTCAGCGGCGACAGCGGCTACTTCGACGGCTTCAAACGCATCGGCGAACAGTACGGCCCATTCGACCTGACCCTGATGGAAACCGGTGCCTACAACGTCGACTGGCCGCACGTGCACATGCAACCCGAACAAACCCTGCAAGCCCACCTCGACCTCAAGGGCCGCTGGCTACTGCCGATCCACAACGGCACCTTCGACCTGTCGATGCACGCCTGGTACGAACCCTTCGACCGCATCCTGGCCCTGGCCTGGGAACGCAACGTATCGATCACCACACCGCAGATGGGTGAAGCGTTCAACTTGATGCATCCTCAGCGTGGTGGTGCGTGGTGGCTGGCGGTGGAAGGGGAGAGTGAGCGGGTGGTGGTGCAGAACGCGTAGAGTGATTGGTTGAGTTGTAGGCCTCAGCTAAAAAACACTTCAATTCGGCCCTCTTTGCGTGAGCGCGGGGCCGACTTGACCACGATTTGCACATCCCGTCCGAGAAGTAACAGGCATTCCATCATCTTGGCCTCACTGATCCCACGAAATTTTCCGCGCAACATTTCAGATAGCTTGGGCTGTGACAGGCCTAAAATTTCGGACGCCTGAACCTGGGTCAAATGGCGGGCCTTGATGATTTCGCCAATTTTTGCAGCCAACTGGGATTTGACTCGCATTTCATTGGCGTGGGGTGTCCCGAGATCTTCGTAGACGTTGCCACTGCTTTCTTCGATTTCAATCATTTCAATTCTTTTCGCATAAACGGGCCCTCCTGTAGGAGCGAGCTTGCTCGCGATGGACTCAAGGACACCGCGTTTATCCAGGATTTGCGCGTTATCGTTAACGTCCATCGCGAGCAAGCTCGCTCCTACAAAAAACGATGCGTGCACCGCCTTTTGATTTATGCGAAATATACCAATATAGGAATAATCGTCAATCGATGAATTGGCTCACTCCACCATCGCAAAATCCGCCCGCCCAACCGGATTCGGCGTCGACCCTTTCACATTCATCCCCTGCCCCGGCGCAAACCCGGGGAAGAACACCAGCCCTTCCGATTCGAACCGATAGGCCAATGCCAGGCGCGTGACATCCAGTACCTCCTGGCGTGCCTCGAAGCGTTGAATGGCCTCCACCGAGACTCGGGATTCGCGCGACAGCTCTTCCACACTCCAGCCCAGCATCGCTCGGGCCTGGGCGCAGTGGGCCGGGGTGAATTGGAAGAGGGCGATACGTTCCAGGGTGATTTTCATCGCTTGAGAGGCCATGGTGTTCTCCGGGCTCGAGAGTGTTGGTCAAAATATACTGTGTTTTTGTACAGTTGTTTTGAGCCGAGATCAATTGCAATTTTTGATGTGTCTTTTTGGCCGGACGAACGGTGGCTGTCCCGGTACGAGGGGAAACACCGTCGAAGTCGCCAGGGAATCACATCTCGATTTGAGGGTTGGTAAAGGTGGTTTTTTTCGCAAGAATAGGGGGGAGTCCCGCAGGGCTGACCAACCTTTATCAGAGAACCAGGGATGCTGATTTTCAACTGCACCGAAGCGGCCAGTAAATTCTTCAGTCGTGTGCACAAGGGCAAGAAAATTACCACGGTGGAGAATCCACCATCGCCCATCATTGAAGACGATGAGTCGAATGAGTCAGCCGAACAGTGGCTGGTTCATGCCATCACGGTTCAACGCAAACACGTGCTGTTCGCCATTCACATTCCAACCCGTTACTGCATGATTTTCGCCGATGCCAAAAAGGCCGACGCCGAGGGGTTTGTTCAACGTTTTGCTGATCGCTGGATTAGCGGGCTGATACGCCATGCAGGGCAGTTCGACATCCTTCAGTGGGTCGATGCCGAGCCGATGATGGAGCGCTTTCAAGAAAGCTGTGGTCAGTTCGTCCTGTACCGGCGCAGCCATCGCAGTGCGCAAAAACACATCGATGAAATCGCCTGGATTTTTCAGGATGTCGCGGCTGAACGGGGCTCTTTACCACCGGATGAGTTTTCGGCAGAGCGATTCGACGGCGACATGAATGACTGCCCAAGAAACAGCAAAGGCCATAAAGACTATTACTACCCGGATGAGGAAATGTTGGCTCACTGGCTACGCCAGTACTGCAGCCTCGGAGAATCCACTATCCAGACCGCGCTCGATCGACGTATGGAAGTGAAACGGGAAATATGGGCGATACAACGGCAGTTGGACGCAGACTAAAACAACCCACTGGTTCGAATCACTTGTCCGCCAACCCCGGCGCTTCCCGCACAATAAAGTGATCCAGATTCTCGATGTTGGCACTGAACACCCCGAACGTCTGCTCGGGGTTTTTCTTGCTCGGGACCTGCTTCAGCTCAGGCGTCACGCCATAAAAGAAGCAGTACAATTCCCGCCCGCTCTCGATGGCATGCTTGATCTCCTCCAGGAACGCCTTGCGCTTGCGGTAGCTGTCGATGAGCTTTTTGCTCAGGTAGACATTGACCGAGTAAGGCCTCTTTTCGAACCAGACCTTCTTCTCGAAATCGATGCGAAAGCTCTGGGTGTAGTCCTTGATCTCCTTGACCTTGCCCCAGTAAATCAGCCCCTTGTTGTCCTGCAGGTATTCAATCTTCTTGAAAAACGAGCCATAAGGCGCGGTGTGCTCACCAATCTTCAGCGGCACGCGCTTGAGCAAATCCTTGTCGTCGAAGTTCGATACGAAACACTCCACCGGATGGGCGAAGACGCTGGTCTTGTCCGGGGCCGATTCCCTGCCCGGCTGCTCGACGTTGCTTGCCACCAAAGGCGTTGGCGACTCACCCCGCACCCCGTCCGCCGCAACCTTCGGGCTGGACGGCTTACGCACATACTCACGCCGAGTCAGTAACAATTCCGACGGGAAGTTTTCCTCGCGGCTGTCATCCGTTTCCGCCTCATCCACACCCGGCGCCGGCGTCTTCAAGCTGACATAAGGGCAACCCTCGACATGCCGCGTACTCGGCAAGTTCTTGAAGTGCGGCGTACGCACGTAATTCACATTCTTGGCGTTGAACGTGCCCAGCTCATTGGCCGCATCGAACGCCAGACGACAGGCATCGTTGGGGCACTGGAAGTGTTCCCGGGCGGAGTCGAAATCCATCGTCTCGTCGAAATTCAGATCCCGAACGTCGTAGATCGACAACTTGTCGTTGAGGCTGAGGCAGTAGGCGAGGTCGAATTTCATGTCGGCTTCCAAATCCTTTAGGTGAACAGCTTCCAGTGATGGCGCATTCGAAGCAATAGCTACACTGAGATCACCTCGATATCGCCGAGTCTGCACGGCCCATCAACGAGTGAATGTTCCATTGTGGGAGCGAGCTTGCTCGCGATGGTCGTTAACGATGCCGCGTGTTTACTGACTAAACGCGGCGCTCTTGAGTCCATCGC
>NZ_JBWKZB010000027.1:0-92517 GCF_059424105.1 Pseudomonas sp. GW456-E7 | reverse complement strand
TTCCCCATGTGAGAGTAGGTCATCGTCAAGATTAAATTCCGAAACCCCAATTGCGAAAGCAGTTGGGGTTTTGTTTTTGCGCGTGAAAAACAGGGAACGACCCATTCAAGGTCAATTGTGAAAAAAATCACACAAACCTGACTTCCCGGGTTTGGTAAGGTGCAGCTCATTTTTAATGGACTGAGTCTGCGCCCACGGATCGGCATTCTTTTCAAAGAGTTGCTGCACAAGTGCCTGAACCGATACCGATCAAGGACCACGAAAAAGAAACACGCCTGGTCAACAAGAGACTCATGGCCTGCGCCTTGTTCGTTGCCGCCATTACCTGTGCTCTGGTGGTACGCCTGTATGTCCTGCAGGTCGTCGAGTTCGACTATCACTCGACCATCTCCGAAAACAATCGCGTACATGTCCTGCCGATTACGCCTACCCGCGGATTGATCTATGACCGCAATGGCGTACTCCTCGCGGACAACCGCCCCAGCTTCAACCTGACCATCACCCGCGAACGTGCTTCCAATGTCAACGAAGAGCTGGACGAGGTCGTCAATCTCCTGCACTTGTCCGCTGAAGACCGCTCGCAATTCGACAAGGTGATGAAGCAGGCACGTCACCCCTTCGTACCGGTGACGCTGTTCTATGAACTGAGCGAAGAACAGATCGCCGTACTCGCTGTCAACGAATTTCGCTTGCCGGGCATCGATGTCGAGCCGCAGTTCGTTCGGCACTATCCGTTGGGCGCGCACTTCGCGCATTCGGTCGGCTACGTCGGACGCATCAACGAGAAAGAGTCAAAGACCCTGGATACGGTCGAGTACCGAGGCACCCAATCCATTGGCAAGACCGGCATCGAAAAATTCTACGAGGCGCAACTGCACGGCCATGTCGGTTATGAGGAAGTCGAAACCAACGCCCAGGGCCGCGTGCTGCGAGTGCTCAAGCACACGGATCCGGTGCCGGGTGAAAACATTGTCCTGAGCCTCGACGTCAAGCTGCAGGAAGCCGCCGAGCAAGCCCTGGGCGATCGTCGCGGCTCGGTGGTTGCGCTCGATCCGTCGACCGGCGAAGTGCTGGCCATGGTCAGTAACCCGAGTTTCGACCCTAATCTGTTCGTCACCGGCATCAGCTCCAGGGAGTACTCCACGCTACGCGACTCCGTCGACCGACCGCTGTTCAACCGTGTGCTGCGCGGCCTGTACGCGCCGGGTTCGACCATCAAGCCGGAAGTGGCAATCGCCGGCCTCGACGCGGGGGTCGTCACGCCACAGACCCGAGTGTTCGACCCCGGTTATTACCAGCTGCCGGATTTCGATCACAAGTACCGTAACTGGAACCACAGCGGCGATGGCTGGGTGGATATGGATGCAGCGATTATGCGTTCCAACGACACCTATTTCTATGACCTCGCACACAAGCTGGGGATCGATCGCCTGCACGACTACATGGCGATGTTCGGACTGGGTGAGAAAGTTTCCCTGGACATGAACGAAGAATCTCCCGGCTTGATGCCATCCCAGGCATGGAAGCGCGCCACGCGTCGGCAGGCCTGGTTTCCGGGCGAGTCGGTGATTCTCGGTATCGGCCAGGGCTACATGCAGGTCACGCCGCTGCAATTGGCCCAAGCCACGGCGCTGATTGCCAACAAAGGCGTGTGGAATCGCCCGCACCTGGCCAAAACCGTGGACGGCGTCGCGCCGGTGGACGAGCATCCAATGCCCAATATTCTGCTCAAGGATCCACGCGACTGGGAGCAGGTCAACCATGGCATGCAGATGGTGATGCACGATGCCCGGGGGATTGCCCGGGCCGCCGCCGCGGGCGCGCAATACCGTATTGCCGGCAAGAGTGGTACCGCGCAAGTGGTGGCGATCAAGCAGGGCGAACGCTACAACCGGGAGAAAACCCGTGAGCGTAACCGCGACAATGCCTTGTTCGTCGGTTTCGCCCCGGCCGAGCACCCGAAGATCGTGATTTCGGTGATGATCGAAAACGGTGAGGCGGGTGGCCGCGTCGCCGGACCGGTCGTCCGGCAGATCATGGACGCCTGGCTACTCGATCAGGACGGGCACCTGAAGCCGCAGTACGCGGCACCGGGAAAGGCGCCGGGCGATCCTCACGTCTGAAGCGTCAGGGCTTCACAGCACAGGCTCGCGGATGCTGAGCATGTGCTGGAAGCTCTCGAGGAACACCGTTTCGGCCTGGCTCATCTTCTGTTCGCGATTCCACAACAACTGGATATCGAAATCCACCACGCCGTCTTCCGGCGGCAGGCGCCAGAGCAGACCTTGCTCGACATCCCGGCGCACCAGATGCGTGGGCAAGGCGCCGATGCCGTAACCCGCGCAGATCAGGCGGTAAATTTCTTCGAAACTGGTGGAGGACGCGACGATCTTGCCGGTGAAGCCTTGCTGATCGCGGAACAGCGTCAGGGGTGAAAGATTGCCGCCCAATTGGTCGCTGGTGAAGCTGACGAAGTTTTCCGCCGACAGTTGTTCCAGGGTCAGATTCTCTTGCCCGAACAGGCGATGGCGCTGGCCACAAAAGTAAGCGTAGGTCTCGCGAAACAGCACCCGCTGTTCCAGCCGCGGCTGTGGCAGACGACACAGGCCGACGCCAATGGTCGCGGTTTTTTGCAGCAGCGAACTGATGATGTTCGAGCTGCCCATCACCTCGACTTCCAGCTCGATTTTCGGGTGGGTTTCATGGAAGTCAGCGAGGAATTCATCGTAATGCCGAGCCTGCACACCGCTGACGGTCAGGATACGGATCTTGCCCACCAGGTCGTCGTGACGACTCTCCACCACCGTCCCCAGGCGTGAAATATCACCGTAGATATCGGCCGCGATGCGCAGGACTTCTTCCCCGGTTTCCGTCAGATCAAAGCGTCGACCGCTGCGGGCAATCAGCACGCATTCGAGCTGTTCTTCCAGTCGTTTCAGCGCCTGGCTGACGGCCGACTGGGTGATGTGCAGGCGCGCGGCAGCGCGGCTCATGCTGCCTTCCTGGCCGATGACCAGATAGGTACGCAGCAGGTTCCAGTCGAGGCGGTCATTGAGAAAGCGCCGGCCGACCCACGGGTTGGAAGTGGAGGACATAAAACCTCATGCAGTAGCAGTGCTAATAGTAAAGATAAGGATTTGAAAATTGACTAATCCTGGCATGGAAGCGATAAAGCCTACAAGCGCCATAGAGCGCAACCGTCATCCGCCTTAACACCTGCCCAAAAACTATAAGTACACAGGGTCCTTGCATGCACACTACTCCCCAACCGCGCCGAGCCGCGGCCGCGGCCTTCATTGGCACGACCATCGAGTTCTACGACTTCTACATCTACGCCACCGCGGCGGCGCTGGTCCTCGGGCAAGTGTTCTTCCCCAGCAGCGACCCGGTCATGAGTACCCTCGCGGCATTTGGCAGCTTCGCTGTCGGCTTCATTGCGCGGCCCATGGCCGGGATGGTGTTCGGTCATCTGGGCGACCGTCTCGGGCGCAAGAAAATGCTCCTGGTGACCATGGCCTTGATGGGCATCGCCACCGCCGGCATTGGCCTGTTGCCGACCTATGCCAGCGTCGGCATCTGGGCGCCGATCGGTCTGATCGTGCTGCGTTTGATCCAGGGCATTTCGGTTGGTGGCGAGTGGGGCGGGGCGGTGTTGATGGCGAGCGAACACGCACCGGCCAGGCGCAAGACGTTCTACGCCTCGTTCGCCCAGCTCGGCAGCCCGGCCGGCTTGTTGCTGGCACTGATCGCTTTCCGCCTGGTGACGTCCCTTGAGCCAGAGGAGTTTCTCGCCTGGGGATGGCGTCTGCCGTTCCTCGCCAGCGGCGTATTGATGATGGTCGGCCTGTTGATCCGCTCCGGCGTTCACGAGTCGCCGGAGTTCGCCAAGGTCCAGGACAACAACGAGACCGCCAAATACCCGGTGATGGACGTGATCCGCACCTGCTGGCGGCAGATCCTGTTCGCCGCCGCTGCGGTGACCATCGGCTCGGCCGGGTTCTTCTTCACCAACACCTTCATGATCACCTACGTCACCCAGTACCAGGGCATTGCCCGTTCGACGATTCTCGATTGCCTGTTTCTGGTGACCATCATCCAGCTGCTCTCGCAACCGCTCTCGGCACTGCTGGCCGAACGTATCGGTGAAGGACGTTTTCTCAAATGGGTCGCACTGCTGTGCATGCTCACGCCCTACCCGATGTTCCTGCTGGTGGGCACGCAGAACATTCTGTTGATGACGCTCGGCATCGCGTTGGCCGTGGTGATTCTCTCGGCGCTGTACGCGGTGATCGCCGGCTACATGACCCAGGCTTTCCCGGTGCACCTGCGCTACTCGGGCATTTCCATCGCCTATCAACTGGCTTGCGCCGTGGCCGGGGGAAGCACGCCCCTGATCGGCACCCTGCTGGCCAGCAAGTTTTCCGGACAATGGTTGCCGCTGGCGGTGTTCTTCACCTTGCTCTCGGCCCTGTCCCTGATCGGTGTTTGCGGGTTGGCCCGCCTGCGCGCCAACCCGGTCGTCACCCACGCTGTCAAAGAGGTGTATTCGTGAGTAAACCTGCACACATCGACCCGGTTGAATGGCAAGCCCGTTGCGAACTGGCGGCGCTGTATCGACTGGTCGCGCACTTTCGCATGACCGACCTGATCGACACCCACATCACCCTGCGGATTCCGGGGCCTGAACACCACTTCCTGATCAACCGCTATGGCGTGATCTTCGACCGCATGCGCGCCTCGGACCTGGTGCGCATCGATCAGGAAGGGCGGGTGGTCGACCCGGAGTACACCGGCCATCGGGTCAACGCTGCCGGCTTCGTGATCCACTCGGCGATCCACATGGCGCGTCCGGACCTGAACTGTGTGATCCACACCCACACGGCGGCGGGCATGGCGGTCGCGGCGCAGAAGCAAGGCTTGCTGCCGATCAGTCAGCACGCATTGAAGTTCTACGGCAAGCTGGCCTATCACACCTATGAGGGCATCGCGCTGTCACTGGATGAGCGCGAGCGCTTGATTGCCGACCTCGGCCCGCACCGGGCGATGATCTTGCGCAATCACGGTTTGCTGGTGGGTGGTTCCGGGGTGGCCCAGGCGTTCCAGGAAATCCACTTTCTGGAGCGCGCCTGTCAGGCCCAGGTGCAGGCGCTGGCCGGTGGTTCGGCATTGCATTACCCGTCGCCGGAAGTGTGTGCGCACACCGCCGAACAGTTTGACCGTGATGAGCAGGACAACATCATCGACCTGGCCTGGGAGGCCGCCCTGACGTTGATCGAATCCCAGCGCGAGTCTTATTTGTCATGAACGCCGACATCAACACCGTGGTTCTGCTGTCCCGCGACACCTTGCTGCTCAAGCAATTGCAGGCGGCGTTTGCCCGCAGTGCGCCGCAGCTCACGGCCGTGCTGGCCGACGATTCCCGGGCCGCCAATGCGCAGATGGCAGCGTGCTGGTTTCCCTTGCCGGGCAGTCTCGGTGCATTGCCGAACCTGCAGGTGATTCACTCGGTGGCCGCCGGTATCGACCACCTCGACCACGATCCGTCCTGCCCGGACCTGCCGATTTGCCGCGTGGTCGACCCAGGGCATCGCCAGGGCATGACCGAATACGTGCGCTGGGCGGTGATCCACTATCACCGCGGTTTCGACCAAGTGTTGTCGCAACAACGGGAGCAACGCTGGGAACGGCCGCTGCAACGGGCGGCGGGGCAGTTCAAGGTCGGTGTGATGGGGCTCGGATCGCTGGGCAGCGCGATTGCCCTGGATCTGGCCGCCGCCGGTTATGACGTGCGCGGTTGGGCGCGGCGCAGCAAGGACCTGCCTGTACGTACGTTCGCCGGGGCCGATGGGTTGAATCCGTTTCTCGACGGCGTCGAGTTGCTGATCAACCTGTTGCCACTCACCAGCGAAACCCGCGGCATCCTCGGCCGGGCCACGTTCGACCGACTCGCCAACGGCGCAGCACTGGTCAACTGTGGCCGGGGCGGTCATCTGAACATCGACGACCTCGAACAGGCATTGACCAGAGGACAACTGCGCGGTGCGCTGCTGGATGTTTTCGAACAGGAACCGCTGCCGGTCGATCACCGGCTCTGGAGCATGCCCGGTGTCACCATCACCCCGCACATGGCTTCGGCGGCTTCCCATGATTGTATTGCCGAACAAGTGGCGGAAAACTTCCGCCGATTGAATAGCGGCGAACCGTTATTGAACTGTGCGGACCGATTACTGGGTTACTGAACCCACCGCTATCCAACCGATAAAAATGCCCTGCGAACTCGCCCGCTCAGTTGGGCGAGCCATAACAACAACCTTCGCCTCAACCGTTTTACTGCCAGTCAAAACAATTAAATAACGAGTTCTTGATGAATTCCTGGAGACAGTGATGAGCGATCTATCGTCCGCAGAAAAGTCCGGCGCACCACCGGAAGTTGAAATCAGTATGAAAAAAGTCGCGGTGGCCAGCGTGATCGGCACCACCGTGGAGTGGTACGACTTGTTCGTGTTTGCCACGGCCTCGGCGCTGGTGTTCAACAAAGTGTTCTTTCCGGATTTCGTGCCGCTGATCGGAACACTGCTGGCTTTTGGCACCTTCGCTTCGGCGTATCTGGCGCGGATTGTCGGTGCGGCATTGTTCGGGCATTTCGGTGATCGCCTGGGGCGCAAGTCGATGCTGTTGATTTCGCTGCTGACCATGGGCGCGGCCACCTTCGCCATCGGCCTGTTGCCGGACTTTGCCACCATCGGTATCTGGGCGCCGATCCTGTTGTTGCTGCTCAGGGTCGTGCAAGGCCTGGCATTGGGTGGCGAATGGGGCGGGGCGGTGTTGATGGCGGTGGAGCATGCGCCGGCCAACAAGCGTGGCCTGTACGGTTCCTGGGTGCAGATCGGCGTACCGGCCGGGACCATGATTGCCAACCTGGCCTTCCTGTTGATCGCGGCGTGGCTGTCCCCTGAGGAACTGTTGGCCTGGGGCTGGCGTATCCCGTTCCTGGCCAGCGTGTTGCTGATCGCCGTCGGCTTGTACATCCGCCTGAACATCGCGGAAACCCCGGCCTTCAACAAGGTCAAGGAGGCCGAGGTGCAGGTGAAGATGCCGTTGGCGGAAGTGTTCCGCAAGTACTGGAAGCAAGTGGTGCTGGGCGGTATCGCCACCATGTCTACGGGCGCTTCGTTCAACATTATCGTGGCGTTCGGTTTGACGTATGGCACGCAGAACCTCGGCTTCAGCCGCGGCGTGATGCTCGGTGTGGTGCTGCTGTCCTGCGCCTGGTGCATCGTCATGTTGCCGGTGTTCGGTGCGCTCTCGGATCGTTTCGGACGCAAGCCGATCATTGTCGGCGGCATCATCGCCGAAGCGCTGGTGGCGTTCCCGATGTTCTGGCTGATGGACACCAAAGAGCTGCCGATGGTGGTGTTCGGTTATCTGTTGTTGATGACTGCATTCGCCGCGAACTACGGGCCGATCGCGACCTTCCTCGCCGAACTGTTCGGCACCCGCGTGCGGTATTCCGGGTTGTCCATCAGCTACATGTTGTCCGGCCTGCTCGGCAGCGCGGCGACACCCATCGTCACCACGGCATTGCTGGCCGCGACGGGCAAAGGGTCGTCGGTGGCCTGGTACATGATCGGTGCGGCCTTGATTTCACTGGTGGCGCTATTGCTGCTGACCGAAACCTTCAAGAAGGACATCAGCGAAATCCCGAGCGTCGTCCCGACAGACGATCCGGCCCCCGGCAAACCCTTCAAATCGGCTACGGCCTGACTTCCGGAGTTCAACAGCATGCGCAGAATTCAATCGGCCCCGGGCTACATCGGCCCGGTCGGCCCTTACTCCCAGGCCGTGGTCAGCGGTCACCTGGTGTTCACTGCCGGGCAGATCCCGGCTCAAAGCGGCCTCGACGACCAGCCTGCCGATTTCCCCGAGCAGGTGCGGCAAACCTTGCGCAACCTCGAAGCGATCCTGATTGAAGCCGGGTCCGGTTTCAGCCATGTGATCAAGGTCAATGCCTACCTGACCGATCCCGCACAGCTGGAGCCGTTCAACGCCGTGTACCGCGAGCTCCTCGGCCATGCGCCGCCGGCGCGCACCACGGTCTGCGTGGCACTGTGGGGGGTATCGCTGGAAATCGACTGTGTCGCCGAACTGATTGGCGGGGAGCTGCAACATGGATGAGTCGCAACTGATCGAACAGCTCAAGGCGGTGAGCTTTCCGACCCTCGGGCATTTTCTCGAAGAGGGATTCGCCGACCCGCAACTGCAGGCCATGGTGCCCAATGTGAAAGTCGTTGGCCGAGCCTTGACCCTGAAACTGCTGGGCGCCGATGCCATTGCCGTCAACCGGGCCCTGGCGCAGATCAGGCCGGGCGACGTGCTGGTGATCGACACGGGAGGCGACCATCGGCACGCCCCGGTCGGTGCGGTGACCAGTTGCGCGGCACGCTGCGCCGGGGCGGTGGGCATTGTGGTGGATGGCGCGGTGACCGACCTGCTGGAACTGCGCGAAGCCGGGCTGCCGGTGTTCGCCCGTGGCACCAGCCTGTTGACCACCAAGCTGCACGGACGCAATGACAGCGCCATCAATCAGCCCGTTCACTGCGCCGGCGTGACGGTGCAACCGGGGGATTGGGTGCTGGCGGACGACAACGGCGTGTTGTTTCTCGACACGGCATCGGCGGTGGCGGTCATCGAGCAGGCACTGGCTTCGGACCGTGCCGAGCCGCGCTTGCTCGAACGCTTGTGCGCCGGTGAGCCAGTGACGCAGGTCTTGCGCGTTTAGTCCGTCAGCCGTTGCTGCAGGCTTTCAAGAAAGATCGTCTCGGCCCGGCTCATGCGCTGTTCGCGGTTCCACAGCAAATGAATGTCGACATCGGCAATCCCTTCGTGGGGCGGCAGGCGCCAGAGCAATCCGGCGTCGACATCCGCCGCCACCACGTGTTCGGGCAAACAGCCGATACCGAAGCCGGCGATGACCAGTCGCCGGACTTCTTCCAGGCTCGGTGACGACGCGACGATGCGCCCGCTGAAACCCTGCTGATCACGGAAGATCGTCAGCGGCGAGAGCATGCCGCCGATCTGGTCACTGGTGAAGCTGACGAAGTTCTCCCGTTGCAAATCCCCTTCGGCGACGTCCTGTCGGCCGAACAGTCCATGGTGCTTGCCGCAGAAAAACGCATAGCGTTGACGCAGGAACAAACGCTGCTCCAGGCGTGGCTGCGGGCGCCGATTGAGGCTCAGGCCGAGGGTCGCGGTTTTTTCCTGAAGGGCGCTGACGATGTCGGAACTGCGCATCACATCGACTTCCAGATCGACGCGCGGGTATTGGCGATGGAAGTCGGCGAGGAAGTCATCAAAGCGCTCGGAGAAAATCCGGCTGATGATCAGAAGACGCACTTTGCCGATCACTTCATCGGCCGGCTGTTCCAGCACGCTGCTGACCTGGGACATCTGCCCGTAGATTTCCCCGGCCAGGGCGAAGATCTGCTCGCCGACTTCGGTCAGGGCAAAGCGTGGTCCGCGACGGGCAATCAGTTGGCGGCCCAGTTGTTCTTCCAGGCGCTTGAGTGCCTGACTCACGGCCGGTTGTGTCAGGTGCAGGCGGGCGGCGGCGCGGCTGATGCTCAGCTCCTGGCCAATCACCCGAAAGGTGCGCAGCAGGTTCCAGTCCAGGCGGTCATTGAGCAGGCGTTGCATAGGCGGTCAGCAGCCAGTCAGGGGCCAATGGGGAAAGTCGACGGCTTGCACACGCCGTGCGCAAGCCATGGAAAATCTACAGTCGCGGGATCGTAACACTGTTGGCACGCCGCAGCCGAGGCCAGTCGGATCCTGCAAAAAAGCCTCATGCGTAGGCGTAGCGCTGTTCACTTAAGAGATAGGGCGAACAATAAGCAACCTGTGGCGAGGGAGCTTGCTCCCGCTGGACTGCGCAGCAGTCCCATTTTTAGGGCCGCTTCGCAGCCCCAGCGGGAGCAAGCTCCCTCGCCACAGATACAGTGTTCGTCCTTAAGTGAGCAGCATTATCATGCGTAGGCGAGGTTTTTTTCTTCCAGCAGTTCCTCATACAACGCCGCCCATTTGCGACCCATTTCGTCCGCCGTAAACAGATTCTGATAGCGGGCCTGCGCCTTCTCGCCCATTTGTGCCGCCAGCGCCGGGTTTTCCCAAAGCGTGCGCATCGCCTCACGAAACGCCAATGGATTGCTCGGCGGCACCACCAGCCCGGTTTCGTTATGGATGTTGATGTAACTGGTGCCCGTGCCAATCTCGCTGGAGATCATCGGTTTGCCATACATCGCGCCCTCAAGCAGTGAAATGCCGAATGCTTCGGAGCGCAGGTGCGACGGGAACACCACCGCATAACTCAACTCGAGCAAGGCAACCTTGTCTTCATCACCGAGGAAGCCGAGAAAGTGCAGGTTCTGCAGGCCCAGCGCCCTGGCCTGGGCATGCAGCTCTGCTTCCAGCGGGCCGGCACCGACGATCACCACGGGATAGTTCAACCCCTGCATCGCTTCAAGCAGGATGTGCAGCCCCTTGTAGTAGCGCATGACACCGACGAACAGGAAGAACTTGTCCCCCAGCTTCTGGCGCCAGCGCTCGGTCCGAGCCGCGTCGTGCTTCGGATAACCCGACTTGTCCAGGCCGTAGGTGATGACCCGGGTCTTGTCCCGGTAGTCCTTGAGCACGTCGCTGGTGTGAAAGTAGTTGGGGGACGCCACGGTGATTCGATCCGCGCTGTCCAGGAACCGGCGCATCAACGGACGGTACAGCTTGAGCAAATAACGCTGGCGAATGATGTCGGAGTGGTAACTCACCACGCTGGGCTTTTTGGTGGAGCTTGCAAAATGTACAAGGTCCATGAAAGGCCAGGGGAAGTGGTAGTTGACCACGTCGGCCTCAGCCGCGAGTTCACGAAACTGCTTGAACACGCTGTAGGAAAAACCGGTGGAGGCGAATTGAAAATCCATTCTGGCCTGATGCACCTGGTGCTCGCGGATCTGCAACACGCCCGGTGCCGGGTTATTGCTCAGGGTCAGTACCGTGCTGTCGACACCATGGCGCACGCCAATTTCGCTCATCTGGAAAATGACTTGCGCGATGCCGCCCATGGAGTCGGGCAAATAGGTTTTGTAAAAGTGCAGAACGCGCATATCAGTTCTCCATAGCCTGGCGGTAGGCGCGGGCGGTCACCGTCGCACAACGCTCCCAGGAAAAAAGCTTCGCTCGCTGCAAACCCGCCTCGCGACAGGCCTGCCAGTGTGCCGGGTCGTCGATCAACCGCTGCATGGCATCGCGCAAGGTGTCCGGGTCGTGCGCCTCGATGTAGTTGCCGGCATCGCCAGCCACTTCCGGCATCGCCGATATACCCGTCAGAATCACCGGGGTGCCACTGGCCATGGCTTCCAGCACCGGCAGGCCGAACCCCTCGTACAAGGAAGGGAAGACCAGCGCCCGGGCACCGGCCAGCAACTGCGCCAGGTCCTCGTCGGGCAGGTACCCCAGCAGACACACATGACCTGAGGCGAGGGCCGAACGTAACTCGTCGTTGAACTGCTGACGCTGCCAGCCGGCCATACCGGCGATCAGCAAGGGAAAACGCTGGCGCACGGTTTCCGGCAGTAGCGCATGGGCGCGCAGGGCCTGGGTCAGGTTCTTGCGCGGCTCCAGGGTACCGACGCAGAGAAAATACTCCCGCGCCTCGACGCCGTGGGTCTTGAGGACGCGATCGATGGTCTCGGCTTCACGCGGGTGGAATCGTGCGGCCACACCCAGCGGTGCCACCACGAAGCGCTCGGCCGGCAGTGCGAACCAGGCCTGCGCTTCATCGGCGATGTGCTGCGAGTCTGTCAGAATCAGCCGCGCCCGTTGTACGCCGTCGGCCAGTCGTCGCTCGATTTCGCGCAGACGGGCCGGTGGTTGGCTGTCGGGATAGTGCAGGTGGGTGAGGTCATGCAGCGTGATGATGGTCGGGCCGTTGAACGACAGCGGCCACAGGCTCGGCTCGTGGTAGAGGTCGATGGCTTGCGTGCGACCTTGATCGAAGCGTTTCTGCTCCAGCCACCGTCGGGCCTGATAGGCGCCCGGAATCTGCCGCAGCAATGGTGTCAGTCGGGAATAACCGGGCATGGCCGCTTCAGGCAGCACAGTACTCCAGCCCCAGCCATGAAACAGCGCCAGTTCAATATCCGGTTCACCCGCCAGGGCGTTCGCCAGTTCGGCGACGTAGTGGCCGATGCCGGTACGTGGCGCCTGGAGAATCCGCGCGTTAAGGGCAATTCGCATGTTGCCTCTCTTCCATGAGCGGCACGTCTACAAGATTGCGCAGGGTGCGTTCAGCCAGTTGCGCACTGGCCTCACGCCAGCCGATCCAGCGCCAGTCCGCGACATCGCGAGTGGCCGGGAATTGACCGCTGCTCTCGAAACCAATGACCAGATCAGCCAGGCTTTGTGGCTCGGCCAGGTCGAAATACGCCATGAACTCGCCGCCTATTTCACGAAAGACCGCAATGTCGCTGCCCATGGCCGGCAGTCCACGCTGCATGGCCTCCACCAGCGGCAGACCAAAGCCTTCCACAAAAGACGGAAACACCAGTGAACTGGCGTGGGTGTAGGCATGTTCGAGGCTGGTGTCACTCAGGTCATTGAACATGAACAGTCGTTGGTTCAGTTGCGGGTGATTGCGTACCCGGGCGAGCAGGGCGTCGCATTTCCAGCCTACCCGACCGGCGATACACAGCCGGGCCTTGGAGCCCGCCGCCCAGGCCAGCTCGAAAGCGTCCAGCAGGTAGTCGTGGTTTTTCCGCGGTTCGATGGTACTGACCATCAAAAATACCGGTTCCGGCGTCTCGAACAGCCGGGCAAGACGCGGTTCCACGGCGGCGGTGACTTCGCTCAGATCGAGTTCGGAGCCCAAGTGAAAATAATCGAACCACAACTGGTTGGACTTGGCAGTGCCCAGGCGGTGCTGAACCTCCTCTCGCACCTGGTCACGCACCGTGGCGGAAATGGCCACGTAGCCATCGGCGGTCCGGGTGATCCAGTCGAACCACTCGTTGAACACCTGCACCAGACGTGTGTCGTAGAACTGCGGGTGAGTCAGGGGAATCAGGTCGTAGATCACTGAAACGATGCCCACGCCTTCACGTTTGAGCTGTTCGGCAAACGGGAAAAAGTCGGTGTGCCAGGACGAATCCAGCAACACCAGTTGATCTCCCGGTTGGTGCTGCAGCGGCGAGCAACGTTTGGGCAGATGATACTGATCGATGAACTCGATCACACGTAGTGGAAGGCCGAAACAGGTAACCGCTGTCACCCGGTAGACCACGTGCAGCAGGCGCTTGATCAGCCGCGAGTTGCTTCGGTTGTGCAGGCGCTGATGCAGTTGCCAGAAGCGGTGAGCCAAGCGCCCAAGTCGTCCGCCAAAGATCATCAAGGCATCGAAAAACGGAATGTTCAGCGCGCCGAGTTTCAGTACCCGATAGAGTTTGCCTTTAAGCAACACAACCGGGATGCATTCAACGCCGTCGACAGACTCCGGTAGCTGATTGACGACGTTGCGCACCACCCGCTGAATGCCCGAATTGACCTTGGGGTGTTGGAATACGTGGGTGCATTCCACCAAAAGACGGGTCATGGCGTAATCCCCGAGGTGACCGGCGCGCTCGAGCGCGTGACGGTGGTCTTCGCGGCCAGCCACGAGCAGCCGACAAAATCTTCCTGGCGGTTGTTGATCACATGGAACACCAACCCGTAATCGCGCCACTCGAAGTTGCGGTCCAGGTGTGAATCCAGGCGAGACAAGCTCAACGCCACGGAATAGTTACCCTTGCCCAGCCCCATGACGAAAGCAAAGCGGTAGGTCACGCGCTCACCAGCCTGCAGATCGGTCAGCGCCTGATCCAGGCGATGGGTGTTGATGCCGTACATGGCCTGGCCCAGGCGATCCTTGATCATGAAGCCCAGCACCAGCCGCTCGATGTCCTGGCGAACTTCGACATTCACCTCCAGCACGACCGGCTGGCCGACTTCGGCGGCGTCGATGGAGCGCTCATGTTTGTCGAGCAAGCGTACGGTCAGAATCCCGGCTTCACCCGTTCCCGAAATGGTACTGACCTGGCCACCAGCGAGGGCTTCCTGGCGCACGGTCTGGCCTTCACGCTTGGCGAGCAGGGCGTTGTAGTAATCCATGACGGTTTCGGGGGTGTCATGCATGGCCATGTGGCCGTTTTCCAGGAGGATCGCCGAGTCGCAGATCGACTGAATCGCCCCTCGGTCATGGGAGACGATCAGCAGCGTGGTACCGGCTTTGCGAAAGCTGCGGATGCGGTCGAAGCTTTTGTGCTGGAAGTAGGCGTCGCCCACCGACAGTGCTTCGTCGACGATCAAAATGTCCGGGCGTCGCGCAGTGGCCACGCTGAACGCCAGACGCATTTGCATGCCGCTGGAATAAGTACGCACCGGGTGGTCGATGGCGTCGCCAATTTCCGCGAAACGTTCGATTTCCGGCATCAATGCTTCTATTTCTTCGACCTGCATGCCCAGCAATTGCCCGGCCATGACGGCATTCTGCCGGCCGGTAAAGTCCGCATGAAAACCCATGCCCAGTTCCAGCAGGGCGGCGACGCGGCCTTCGAGCTCAATGGTGCCGCAGGTGGGTTGGGTGGTGCCGGTGATCATCTTCAACAAGGTGCTTTTGCCGGCGCCGTTGACCCCGACGATGCCCACCGATTCTCCGGGGGCAATCTGGAAAGTCACGTCTTGTAGCACCCAATGCTGGCGATGACGGATCGGCGAAAACGGGATCAGCCACTCGGCCAGTCGACTCCAGCGGGTAGGGTACTGTTTATAGGCCTTGCCCAGGCCGGTGACGCGTATGTGTCCCATCAGAGTTCATCCACCATTTCGCCGACCCGCTGTCGAAACAGTCGCAGTCCGATGACGAAGAACAAGACGCTGGCGACCATGATCGGCAGCAGCGAACTCCAGACGGGCCATTGACCGTAAAGAAACAGGTTCTGGTAGCTGGACATCAGGTTGGTCAGAGGGTTGAGTTGCAGCAGGCGCTGCACCCAATCGGGCAGAATACTCATCGGGTACACGATCGGCGTCAGCCAGAACCAGAATTGCAGGCAAATGGCGAAAAATTGCCCGACATCGCGAAAGAACACATTCAGTACGCCAAGAATCATCCCCAACCCGGCACAAAACATCACCTGTAACGTGAACAGAGGAATGAGCGCCAGCAGCGCCATGCCCGGCAGTCGCCCGGTGACCAGCAGAAAGCCGAGGAACAGGCCGATGATGATCGCGAAGTTGATGCCGGCGTTGAACAGCACGATGACCGGCAGGCAGATCCGCGGGAAGCTGATTTTTTTCAGCAGGTTGGCGTTGTCGAGAAACATGTTCTGACTGCGGACGGTGATTTCTGCGAACAAACCCCACGTCAGCAATCCGGCACAGAGGTAGACGCTGTAAGCCAAACCGTCATCCACCCCTGGCAAGCGGGCGCGCATGATGGTGGAAAAGATCACCGTGTAGACCAGGATCATCGACAGCGGATTGAGTACGGTCCACAAGGCACCGAACAGCGAGTTGCGATAACGCGCCTGAAACTCCCGTTTGACGCTGCCGAGGATGAAACCCCGGTAACTCCACAGGGATTGGTAAAGATTACGCAGCATTCAAACCGTCCGCCCGTATTGGTCTTCGAAGCGGACGATGTCGTCCTCTCCCAGGTATTCGCCGCTTTGCACTTCGATGATCACAAGGTCGATCACGCCGGGATTCTCCAGGCGATGCTTGTGACCGGCGGCAATGAAGGTCGATTCGTTCTTGGCCACCAGATGCGTACCGGTGCCGTTGTTGGTGACCTTGGCCATGCCTTCGACCACCACCCAGTGCTCATTGCGATGGTGGTGCATCTGCAATGACAACTTGGCGCCGGGCTTGACCACGATACGTTTGATCTTGAAGCGCGGGCCTTCCTCGAGCACGGTGTAGGTGCCCCATGGCCGGCTGACCGTACGGTGCAGGCGATAGGCCTCATGTTCTTTGTCCTTGAGTTGCCTGGCCACCCGGCGCACATCCTGGGCGCGGTCGGCGTGGGCCACCAGCACCGCGTCGGCAGTGTCGACGATGATCAGGTCATCCACGCCCACGGTCGCTACCAGGCGGTTGTCGCTCTGGACAAAGTTGTTGTGGCTGTCGATGAAAATCGCCTCGCCGACGGCGCGGTTGTTCTGTGCATCCGCCGGTACCAGCGCGGCCACCGCGCCCCACGAGCCGATGTCGCTCCAGTCGAAACGCGCGGGCACGACGGCCACTTTGTCGGAGCGCTCCATCAACGCGTAGTCGATGGAAATGTCCATGATTTCGCCAAACAGCGCCGGTGACAGTTCCTGTTGCACGCTCCCGGCGTTTTCCACCGCAGCACTGGCGGCCATGCAGGTTTGCGTCTGCTCCAGCAAAGCGGGAGCGTGGGTTTGCAGTTCGGCCAGCAGGGTGGCGACCGAGAAGCAGAACATCCCGGAGTTCCACAGGAAGTTGCCGCTTTCCACGTAATGCGTCGCGGTTTGCAGGTCAGGTTTTTCGACGAAGCGCCGCACGCTGGCAGCGCCTTTGTCGTCCAGTGACGTGCCGGCCTCGATGTAGCCAAAACCGGTTTCCGGAGCGTTCGGCACCACACCGAAGGTCACCAGGTGACCACGCCTGGCCAGCGTCACGGCATGCTCGACCGCGTCCTTCAACGCGTCGACATTGACGATCAGATGGTCGGCCGGCATGACCAGCATGATCGCGTCGTCGCCATGCAGGGCCTGGAGGGAGAGGGCGGCGGCGGCAATCGCCGGCGCCGTATTGCGCCCCGTCGGTTCCAACAGGAAATGCCCGCGATGACGGCCAAGGTGCGCGTCCCGAAAGTGATCCTTGCTCTGGAAGTAGTATTCGCGGTTGGTCACCGTGACGATATCGCCCCAGCCGTCGAGCAGCTCTGCGGCACGCCGATAGGTCTTGCCCAGCAGCGACTGGCCGTCAGGCAAGGCCATGAACGGTTTGGGATGGCCTTCACGCGACACCGGCCACAACCTTGTCCCGGCACCGCCGGAGAGAATCACGGGAATCAGCATGGCCTACTCCTTGGCAACGCGTTTCATGTCCGCATCCATCATCATGCGGATCAAGGCATCCAGGTCGGTTTTTGGTTTCCAGCCCAGCACACGCTGGGCCTTGGCCGGGTTCCCGAGCAGCACTTCGACTTCGGCCGGGCGGAAGAACGCCGGGTCGATCTTCACGTAGTCGCGGTAGTTCAGGCCCACATGATCGAAGGCGATCCGGCACATCTCGCGCACGGTGGTGGTCACGCCGGTGGCCACCACGAAGTCGTCGGGTTTGTCCTGTTGCAGCATCAGCCACATGGCTTCGACGTAGTCGCCGGCAAAACCCCAGTCGCGCTTGGCGTCGATGTTGCCCAGGCGCAGTTCCTGCTGTTTGCCCTGTTTGATCCGGGCGGCGGCGTCGGTGACTTTGCGTGTCACGAACTCGATGCCGCGCAGCGGTGATTCATGGTTGAACAGAATCCCGCTGCTGGCGTGCAGGTTGAAGCTTTCGCGGTAGTTCACGGTAATCCAGTGGCCATACAGCTTGGCCACGCCATAAGGGCTGCGCGGATAGAACGGCGTGTTCTCGTCCTGCTGCTCGGCCTGGATCAGGCCGAACATTTCGCTGGTGGACGCCTGATAGAAACGCGTGTGCGGACTGAACTGGCGGATCGCTTCGAGCAGGTGGGTAACGCCCAGGCCGTCGACGATGCCGGTGGTCACCGGTTGATCCCAGGAGGCCGCGACAAAGCTTTGCGCGGCGAGGTTGTAGACCTCGTCCGGCGCCGACTTGATCACCGCGCGCTGCACTGAACAGGCATCGGCCATGTCGCCATCCAGGTAGACGATGTCCGACTCGACCCCCATCTCACGCAGACGCCAGCGCGAGTCGCTGCTGCGGCGCGCGACCAGGCCGTGGACCTTGTAACCCTTGTCGAGCAGCAATTTGGCCAGATAGGCGCCATCCTGGCCGGTGATACCTGTGATCAATGCACTTTTAGTCATTCTTGTCGTACTCGCTTCTCCCAGTCGGACAGGATCGCCCGCAGGGATTGTTGTGTTGTGATTTCAGACTTCCATCCGGTGGTCTGGGCCAGTCTGTCAGGGCTGCCACACACCCGACGCTGATCCGCGCGGCGAAGTCGCGCAGGGTCCTGGACCAGTTGCAGGTCGACCTGGGCAAGATCTGCCAATTGTTCGATCAGACTGCGAATGCTCTGCTCGCGTCCCGAGCAAATGTTGTAGACCTGCCCCGGTGTGCCTTTTTCCAGCAAGGCCAGGTAGGCCGAGACCACGTCCGCGACATCGAGGAAGTCGCGCGTGACGTCGATGTCCCCGACCTCCAATTGTGGCGCTTGCAGGCCTTGCTTGATCCGGCAGATCTGACGGGCGGCGCTGGCGATGACGAAGCTGTCCTTCTGCCCGCTGCCGATATGGTTGAACGGGCGGGCGACCAGTACGGGCCAACCTTCGCTCAGGCCCCACTGCAGACTCAGGAACTCGGCCGACAGTTTGCTCACGGCGTAGGGATTGCGCGGGCAGGGGGGCTGCAATTCAGTGATGGGCAGATGCTCTTCAGCGACCTGGCCATAGACATCACCGGAGCTGACGTACAGAAACGTACCGGTGAACCCGCGCGCCTTGAGGGCTTGCAGCAGGTTCAGGGTGCCCAGCAGATTGATGTTCAGGGTGCCGGCCGGATCACGAAAGGCCTGCGGGACGAACGTCTGGCCGGCCAGGTGAATCACCGCATCGGGCATTTGCGGCCACAAGCCTTCAAGGCTGTCCGGCGCGGCAAGATCGTAGCGGTCGGGAACAGGCAGCAACTCCCATTCCGAGGTATCAGCCTGCAAACGCGATTGGATGTGTTGTCCTACGAATCCGCTCAGACCCGTGACAAACAGACGTTTTTTCAAACAGCGACCCCTTGGTCATGCATTTCATCCATTTTCCACAGGCTCCATGGAAAAACTTGCGAGCGACATGATCGTTCGAATGGCGGGTGAAATGTTTGTTGTAGTTGTTTGGTAGCCAATCTGTGCCATTTGCTCGGCAATTTCAACAGGTCCAATCGTGACTGATCAGTTCTCCTCAGCGTAGCCTGAATTATTCTCGCCAGGCGGTTCACGAACCCTCGATGGATGTGTTTAGAATGCCCCTCGTCACGATTACCCGGGGTTCGGCAGCGTCGCTTCGAAACTGCGAGAAACTGACGACTAAAACAAGAACGTAGACGGGCAGGAAGATGATGGGCAGGCGCCGGTAAACACGGGCTTGAACCCTGTCCTCCCCGTCATAGCGTGAGGCTGCCGGGATGGCGGCGTCACCGTGGGATGCCATGAATTTCATTCTTTACTCGGACATCAACGACAGCTCCATCAGCCAGAGCCTCGGTCGTCCCGAATACAGTTACTACTTCGTGCTCAAGGCATATCGCCCTGTGCTCGAAAGCCTTGGGCGAGTGCATGTGGTGTCCTCCACCGCCGAGGTCGATCCGCTCTACAAAAAATTATTGGCCGCTGGCGAGGACAGTCTGTTCCTGTCGTTTACGCCACCGCAGAAAACCCCGAACGACCTTGAGTGCCCGACGATCTGCGTGGTGGCCTGGGAGTTTGATTCGATTCCCGATGAGCAATGGGATAACGACCCGCGCCAGGACTGGACACAAATGCTCGCGCGCCAGGGCCGGGTGATCACGCTTTCCAGTCATACCGCCCGGGCGATTCGTCGGGCCATGGGCGAAGATTTCCCGGTGCTGGTGCTGCCGACACCGTTGTGGGAAAACTTCGCCGACATTCGTAGTCGCCACACCAGCGTCCCGATCAGCGCCGGCTCGACCCTGGACATCAAGGGTTGCATCTTCGATACGCGCACACTCGGGCTGAACGCCGATGCACTGATTCCCGTCGTGCCGACCGCCGAGGAACTGGCGGCGCTCGAGGCTGAGCTTGAGGCATTGAAGCCACCGCCGCTGACGCTCAAGCGGCGCTTTGTGATTGCTCGCCATTACCTGCATATGTGGCGCCTGGACAAAGGCAAATCGCTGCCAATCCCGGTGCATCGCACACATTTTCTAAGCCAGTGGTATTGGGAAGGGATTCGCGACTTGTTCTCGGAAGCCGCCCATAAGCGTCTCGCTGACTGGTTGCCGGCCATTGCCGGCCCGCAGACTATTGCAGTACCCGAGCCAGAACCGCGGAAGTGGCCGGACACCACCGCCCAGGTCGAAACACAGGTTGACGGTGTGGTGTACGTCACCGTGTTCAACCCGCGTGACGGGCGCAAGAACTGGCATCAACTGATCACCGCATTCTGCTGGGCGTTCCGCGAAACGTCTGACGCGACGCTGGTGCTGAAGATTACCCAAAGTGATCTGTCGTCCTACCACGACGAACTGATGACGTTGCTTGCCCAGCTTTCGCCGTTCGCCTGTCGGGTGGTGGTCATGCACGGCTACCTGGACGACCCGCAATACGCCCGGCTGTACGAAGCCGCCAGTTACTATGTCAATGCCTCGCGCTGCGAAGGGCTGTGCCTGCCGCTGATGGAGTTCATGGCCAGCGGCAAACCGGTGATTGCCCCGGATCACACGGCCATGGAGGACTACATCGATGAGCGTGTGGCGTTTGTGGTCAAGTCCAGCGAAGAACTGACCATCTGGCCGCAGGACACTCGCATCATCTACCGCACCCTGCGTTACCGGCCGGATTGGGGTTCGCTGAAAAGCGCTTACGAAAACAGTTACCGTCTGGCCAAGGAACAACCGCGGGAGTATCAGCGCATGTCCCTCGCCGCCGTCGAGCGCATGCACGATTACTGCGCTTTCGCCCCGGTGCAGAAACGCATGGCGGATTTTTTCGGGCTGGTACCCCAGGCTTTGCCGACAGCAACCGTGACGGATAACGCCCCATGCTGATCATCATTCATTCGGAAACCAACCAGCACACCATTGCCCGGAACCTTGGCCGTTCGGAGTACAGCTATTACTTCGTGCTCAAGGAGTACCGACCTGTGCTGGAGCGGCTGGGGCGAGTGGTAGAAGTCAGCGACCCGCAGACCGAAGTCGATGCCTTGTACAGGGACGCCTTGTCCCGTGGTGAAGCGTGCGTGTTCCTGTCGTTCTCACCGCCTCATCGTACGCCGGTCAATTTCACCTGCCCGACGCTGCCGGTGTTCGCGTGGGAATTCAGCACCATCCCCAACGAACCCTTTGCCGGTGACCCGCTCAATGACTGGCGCACGGTATTGCGCGCAGCGGGTGCGGCGATTACACATTCCAACTACACCGTGAATGCGGTACGCGAGGCGATGGGCGCCGACTATCCGATCATCGCGGTACCGGCCCCGGTATGGGACCGGTTTTCCGAGCGTGGCGCCCATTTGAAGTGTCAGCCCTTGGCCAGTCAGGTGCGGTTGACGCTCAAGGGGTTGCTCGCAGACAGCCGCGAACTCGACTTGCGCGCCTTCGGCCCCGTGGCCACTCGCGAAGGCGTGGGTATTGATTTTCAGGCCCCGCCGAGTGAACACGAATTGGTCCTCGACGGCGTGATTTACACCTCGGTGTTCAACCCCGGTGACGGGCGCAAGAATTGGGAAGACATGCTCAGTGCCTTTTGCGTGACGTTTCGCGAGGTGGACGATGCAACGCTGGTGCTCAAATTGACGCACCACGATGCCGAAGAAGCACTGACTGATATCCTTCACCACTTGTACAAAAACCAGTCTTACCGCTGCCGGGTCGTGCTTGTTTACGGCTATCTGGCTGACGCCGACTATGAGCAGCTGGTGCAAGCCACGAGTTACGTGGTCAACACGTCCTACGGCGAAGGCCAATGTCTTCCGCTGATGGAGTTCATGTCCTGTGGCAAACCGGCGGTGGCACCACGGACCACGGCGATGATCGATTATCTGGATGCCGAAAATGCATTCCTGATTGACTCCACCGATGAGCTGACGGCCTGGCCACATGACCCGCGCAGGGCGTTTCGTACCCTGCGCCATGTCACCAATTGGGCGTCGTTGTGCAGGGCTTACCAATCAAGCTATGACGTGGCCAAGGATGATCCCGAGCGTTATGCACAGATGTCCGCGCACGCAGTAGCCAGCCTCAGGAAATTCTGCAGCCAGGCCACTGCCGAACAGCGGCTTGAGGCATTTTTCGAGCACCTGTTCGAGCACCGCTCCGTGGAAACCCCCGAGGCATGATTCGCGCACTGGTCAGACGTTTCTTTTCGGAGACGAAACCCGAGCCGCAGCCTGCACCCTTGCCGGTCGAGCAATCCCGCGTGTCGCCAAGAGAGGTGGGCTTGCACGATGCCATGCATGATGGCTGGTTTTCGGGCGACAGCGGCGAACTGCTCAAAGGGTTTGCCATCACCGCCGACGACACCTTGCTGGATGTCGGTTGCGGCGAAGGCGTAGCGACCTTGTTTGCGATCCGCCAGGGCGCTTCGGTGATCTTCACCGACAGTGAACACGACAAGGTCCGCGACCTGGCGCGGCAAGTGCAAGCGCAGTCGGATAAGGCGAATCTCGGGCTGGTCAGCAACAGCCTGCCGCTACCGCTGGCCGATGGTTGCGCGAGCAAAGTCGTGTGCATGGAAGTGCTCGAGCATATCGACCAGCCGGAACCCTTCATGGCCGAACTGGTGCGCATGGGCCGCCCCGGCGCGCAGTACCTGCTGAGCGTACCGTCGCCGGTGGGCGAGCATTTGCAGAAAGGCATCGCCCCGGCCAGCTACTTTCAATCGCCCAATCATGTACAGATTTTCACCCCCGAGCGGTTCGCCGCGCTGGTGGAGGACGCGGGCCTGGTCATTGAGCATCGCCAGGCCACCGGTTTTTTCTGGGTCATGGGCATGATTTTTTTCTGGGCCAGTGAACGGGCCGCCGGACGCGACCTGGGGGGGGCGGTTCGCGACCGGATCCAGGCGCCGTACCCGCCGCTGATGGAGAGCTGGGCGAAAACCTGGCAGGACTTGCTGGCCCAGCCCGACGGGTTGGCGATCAAGCAGATGCTGGACCGGTTCATGCCCAAGAGCCAGGTGATCATTGCTCGAAAACCTCATGTCCAGGAGGGCGCATGAGCAACGAAAAGCGGATCATGGACATCGAGTTGTTGCGTGGCATTGCGGTGCTTGGCGTACTGTTTCACCACCTGCAGGACAGTCTGTTCGCGGCGGCTGTGCCCTTGCTGCAGGCCATCACTCTGTACAGCCAGCCGTGGTGGGGCGTGGACCTGTTTTTCGCGATCTCGGGCTTCGTGATTGCCCGCAGCCTGATCCCGGCCATGCGCCGCTGCACAACGCACCAGGAGTATTGGCAACAGACGCGCAATTTCTGGTTGCGCCGGGCCTTTCGATTGCTGCCGTCGGCCTGGTTGTGGCTGGCGCTGATGTTGCTGGCGTGTCTTTTTCTCAACCGCTCTGGCGCCTTCGGCACCCTGCACGCGAACCTTCAGGCGACCCTGGCCGGCGTCGCGCAGTACGCCAATTTCCGCTTTGCCGACAGTTTCTATCGCTACGAGTACGGCACCAGTTTCGTGTACTGGAGCCTGTCGCTGGAAGAGCAGTTCTACCTGCTGTTCCCGCTGATGATCGTGTTGTTTCGCAAACACCTTGCGTGGCTTTTGCTGGCGCTGGTTGCGGTGCAGTTGTTCACCTTGCGCACGCCGATCCTGATGGTGGTGCGCACCGATGCGCTGGCCCTTGGCGTGCTGTTGGCGATGTGGAGTACGCAACCGTCGTACCTGCGCTGGGAGCCCACATTCCTGCGTCGTCCATGGGCGGGTGTCGCCGCACTGATCGCGGTGTCGCTGCTGCTCGGCTTCATGGCCACGGATCGCTTTACCTTCACCCATTACCGGATCGGTGTGATCGCGGTGCTGTGCGCAGTGCTGGTCTGGATCGCTTCCTACAACCGCGATTACCTGTTGCCGCGCGGCGTGTTCAAGCACCTGATGACGTGGATCGGCAGCCGTTCCTACGGGATTTATTTGATCCATATCCCGGCCTACTTGCTGGTGCGTGAATTCATTTTCCGTTTACAGGCTGCCGGGCTGCCCAGTCCGGCTGGCCATCCGATCCTGATGTTGCTGATGGCTGGCGGCCTGATCGTGCTGCTGAGCGAACTCAACTATCGCTTCATTGAAATGCCCATGCGCAACCGCGGCGCCTCGCTGGTCAAACGCCTGGGCACCTCCCGAACAGCCGTCTCATCCTCTGGAGCCACCTCATGCTGAGCCTTTTGAAGAAACTCACGGCGGGCACGCCCGCGCCTGTGCAGCCAGAGATTGCGCCTGCGCCCCCCGTGGCGGAGAAGGTCGACCCCTACATGCTCGGCCTGCACGATGCGATGCTCAGCGGGTGGTTCAATCAGCAGACCGGCGAACTGTTCAGCGGTTTCCCGGTGACCCCCGAGGACACACTGCTGGATGTGGGCTGTGGCGACGGCGGCAACGTACATTTCTGCGGAATGCGCGGGGCGAAGATCATCATCGCCGATATCGACGCGGCCAAGGTCGAAGCGACCCGCCAGCGCCTGAGCGATACACCGGCCCGCGACGTCGAATGCCACGTCACCGATTGCAACCCGCTGCCGATTGCCGATGCGACCGCCACGCGGGTGGTGTCGACCGAGGTCATCGAGCACGTGGACGATCCGGCCCAGTTCCTCGCGGAACTGGTGCGCGTCGGTAAACCGGGCGCGCTGTACCTGCTGAGCGTCCCGCACCCCAGCTCCGAAGACCTGCAGAAAGACATCGCGGCGGCGGAGTATTTCCAGAAGCCCAACCACATTCGCATCATCAGCGAAGAGCAGTTCAAGGCCATGGTCAGCGATGCCGGCCTGGAAGTGATCAGCCACAGCCAGTATGGATTCTACTGGTCAATGTGGATGCTGCTGTTCTGGGAAGCCAAGGTCGACTTCAGCAACCCGGACCATCCGTTGCTCAACCACTGGGCGGACACCTGGCAGGCGATCCTGGCCTCGCCACGGGGTACACAGATCAAGCAGGCGCTGGATGCCGTGGTAGCCAAGAGCCAGGTAATCATTGCGCGTAAACCCTGATTGACCCACTGTGGGAGTGACGGTCTGCAGCAGGCCGTTCGGCACCACCATGGGTGCCGTCCCGCAGCATTGCATCCAGCCGGATCAGCAACGTCCGCCAGGCTGCGAGGGCAAGCAGACCCTGGCAAAAGCGACCGGTGCAACAGGGCCGCCACTCTCTCCATAAATGGGGCATTACACCCAACCAACCGGGCGGTTACCACCGAACTTGAGGAATATTCCCCCCTAACGCTTTCTCTCGCCTGAAACATTCAGAAACATCCTGTTCATTAATCTGAGCTTTTTCTTCACCCCATGGCAATGGCTCATTTGTTGCACCACCCCCAGGCACCCGCAACAGCTGTCGTCCCGGACATCATGGAGACGGCAGGGCTTGCCGGGTTCGGCCGGACGCGAGGGGTGAAAAATGAAACGTGCGACACCACCATTCAACTCCATCGCCTCTCATGAGGCGCTACTTATGAGTCCCATGATCAAGATTGGCATTGTTGACGATCACCCGCTGTTAAGGGATGGGGTCACTATGGCGCTGAAGAAAATAGCTGACTTTCAGGTGGTCGAGCAGGGCGGGTCTGCCGATGATGCCATGGAAATTGCCGCGCGTTTTGCTCCGGATGTTTTGCTGATGGATGTCAATATGCCGGGCGACAGCTTTGCTGCCGTGCGAGCGATCTCGGCGTCTTCACCGGCCGTTAAAATATTGATGCTGACGGTATCCGAGTCCATCGAGGACGCCTATTGCGCCCTCGAAGCGGGCGCGCAGGGCTATGCGTTGAAAGGCATCAGCGGTCTTGAGCTTGTGCAGGCCATCAGAAATGTTGCCGGGGGGGAAACCTTCATTACCCCTAAACTTGCCAGCAGGCTGTTAAGCAATATCAGAAAGCACGCGGGTGACAAGCAAAAGGTCGAGCTGACCCATCGCGAAGAACAGGTTATCCGGGAGGTATCGAAGGGCCTGACCAACCGCGAGGTGGCTATCAAACTTGAACTCTGCGAGAAGACCATCAAGCACTACATGACGAATGTCATGTACAAGCTGCGGGTTCGTAACCGGACGCAGGCGGTGGCTGCCGTGATACGGCATTGGGAGAGTGACCATATATCCAGCCTGTGTGGTGCTCTTCAACGCCGCGACTGGAATGACAACGGGAAACCGAATAACGAGCCATGAGCGCTTGGGGTGACTTGGGCGCAACGATCAATCTGGTACGGGGTATCAGATCTTGAACTGCGCCCTGGCTTTGGTTCCGGCATGGGGAGCCGATTCAATGGTGAATACGCCGCCGAGGGATTCGACGCGATAGCGCATGCCGACAAGGCCCAGATGCGTTCTACCTCGACCTGATACACTCGGTTTCTCGGTTGAAATACCCACTCCCGCATCCTCGACTTGCACTTCCAGCAGTCCTTCAGAGTGCCAGGCGCTGAGTTTTTGGCCTTTTCCCCCGGCGTGAACATAGGCATTGTTCAACGCTTCCTGGGCGAAGCGGTAAATACCAATTTTAAGCGCTATCGGTACATCGTCCGCAAGCGTATCAAGCTGCAGATCGACTCGCGTCTCGGTTCGCTCTTCGTGCCGCTCGGCCAGCAATACCAGCGCATCGTGGAGGGTCAGGTCATTGACTTCCGGAAGTGCCAGGCCGAGTGATATTTCCCGCACTTCGTTTAAAGCATCCTTGCCCGCACGCCTGATCATTTCCAGGGCTTCTACATCCGAGGCGCCTTCCGAATCTTCGAGTTCTTCAAGGCGAAGGAGAATAAGTGCCAACAACTGGGCAGGACCATCATGCAGATCCGCCCCGATCCGCCGCAGAGTGAGTTCATTGATTCTGGAGAATTCGCGATTGGCTGTAGTGACTTTGCGTTGAAGGGCGGCATTATTTGAGTGCAACCTGGTTTGCTCATCCATTCGCCATTTAAGAGCTGTTTCATGCTGCTTTATTATCTTGTCGCCACGCCGAACGATAAAAAACAACAGTAAAATCATGGCGGTCGTTGCTGTTCCAACAATCGCCCAGACTTTCTTGCGAACGTTATTGATTTCGCGCTGTAACGCCTGCGCAGTTTCGTAGAACTCACCCACCGCAATAATCTTTCCAGTACCCGCTTCGCGCAGTGGAGCAAATATTTCATAGAACGGAATATTCAGACTTCGCTCAAAGGCATCCTCAATATCATCCACCGTATAACCTTCAAGATCATTGTCGAACTCTGTATGGATCTTGCCGGTCAGCGCCTGTGAGATCTCCTCTGTCGGAAAGGTTTTTTTCACCGTGGATTTGTCGGTGCTGTAGACAATGGTGCCGTCTGGCAACCAGATCTTCACTGAGACAACATGTGTACTGAGCGAGGTGCTGGACAGCAGGTGGTCAATGGTCTGAATGGTTTCATCGGGGAGTTCCTTTGCCGTGGTTAATCCCTGGACGAAAGGTTCGAGAAAGTTCTGCATATAACGCGCGCCCGTCTCGGCCGCCGTTTGAACCGTTGCATCTTCGATGCTCTGGCTGACGAGGTTGCCAACGAACGTCATGGTCAAACCCAGAATGATTGTGGCGCAGATTACGAACTGGGTTGAGCGGCTTAAATGGCGCAATTTCGCACGGGTGCCCGGTCTCCCGGGCCCTGCGTCATGGGACTTTAGGCCGATGTCCGATTCGACCAAGGTCTGATCGGATTCGTTGACCAAGGTCTCGGAATTTGGCTGGGCCTTCGTCTCTGTACACATCCGGGTAGCCCCTCAATACTCATTTTCAAGGGAGTGCAAAACTGGTGTTTGAGGTTGAGGGCGGGAGGCGCGATGAGTGTTTTAAAAAGATTCTCAAACAGACTGGGTAATCGCTACTTCCGGCAACAACAGCCGGGGGGTATTACCCATAGTGCTCCACTCAATCAGAACCAAACCTATGGTTTTAATGACGTCCTGACGCCTCCATCAGGCGTGTGCAACCACTCTCCAATACATACTAGTCAATTCGTAGTCGATGCCAGTTTTCTCATGGATAAAAGGCTTGTTGAGGAAGCTGCAGAGCCCCGATACGTGACGGGGCCATTCGCAAGTTACACCTTCTATTCAACCTGCGTTCATGGGCCGTCGCCTCCTTGAGGCGCAATACCCGCCTGTAGATACGGTTGTCACGGGGAATCAATCCTCAATCGAGCACTGCTGATTGCACGCAATCGGGCAAGGGTTCGGTGCGGTCGTGAGACCAGGTCCCGTCGTGCAATTTTCGATTTTCCGTTTATGGGGTTCAGCACTAAACCACGCGTTTACAGCGGTGTTTTATGCGTGTGGTTTCCTGATTGCCAAGCATCGAGGAAACAGCCATGGCCAGTTTCATCAAGTCCGATCTCGAGTTCATTCTCGAACAAATCTTCATCTCCGAACGGCATGCGGCAGGCGAGAGCCTGATTGATATGCTGCCAAACGTAGAAGTCCCCTTCGGCCTGCGCACCGTCTCCGGCATCTACAACAACCTGGCCGATATCCAGTTCGGTGCCGCCGACAACTTCTTCCCGCGCATGACGACGCCGGTGTTCAATACCGCGCAGGTCCAGCCGGTCGGCTTCTTCGGGCCAGCCGACCCTGGCGGAACCACGCCGACTTCCTACCTGCAGACCAGCGGTGCCGTCTTCGACTCGCAGCCGCGCACCATCAGCAACCTGATTGTGGACCAGACCGCCAACAATCCGGCGGCGGTCGCGGCCGCCGCGGCCAATCCGGATTCACAGGTCGTCACCAGTCCCGGTCTGGATGGCCTGTTCGGCACCGCCGACGACGTTTCCGTCTTCCAGATCCCCAACATTACGCCGGACGCGGGCCTGACCGCGCCGTTCAACCAGTGGATGACGTTCTTTGGCCAGTTCTTCGACCATGGCCTTGACCTCGTGACCAAGGGTGGCAGCGGCACCGTCTTCATTCCGTTGCAGCCGGATGACCCGCTTTTCGTGCCGGGCAGCCCGACCAACTTCATGGTGCTGACGCGCGCCACCAATCTGCCCGGCCCCGACGGCATCCTGGGCACCGCCGATGACATCCACGAGCAGAGCAACACCACCTCGCCATTTGTCGACCAGAACCAGACCTACAGCTCGCATCCGTCGCACCAGGTGTTCCTGCGCGCCTATGAACTCAACGCCGTCGGCGATCCGGTCGCCACCGGCAAACTGATCACCAATCGTGACCTGGGCGTCGATGGGCATTTCGGCACTGCGGACGACGTCGAAATCGGCGGCATGGCCACCTGGGCAGTCGTCAAGGCCCAGGCCCGTGATTTGCTCGGCATCAACTTGACCGATGCGGACGTGTTCGACGTACCGCTGCTGGCGACCGATGCCTACGGCAACTTCATCAAGGGGCCCAACGGTCTCCCCCAGGTCGTGATGAAGGGCCTGGACGGCATCGCCGGCACCGCCGATGACGTGCTCGTCGAGGGGAACCGGGCCGCGCCGATCAGCCTGACGAACGCTGTTCGCACCGGCCACCAATTCCTCATCGACATCGCCCACAGCGCCGACCCTACCGGCGGCCTGACGCCTGACGCGGACACCGTCATTGGCGGTCCGCAAGCACCCGGCACCTACGACAACGAGCTGCTCGACAAGCACTACATCGCCGGTGATGGCCGCGTTAACGAGAACATCGGCCTGACCACGGTGCACTCCATCTTCCACAGCGAGCACAATCGGCTGGTTGAGCAAACCAAGGAGACGGTGCTGGCTTCCGCCGACCTCGACTTCCTGAACAAGTGGCTGCTGCCTGACGCCCAACTGACAGCGCTGCCGGTGACGCCGGCCGACATCGCGGGCCTGCACTGGAACGGCGAGCGGTTGTTCCAGGCCGCCAAGTTCGGCACCGAGATGCAGTACCAGCACCTGGTGTTCGAGGAGTTCGCGCGGACCATCCAGCCACAAGTGGACGTGTTCCTGGCCCCTATGGGCAACGACACCACGGTCAATCCGGCGATCGTCGCCGAGTTCGCGCACACGGTCTTTCGCTTCGGCCATTCGATGCTGCTGGAGACGGTCGATCGTTTCGACCCCAACTTCAATGTCGTCGGTGACGGCAATCCGGTTGACCCGGGCAATCAACAGACCGGCCTGATCGCGGCCTTCCTCAACCCTCTTGCGTTTGCTGCAAGCGGCCCCACGCCGGAGGAGGCGGCTGGCGCCATCGTGCGCGGTGTCACACGGCAGGTCGGCAACGAGATCGACGAGTTTGTCACTGACGCTCTGCGCAACAACCTGGTCGGCCTGCCGCTCGACCTTGCCGCCCTCAACCTGGCGCGCGGCCGCGAAACCGGCATCCCGTCGCTGAACGCGGCGCGGCGCGAGTTCTACCACATGACCGGCGACAGCCAGTTGACCCCCTACACGAGCTGGGCCGATTTCGTGCAGCACATGAAACACCCGGAATCGCTGATCAACTTCTTCGCCGCCTACGGTACGCACTCAACCATCACTGGCGCCACGACGCTGGCGGACAAGCGCGCCGCGGCGGCGGACCTGGTGCTCGGCAGCGCCACGGCCCCGGCCGATCGCCTGGACTTCCTGAACAGTACCGGTGTCTGGGCCAGCAACGCCGGTGCGGACGGCATTCTGCACACCGCAGACGACGTGACCACCACCGGCCTGGACGCCATCGACTTCTGGATCGGTGGCCTGGCCGAAGAGAAAATGCCCTTTGGCGGCCTGCTGGGTTCGAGCTTCAACTTCGTCTTCGAAACCCAGTTGGAAAACCTGCAGAACGGCGACCGCCTGTACTATCTGGCCCGCACCGCTGGACTCAACTTCGGCACTGAACTGGAGAACAATTCGTTCTCCAATCTGGTGATGCTCAACAGCAACGCCACACACCTGGCGGCCAACATATTCCAGACACCGGCCTTCACCCTGGAGGTCGACCAGACGCAGCAATTCAACCCGAGTGTGGTGGCCGGTCCGGACGGCATCGTTGGTACGGCCGACGATCTGCCCGCCAACGCCGATCCCTTTGGCCCGTCGGACCACCCGATCGGCTCACCACGGATCGACCATTTCACACCACTGGTGATCCGCGACAACCCCGACACAGTGGGCCCGGATACCAACTACCTGCACTACACCGGCGGCGACACGGTCGTGCTGGGCGGCACGGCCGGCAACGACATTCTCATTGCCGGTGACTCGGACGACGACACGGTCTATGGCGATGCCGGCAACGATCGGCTCGACGGTGGCTACGGCAACGACAACGTCTTTGGCGGTGCCGGCGACGACATCATCACCGACATCGGCGGCAGCGACACCCTGCGCGGCGAGGACGGCAACGACGTCATCCAGGCCGGCAACTCGACCCTCGGCCTCAACAACCTGGTCTTCGGCGGCGCTGGCAAAGACTTCATCATCACCACCGAAGACATCACGATGACCTTCGCCGGCGCGGGCGACGATTTCATCCTCGGCGCCAAGGTCAACCTCGCGCCGACCGGCAACGAAGGCGACGACTGGATCGAAGGCGGCACCCAGGACGGTGCGCCCGGCGATAACATGAGCCCGACTCTGACCGACGATGTACCCGGCAACGACATCTTCATCGGCACCGGCGGATTCGATGAAATGATCGGTGAAGGCGGTGACGACACCTTTGTCGCCAGTGATGCCCAGGACAAGATGGACGGCATGTCCGGGTTCGACTGGACCACCTACAAGAATGACAAGTACGGCGTGACCGTCGACATGGTTGTTCCCTTCTTCAGTCCCTACCACGCGGTGCCCAATGCTGCCGGCGATATCGTGGGTGCAGTGGGGCAATCGCCCGATGCGGTCTATGACCGGTTCGCGGAAGTGGAGGGCCTGTCGGGCTCGGCCTTCTCTGACTTCCTGCGCGGCGATGAACAAAACGCCGCCATCATCGCCAACATCACGGCCAGGGGCAGCATCCTCACCAACTTCGACCTCGTCAGCGGTCTGCGGGACTTTGTCGGCAGCGCCGGTTTCGGAGGCGACGGTATCGGGGGCACGGCCGACGATCAGTTCGGTGCGGGCAACATCATCCTCGGCGGCGATGGCAGCGACATCATCGAAGGCCGTGGCGGCAGCGACCTCATCGACGGCGACAAGTGGCTCAACGTGCGCATCAGCGTGCATCAGAATCTGGATGGCACGGGGCCGGAGATCGCCAGCTTCGACAGCATGACGCCGATGATCCCGCTGATGTTGAACGGTACCTACAATCCGGGGCAGCTCGTCGCCGTGCGGGAGATCCTGCCGGGCGTGGGTGGCTTCGACACCGTCAACTTCATGGGCCCGCTGGCGAACTACACCGTCTCCGTCAACGATAACGGCACTGCGCTCGATTTCAGCGACGACATCGTCAGCGTGACCGACAATGTCGGCAAGGAAGAAACCGACCGTCTCACCCACATCGAACGGCTGCAGTTCTCCGATCAGTCCATGGTCCTCGTGCCCGGGCTCAACGCTGAGCCGGTGGGCGCGCTGACGGTGGACAACACCGCGCCGACCGTTGGCCAGACGCTGACCGTGTCGGCGGCAGGTATCTCCGATGCCGACAACGCCGGCGGAGCGATCCACAACTCCATCAGTTACATATGGCAGTTTGAAGCGACACCGGGTTCGGGCGTGTTCGAAGACATCATCCTCGGGCCAGGCCGCATCGGTATCGGATTTACCCGAGCGGACGCGCCCACGCTCACGGTGACGTCGGATCTTGCCGGTCTGGCAGTGCGCGTCAAAGGCATTTATGCGGACGATCATGGCGTGACCGAGCAGGTATTCTCGGCACCGACTACGGCAGTAGTGGCCGCGGCGCCAACCCCCGCACCGGCGCCTTCGCTGATCGATCCGCAGACCAGTGCCCCCAGCAACGGTGTGCGTTACACGCAATCGGACCTGTCGTTCATCCTTGACCAGATCAAGATAGCCGAACACCACGCGGCCGGTGAGAACCTGGTTTCTCTGCTGCCGAACATACGCGTGCCCTACGGTTTGCGCACGGTCGAAGGGACGGAAAACAACCTGCTCCATCCCGAGTACGGTGCCGCCGATAACGTATTCCCGCGCCTGACCACGCCGGACTTCCGCCCGGCCGACGCCGGCACGAGTTATACCCAGACCAGCGGCCTGGTGATCGACTCGCAACCGCGCACCATCAGCAACCTGATCGTCGACCAGACCGCCAACAACCCGGCAGCGGTCGCGGCCACCTTCGACCCCGGCCTGGATGGCATCCTCGGCACGGTTGACGATGTCCTCAAGGCCGGCGCGCAGGTGGTGACCGGAACCCGCACCGACGGCAGCACGTTCCAGACCTTCTTCGACCCGAACGTGAGTCCCGACGCGGCCCTGACCGCGCCCTTCAACCAATGGATGACCTTCTTCGGCCAGTTCTTCGACCATGGCCTGGACCTCGTCACCAAGGGCGGCTCGGGCACCGTGTTCATCCCGCTGCAGCCGGATGACCCACTGTTCGTGCCCGGTAGCCCGACCAACTTCATGGTGCTGACGCGCGCCACCAATCAGCCCGGCCCCGATGGCCTCCTGGGCACGGCCGACGACATCCACGAAAACACCAACACCACCTCGCCGTTTGTCGACCAGAACCAGACCTACAGCTCGCATCCTTCGCACCAGGTGTTCCTGCGTGCCTATGAGCTCAACGCCGCGGGCGATCCGGTGGCCACCGGCAAGTTGATCACCAATCGTGATCTGGGCGCCGATGGGCATTTCGGCACCGCTGATGACGTCGAGATCGGCGGCATGGCCACCTGGAAGGTGGTCAAGGCGCAAGCCCATGATCTGCTCGGGATCAATCTCACCGATGCCGATTTCGACAACGTGCCGCTGCTGGCGACCGACGCCTACGGCAATTTCATCAAGGGGCCGAACGGTTTTCCGCAGGTGGTGATGTTGGGCCCGGACGGCATTGCCGGCACGGCCGACGATGTGCTCGTTGAAGGCAATCCGGCGGCGCCCATCAGCCTGGCCAACGCCGCGCGCACTGGCCATGCCTTCCTCAACGACATAGCGCACACCGCCGTTCCGGTGGACGACCAGACCGGCGCGGCACTCCTGCCCGATGCCGACAATGTCGTTGGCGGTACGCCTGCGCCGGGCTTCTACGACAACGAACTGCTGGACGCGCACTACATCGCCGGCGACGGCCGGGTCAACGAGAACATCGGCCTGACCACCGTCCACTCGATCTTCCACCATGAGCACAACCGCCTGGTCGATCACACCAAGGAGGTGGTCCTGGCGACAGCGGCAAGCGGCGATGTGTCGTTCCTCAACGAGTGGCTGCTGACGCCCGTCACTGCCGTTCCCGCCGACACCTCGACCCTGGACTGGAACGGCGAGCGCCTGTTCCAGACGGCGAAGTTCGGTACCGAGATGCAGTACCAGCACCTGGTGTTCGAGGAGTTCGCGCGGACCATCCAGCCGATGGTCGATCCCTTCTTCGCCCCGGGCCAGGTGTACGACACCGCGATCGATCCGAGCATCGTTGCCGAGTTCGCACACACCGTCTATCGCTTCGGGCACTCGATGCTGCTGGAGCAGGTCGACCGGCTTGATCCGAACTTTGCCTCGAGCGATATCGGGCTGATTCAGGCCTTCCTCAACCCGCTCGAGTTCGCGGGCAGCGGCCCCACTCCGGAAGAGGCGGCCGGTGCCATCGTGCGTGGCGTGACCCGCCAGGTCGGCAACGAGATCGATGAGTTCGTCACCGAAGCCCTGCGCAACAACCTGCTGGGCCTGCCGCTCGATCTGCCCGCCATCAACCTGGCGCGTGGCCGCGATACCGGCGTTCCGTCCCTCAACGCGGCGCGGCGGGAGTTCTATGGGCCCACCGGCGACGCTGAGCTCAAGCCCTACACGAGCTGGGCTGATTTCGTGCAGCACATAAAGCACCCGGAATCGCTGATCAACTTCATCGCCGCCTACGGCACGCATTCGAGCATCACCGACGCCCTCACGCTGGCGGACAAGCGCGCGGCGGCCTCGCTGCTGGTGCTCGGCGGTGCGGGTGCGCCGGCCGATCGTCTGGACTTCCTCAACAGCACCGGCGCCTGGACCAGCACCGCGGGTACCGACGGCGTTTTGCACACGGCAGACGATGTGACCATCACCGGCCTGGATGCGGTCGACTTCTGGGTTGGCGGGCTGGCCGAGGAGAAGATGCCCTTTGGCGGCATGCTCGGCTCGACCTTCAACTTCGTCTTCGAGAACCAGATGGAGAAACTCCAGGACGGTGACCGCTTCTACTATCTGGAGCGCACCGCCTCGATGGACTTTGGCGCCGAGCTTGAGAACAACACGTTCGCCTCGCTGGTGATGGCCAATACCGATGCCACACACCTTTCGGCCAGGGTCTTCCTGACGCCGGCCTACATTCTGGAGGTCAACCAGGCAAACCAGTACAACCCCAGTGTGATTGCCGGACCCGACGGCATTGTCGGCACCGCCGACGATCTGCCGGCCAATGCCGATCCATTTGGTCCGTCGGACCACCCGATCGGCTCACCGCGCACTGACTTCCTCACGCCGCTGGTGATCCGCGACAATCCCGCCACGACGGGTCCGGACACCAACTACCTGCACTACACCGGCGCCGATACGGTGGTGCTGGGCGGTACGGCCGGCAACGACATCCTCATTGCCGGTGACTCGGACGACGACACGGTCTACGGCGATGCCGGTAACGACCGGATCGATGGCGGCTACGGCAACGACCAACTCTTTGGCGGTACCGGTGACGACATCATCACCGACATGGGGGGCGACGACGTCATCCACGGCGAGGACGGCAACGACGTCATCCAGGGCGGCAACGGCCTCAACCTGATCCTCGGCCAGGCCGGCCAGGACTTCATCATCACCGGCGAAGACGCAGCCGACTCCAGCGGTGGCCTGGGCAACGACTTCATCCTCGGCAGCAAGGCGAACGAGTTCGCGCGCGGCGGCGAAGGCGATGACTGGATCCAGGGCGGATCCGCCGATGGCGTTGCCGGTGACAACTTCGACCCCTTCGGCAACGATCCGATCAATGGCAACGACGTCTTCCTGGGCGATGGCGGACCGGACAACTTCGACGGGGAGGGCGGCGATGACATCATGGTCGGCAGCCCCAGCGAGGCGGACCGTTTCATCGGGTTCTCCGGGTACGACTGGGCGACCTACAAGGATGATCCGAGCGGCGTGACCATGGACCTCAACTCCAGGCTGCGCTTCTTCGATCAACCGGCGGTGCCCGGTTCCAACGCGTCGATCCTTGCCCGGCTGGACCTGGTGGAAGGGCTGTCGGGATCGGCCCATGCCGACTTCCTCAGCGGCGATGACTCCACTGCCGACTTGCTCGCCGTCGCTGGCGCCAAGGGCAGCGTGCTCACCAACTTCGACCTCATCAGCGGCCTGCGGGATCTGGTCGGCAGCGCAGGAAACGGCGCGGATGGCATCGCCGGCACGGCCGACGACAAGTTCGACGGGGGCAACATCCTCCTGGGTGGCGCCGGCAGCGACATCATCCAGGGCCGCGGCGGCGACGACCTGATTGACGGCGACAAGTGGCTCAACGTGCGCATCAGCGTGCGGCAGAACATCGATGGCACCGGGCCGCAAATCGCTACCTTCGACAGCCTGACGCCCCTGGTTCCGCTCATGGTGAACGGCACCTATAACCCTGGCCAGCTCCAGATCGTGCGCGAAATCCTGACCGCGACCGGTCCCGACTTCGACACGGCGCTGTTCTCCGGCAATCTGGCGGATTACACCGTGGTGGAAAACGTCAACGGCACCTTTACGGTCACCGACAGTGTCGCTGGCAGGGACGGGACCGACACCCTCAGCCATATCGAGCGGTTGCAGTTCTCCGATCAGGCGCTCGTGCTCGGCGGTTTGAACGCGGCGCCAGTCGGTTCGCTGAGGATCGACGATCCCACGCCCGCCGTCGGCCAGCGGCTGACGGTATCGGCGGCAGACATCACCGATGCCAACAATACCGCGACCGGCGGCGCGATCACCGGGCCCATCAGTTTCTTCTGGCAGTTTGAAGCGCGTCCGGGCTCGGGTGTCTTCGAAGACATCACCTTCTTTGCCGCCGGCGAGGTCGCGCGCGCGGAGGGCACGACCGTCACGGTGGGCTCGGAACTCAGGGTCCCACCACCGGCGACCCTCATTGGCGCCGTACCGGCTATCCCGGAACTCGTCGTGGCAGCCGGGCTGGCTCTGCGCGTCAGGGCGGTCTACAAGGACGCCAATGGCGTGCTGGAGGAGGTGTTCTCGGCGCCGACCGCCCCGATCTCGGCGGCCGGTACCGGCACCGTCAATGTCCTGCCGGTTGGCACGGTGCTGATCAGCGATACGACCCCGGCGAAAGGCTCGGTACTCACCGCTACGGATGCGTTCACCGACGCCAACGGGACCACGACCTCGGTGATTGCCCATCAGTGGCAGGTGGGGAGCGGCGCGATCTTTACCGACATCGCCGGCGCGACGGGCACGACCTTCACGCCCGACCAGGCACAAGTCGGCCAGCAACTGCGTGTCGTCGCCAGTTACACCGATGACCTCGGCACACTTGAACGAGTCACCTCGGCTGCAACCACAGTGGTCAGTGATGTGTTTGTCGGTACCGCCGGTGTCGACCTATGGACCGGCACGGCGGGCGACGACGTGGCCAGCGGAGGTGCTGGCAACGACATCCTGAACGCCTTGGGCGGCAACGACATCCTCAATGGCGACGCGGGCAACGACTTCCTCAATGGCGGTACGGGCAATGACCAGATGGCGGGTGGAACCGGCAACGATACCTACCGCGTCGATTCAGTCGGGGATGTGGTGACCGAGTTGACGGGCGAGGGTCAGGATTCGGTACAGACCACGCTGGGCAGTTACACTCTGGGCACCAATGTCGAGCATCTGATCTACCTCGGAGCCGCCAACTTCACCGGCAACGGCAACGCGTTGAACAACGTCATCACCGGTGGGGTGGGTAATGACATCCTCAACGGCGGTGACGGCAACGACACGTTGATCGGTGGTGTCGGTAACGACGTCCTCACTGGCGGTGCGGGTAATGACGCAATGGTCGGCGGAGCCGGCAATGATACCTTCCGCGTCGACTCGGCCGGGGACCTGGTGACCGAGGCGGCGGGTGGGGGAGCGGACTCCGTACTAACGACGCTGAACAGCTACGCGCTGGGTGCCAATGTCGAGCACATGCTCTTCACCGGAACCGGCAACTTCGTCGGTATCGGCAACGCGCTGAACAACGTCATCACCGGCGGGGTGGGGAATGACACCCTCAACGGCGGTGACGGCAACGACACCTTGCTCGGTGGAGCCGGCAACGACTTCATCATGGGCGGTGCGGGCAATGACCGGATGGTCGGTGGCGTCGGCAACGACACCTTCCGCGTCGATTCAATCGGGGACCTGGTGACCGAGGTGGCAGGTGAGGGTGCGGACTCCGTACAGACGACACTCAACAGCTACACGCTGGGTGCCAACGTCGAGCACATGATCTTCACCGGAACCGGCAACTTCACCGGCAACGGCAACGAGCTGGCCAACATCATCACCGCCGGGGTGGGTAATGACACCCTCAGCGGCGGTGACGGCAACGACACCTTGCTCGGTGGATCCGGCAACGACTTCACCATTGGTGGTGCGGGCAATGACCGGATGGTCGGTGGCGTCGGCAACGACACCTTCCACGTCAATTCGAGCGGAGACCAGTTGGTCGAGACGGCCGGCGAGGGTGAGGACTCTGTACAGACGACACTCAACAGCTACACCCTGGGTGCCAACGTCGAGCACATGATCTTCACCGGCGTCGGCAACTTCGTCGGCACCGGCAACGCGTCGAACAACGTCATCACCGGCGGGGTGGGTAATGACACCCTCATCGGCGGCGACGGCGGCGACACCTTGCTGGCCGGTGCAGGCAACGACATCCTCGATGGCGGTGCCGGCAACGACGCTATGACGGGTGGTGCCGGCAACGACACGATGAATGCCAGCGCTGGCGACGATGTCTTCGTGTTCGGAGCGGCCTTCGGCAACGACCGGATCATCGGCTTCGATACCGACGCGGCGGGTGGCCAGGATCTGCTCAATATTGCCTCGTTGAACATCACGGCTGCGACCTTTGGCAGCAGCGTCAACGTCGTCGATCTCGGTGCGGATACGTTGGTCAACTTCGGTGCTGACTCCATCACCCTGGTAGGTGTGGCCGACGCAACAACCGTTACGGCCTCGGACTTCATCCTGGCCTCTTGAGATCCTGACAAGTCCTGTTGCAGGGAATGAGAAAGGGAGGGCACTGGATGCCCTCCCTTTCTCATTTTTTAATTATAAGTTGGAGTAATACTTCGATTAATAAATAGAAAATTGACTAATCATGGTCCCGGAACGAAAAATCATCCCCAGACCGGCGCCGCCAGAGCGCTGCGGATTTGCCGTTTCCCTCCTGCCAGAAAAATAACCAAAGGAGCCCGACCCATGAAGCCTCAAGCTTCGTCCCAGCCGCGCCGTGCGGCAGCCGCCGCCTTTATTGGCACCATGATCGAGTGGTACGACTTTTACATCTACGCCACCGCCGCCGCACTGGTGTTCGGCGCGCTGTTCTTCCCCTCCGACGACAAACTGTTCAGCACTATGGCCGCTTTTGGCACCTTTGCCGTAGGCTTCTTCGCGCGGCCGTTGGGCGGGATCGTCTTCGGCCATATCGGTGACCGCATCGGCCGCAAGAAGTCGCTGATCATCACCTTGTTGATGATGGGCGTGGTCACGGTGTGCATCGGCTTGCTGCCGACCTACGCGCAAATCGGCGCGGCGGCGCCGGTACTCCTTATTTTGCTGCGCATCGTCCAGGGCATCGCCGTGGGTGGCGAGTGGGGCGGGGCGGTGTTGATGGCCGGCGAGCATGCGCCGAAAGGCCGGCGCAATTTCTTCGCCTCGTTTGCGCAACTGGGCAGCCCGGCGGGATTGATCCTGTCGCTGCTGGCCTTCAGCGCCGTCACCCGTCTGCCGGAAGAAGACCTGATGAGCTGGGGCTGGCGCTTGCCGTTCCTCGCCAGTTCGCTGTTGCTGCTGGTGGGCCTGGCGATTCGCCTGGGGGTGAATGAGTCGCCGGAGTTCCTCGCCAGCCGCGAGCAGGCCAGTAAAAACCAGCGCAAGGAACAGGCACCGGTCATGGAAGTCCTGCGTACCGCGTGGCGTCCGCTGTTGTTGTGCATCGGCGCCAACACCCTGGGGATCGCCGGGGTGTATTTCACCAACACCTTCATGATCGCCTACACCACCCAGCAACTCTCATTGCCGCGCTCGCTGATTCTGGAGTGCCTGTTCTTCGTCGCGATCATCCAGTTCTGCATTCAGCCGTTGGCGGCGTGGGTCGCCGAGAAGATCGGCGCGACCCGCTTCCTGTGCCTGGTGTCGCTGCTGGCCATGGCCTCGCCATACCCGATGTTCGTGCTGGTCAGTTCGGCCCAGGCGCCGCTGATCATCCTCGGCATTGCCCTGGCGGTGGTGTGCATGGCGTCGTTCTACGCGGTGATCGCCGGCTACGTCAGTGGCATGTTCGAGACCCGCGTGCGCTACACCGCGATTTCCCTGGCGTACCAGATTTGCGGCGCGGTGGCCGGTGGCCTGACGCCGCTGATCGGCACGATGCTGGCCCACCGGTTCGCCGGCCAGTGGTGGCCGATGGCGGTGTTCTACAGCCTGATCGCCGCGACTTCGCTGCTGTGTGTGCTGTCCCTCGCCCGTCGCCATGCCAGCGCTGAACGCCTGGAACTGGCCAAGGCCTGAACCGAATTTTCCTGGAGAAACTCATGTTGAAGATTAATGGCGAACGCCTCTGGGCGAGTCTGATGGCAATGGCCGAAATCGGCGCCACCGCCCGTGGCGGCAGCTGCCGCCTGGCCCTGAGCGATGAGGACAAGGCCGGTCGTGAACTCTTTGCCCACTGGTGCCTCGAAGCCGGCATGACCCTGAGCGTGGATGCCATCGGCAACCTGTTCGCCCGTCGCGCCGGCACTGACCCTGACGCGGCACCGGTGATGATGGGCAGCCACCTCGACACCCAGCCCGAAGGCGGGCGGTTCGATGGCGTGTACGGCGTGCTCGCCGGTCTGGAAGTGGTGCGCTGCCTGAACGATCTGGGGATCCAGACCCGCAAGCCGCTGGAAGTGGCGGTGTGGACCAACGAAGAAGGTGCACGCTTCACCCCGGCGATGTTCGGTTCGGCGGTGTTCACCGGCATCATGACGCTGGACGCCGCGCTGGCGGTGCGCGACATCGATGGCATCAGCGTCGCCGAGGCACTGCAGCGTACCGGTTATGCCGGCGAGCGCCCGTTGGGTGGCGCGGTGGATGCCTACTTTGAAGCGCACATCGAACAAGGGCCGATCCTCGAAGACAACGCCAAGAGCATCGGCGTCGTCAGCGGCGGCCAGGCGATTCGCTGGCTCGACGTGCGGGTCGAAGGCATGGCGGCCCACGCCGGCACCACGCCTATGCCGCTGCGCAAGGACGCCTTGTACGGCGTGGCGCAGATGATCCAGGCCATCGAAGCCCTGGCGACGGACTTCGCCCCCGAAGGCCTGACCACCGTTGGCGAATTGAGCATCAACAAGTCATCACGCAATACCATTCCGGGGCTGGTGAACTTCACCGTCGATCTGCGTCATCACCGTGACGAAACCATCGAGGCGATGGAGCAACAGGTCCGTGCGCGGTTTCAGGCGATAGCCGACAGTCGCGGTTTGAAACTGGCGATCACCCCGCACTGGATCAGCCCGGCCACGCCGTTCGACGCGGACTGCGTGGCGGCGGTGCAACAGGCCGTGGATGGGCTGGGCTACGCTCAGCAATCGATCGTCAGCGGCGCCGGGCATGACGCGATCCACCTGGCGCGGTTCTGCCCGACGGCGATGGTGTTCATCCCGTGCGTGGGCGGCTTGAGCCACAACGAAGCGGAAGACGTGTTGCCTGAAGATGTGCGGCAGGGCACGGATGTGTTGCTCAACGCCGTGCTGTCTCGTGCCGAAATCATTGAATAAACACAAATCCCATGTGGGAGCGAGCCTGCTCGCGATTGCGGTGGATCAGTCGCCAACAATGTTGAATGTGCTGGCCTCATCGCGAGCAAGCTCGCTCCCACACTGATAGGTATTCATTCCATGCGCAGTTTTTTCCACCCCGAACAATTGCTCCACCATCCACGCAGCTACTACTCCCGTGGCCAGATGCGCACGCCGCAGGAAGTGCCGGAGCGTGCGCAGCGCCTGGTGCAGGCGTCTCATGCCTTGGGTTTCAAGGTCGAGCAACCGGCCGACGCCGGGCTCGCTCCGCTCCTGGCGGTGCACGGCGCACCGTACCTGAGGTTTTTGCAGGAAGCCCATCAGCGCTGGAAAGAGATTCCCGAGGATTGGGGCGATGAGGTGATGTCGAACATCTTCGTCCGCGAACCGAATGCCCTGCGCGGGATACTCGCCCAGGCTGCACGTTATCTGGCCGATGGCAGTTGCCCGGTGGGCGAACAGACCTGGCGTTCGGCCTACTGGTCGGCGCAAAGCGCCATCGCCGGCGCCCGGGCGTTGCTCGATGGCGAGCCGGCAGCCTATGCCTTGTGCCGTCCACCGGGCCACCACGCCCGGGCCGAAGCGGCGGGTGGTTTCTGCTATGTGAACAACGCGGCCGTGGCGGCCCAGGTATTGCGCGAAGGGTTCGCACGGGTGGCGGTGCTCGACACCGACATGCACCATGGCCAGGGCATTCAGGAGATTTTCTACGACCGTGACGACGTGCTCTACGTTTCGGTGCACGGCGATCCGACCAACTTCTATCCGGGTGTCGCAGGCTTTGCCGAAGAACGCGGTGCCGGGGCGGGCGAGGGATTCAACCTCAACCTGCCGATGGCCCATGGCGCCAGCGAGGCCGACTTCCTCGAGCAACTGGATATAGCGCTGAAGGCGGTGACGGACTTCGGTGCCGAGGTGCTGGTGCTGTCCCTGGGCTTCGATATTTTCGAACTGGACCCGCAAAGCAAGGTGGCAGTGACCCGCGAAGGGTTTGCCGTGCTCGGCGAGCGCATTCGCAGCCTCGGATTGCCGTGCCTGATCGTGCAGGAGGGTGGGTATCACCTGGAGAGTCTGGAGGATAATGCGCGGGCGTTTTTTGTTGGGTCAGAGGTTTGGCAGCTTTGAGTTGTGGCGAGGGGGCTTGCCCCCGTTGGGTCGCGAAGCGGCCCTAAAACCAGCGACCTTATACTCACGGAAATACGACGTTCGTCGGTTTACGACTGCTGCGCAGCCGAACGGGGGCAAGCCCCCTCGCCACAGGACTTGCCATAGCCCTTACGTTAACGTAAAGATTGCGGCAGGGCGCCGACGTATGAAGGCGCAAGGGCGGACGACCCGGAGCGCTTGATGACGCTAATAAAAACAAACTCCCCCAAACTGCATCGCGAAGCCCGGCTGGCCCGGGAAAAGCTGCACCTGGAAGGCGAAGTGCCGGATGGCGTCCTGCGTGCGGAAATCGATGCCTCGTGGCGGCGCAGCCTGAGCCATGGCGTGCATTTCAATGCCAAGCACGAGCTGGCGCTGGAATCGAGCGCCAGCCTGGACCTGTTGCTGGCCAGCAATCGCCTGCTGATCGACGCCGCGTTGCCGGCCATCGATTACCTGGCCGAGCGTCAAGGCAAGGAAGGGCTGATCATCCTCGCCAACTCCGACGCCACCATCCTCGCCGTCGAAGGCCGCGCCGACCGTCTCAAGGGCAGCGGCCTGCAGGACATCACCCTCGGCGCCTGCTGGAGCGAAGCGGTCCGCGGCACCAACGCCCTCGGTACGGCACTGGTGGAAGCGCGGCCGACCCTGATCGATTGCGGCGAGCATTATCTGGATCGCCTCAGTGATTTTTCCTGCACCTCGGTGCCGATCCATTGCCCACAGGGCGACATCCTCGGCGTCCTCGACCTGACCCGCGAAGGCCCGCTCGGCCGCGCCCACGACAGCACCGCGTTGCTGGCCATGGCCGTCAGCCAGATCGAAAGCCGGGTGTTCAACGCCAGTTACCCGGACGAGATCGTCCTCGCCTTCCACAGCCGTCGCCAATACCTCGAATCCCCGTGGCAAGGCCTGCTGGCGGTGAGCCTTGGCGGGCAGATCCTCGCGGTCAGCGCCCAGGCTTGTCAGTTGCTCCACGCCGAGCGCTCGGCCCTGGTCGGTCGGCGTTGCGAGGAGTTTCTCGGCGTCGACGGTCTGCAATTGTTGGCACGCCTGCATCAGGGCGGCACCGGCAGCCTGCAGACCGCCAAGGGTGAATTCTTCTATAAAACCCTACGCGCACCGCAACGCTCGATCAACGTCGGCAGCCCGCCGCGCACGGTCGCGAAACCGGTCAAGGCGCAACCGGATCTGGAAGCGCTCGCCGGCAGCAACAGCCGTTACGCCCGAGCCTTGCGCATGGCCCGTCAAGGGTTGGCCAACGAACTGCCAGTCCTGTTATTGGGCGAAACCGGCACCGGCAAAGAGGTGATCGCCCGCGCCCTGCACATGGCCGGAGCGCGCTGCGACAAACCCTTCGTGGCGGTGAACTGCGCGGCCATTCCCGAAGGCCTGATCGAGTCCGAACTGTTCGGCTACCGCGAAGGCGCGTTCACCGGTTCACGCCGGGGCGGCATGGTCGGGCGCCTGCAACAGGCCCATGGCGGCACGCTGTTCCTCGATGAAATCGGCGACATGCCCCTGGCCTTGCAGGCCCGACTGTTGCGGGTGTTGCAGGATCGCAAGGTCGCGCCACTGGGCGCTGGTGAAGAGCAGGACATCGACGTCGCGCTGATCTGCGCCACCCACCGTGACCTCAAGCGTCTGGTGGAAGATAAACACTTTCGCGAGGACCTGTTCTACCGGGTCAACGGCATCAGCGTGATGCTCCCGGCCCTGCGTGAACGCGAGGATTTCGCCGCGCTGGTCAGCCGCCTGCTGGCGACACTGGGCGCACCCGCCGTGGTCCTGCACGATGATCTCGATCGCTTGCTCAGCGGCTATCACTGGCCGGGCAACATCCGCCAGCTGGAGATGGTCCTGCGCACCGCGCTGGCCATGCGCGAACCGGGTGAAACCGTGCTGACCCTCGACCACCTGCCCGACAGCATGCTCGACGAATTGACCGCCGGCGAACGGCCCCAGGCCGGCAGCATCCGGGAAAACGAACTGGAGCTGATCCGTCAGTCCCTGGACACGCATCAGGGCAACGTCTCGGCCGCCGCCGACGCCCTGGGCATCAGCCGCGCGACCCTGTATCGCAAGCTCAAACAGTTGCGCTCCTGATGCAACGCCTGATCGTTCGGCTGATCGACAGCCAGAACCCCGAGGCCTTGCAGGCGTCGCTGCGCTGGCTGTACAGCTTCGTGCGCCCCCATCGCCTGGCGATTGCCGGGCTGCTGGGCTTGTCGGTCTGCGCTTCGGCGCTGGTGCTGGTGCAGCCGTGGCTGACCAAGCTGTTGATCGACGACGGCCTGCTGGCGCGAAACTTCCCGATGCTGGTGCTGATCGCCGGGCTGATGATCGTTGCCGGGCTGTTGGGCACGGCGCTTTCGGGCATCAACCGCTACCTGCACACGCGCCTGTCCGGGCGCATGCTGTTTGCCTTGCGCGATGACCTGTACCGGCATCTGCAATCCCTGTCGCCGAGCTTTTACGGTCAGCGGCGCATCGGTGACCTGATGTCGCGCCTTGATGGCGACGTCGCGGAGATCCAGCGGTTCGCCGTGGACTCGTTGTTCTCGGCGGTGTCGAGCGTGATTGGCCTGGTGGTTGCCATCGCGATGCTGGTGACGCTGTCGTGGAAGCTCTCGCTGCTGGCCCTGGTACTGATCCCCCTCGATGTCCTCTGGCTGCGCTGGATGCGGCGCAAGGTCGAGCGCGATGTGCGGCAGTTGCGCGAGCGTTCGGCGGACATGTCGTCGTTCATGGTCGAGACCTTGCCGGTGATGAAATTCATCCAGTCCGCCGGCCAGCAACAGCGCGAAGCGCGGCGCCTGGAAACGCTGGGGCAGGGCTACATGAGCCAGTTGCTGCGCCTGCAAGTCACCGAGTTTTTCACCCAGGCCGTGCCGGGCACACTGACCTCGCTGTCCCGGGCCTGCGCCTTCCTGATCGGCGGATACTGGGTGGTGCAGGGCACCTGGCAACTCGGTGCGCTGATTGCGTTTTCCACCTACCTGGGGATGGCCGTGGGGCCGGTACAGAGCCTGCTCGGGCTCTACGTGGCGATTCAGCGGATGACCGTCAGCCTCGGCCGGGTCATGGAGTTGCGCGGCGAACAGCCGACCGTGTCGACGCCTGCCAGACCTCAGCCGATGCCCAATGGCGGCGATCTCTGGTTCGACAACGTGCACTTCGCCCACCCCGGTCGCCAATCGACCCTGCGCGGCATCGAAGCGCGGATTCCCTACGGTTTGAAAGTGGCCCTCAGCGGCGGTTCGGGCGTGGGTAAATCCACCCTGATCGACCTGCTGCAACGGCATCACGACCCGCAATCGGGACGGGTCCTGCTGGGCGACGTCGATGTGCGCGAGCTGGATCTGTTCCAGTTGCGTCGACGCATTGCCATCGTCAGCCAGGACATCGTGCTGTTTCGCGGCAGCCTCGCCGACAACCTGGCTTACGCGGTGCCGGACGCCAGCCGCGAAGCGATTGCCGAAGTGGCGCGCCTGGCGCAACTCGACAGCCTGATCGAGTCCTTGCCCGAGGGCCTCGACAGTCCGCTGGGCGAGCGCGGCCAGCAATTGTCCGGTGGGCAGAAGCAGCGCATCGCGATTGCCCGGGCGCTGTTGCAGGACCCTTTGATTCTGGTGCTCGATGAAGCGACCTCAGCGGTGGACGAAGCCACCGAGCGCGAAGTCATCGACGCCATCGACCGCTTGTTTGCCGCACGCACGCGCATCCTGATCAGCCATCGCCCTTCAACCCTGGCCGATGCCGATCTGCGTTTCGAATTGCTCGACGGCGTGCTGACCTCGAAAACGGTGCTGCATGAAACCTGAGTTGCGCGTGGGTGTGGTGGACAGCGGCCATTCGGCGGCGCAACGGGTGCAAGTGATCGCCGGTCGGCGCTTTTCATTGCTCGAAGACGGCCTGGCCGAGGGCGACTTGCGCGAGGATCCGCTGGGGCATGGCAGTGCGGTGATCGAGGCGATTGGCCGGCGTGCACCCTCGGCGCTGTTTTGCGTGGCCCAGGTGTTCGACCAGCGCGGTGTCACCAGTGCCTTGCAGATCGCCACGGCGATTGACTGGCTGGTGGCGCAGAACGTGCGGCTGATCAATCTGAGCCTCGGCCTGCGCCAGGATCGCAGCCTGTTGCGCGCGGCCTGCGCGGCGGCGGTGGCCCGGGGCGTGCTGTTGTGTGCGTCGAGTCCGGCCCAGGGCGAAGGGGTGTTTCCGGCCAACTATCCGCAGGTGTTGCGGGTCACCGGCGATGCGCGCTGCGCCGAACAGGAATGGTCGTGGCTCAACAGCGCCCAGGCGGATTTCGCCGCCTGTGTGCATGGCACGTACCCGGGGCAATCCGGGGCGAGCCTCGGTTGCGCCGCGTTGAGCGGGCACATCGCCGGGTTCCTCGTGGAGCAGCCTGATGCCGGCAACGAGCAGATCATCGAGTGGTTGCGCGACAATGCCCGTTACCGTGGCCCTGAACGGCGCTTCGGGCCATGACGGACATCGTCATTCTTGGCGCCGGACCGGCTGGAGCCGCTGTCGCACTGGGGCTACGGCGGCTTGGCCATGGCGTCACGCTGATCAGCGAATGGCGCCGGTTTGCGGCGCTTGAAGGCGTGTCCGTGCGGGTACTGGATGCCTTGCGCAGCGCGGGCCTGCATCAGGCGTTGACGGAGGCGGCGCTGCCTTCTCAGCGCCAGGTGAGCTGGAACGGCCAGCACCATGCGCAGAACATCGAGTACTTGCTCGACCGTCCGGTGTTTGACCGAGGCCTGCGTGAAGATTTGCGCCAGGCGGGGGTCGAGCTGATCGAAGGCCGGGTGCTCAGGGTTCAGTCATCGGCCAATGGCCACCGAATCGAAATCGACGGACACGAAGCGCTGCTCGCGCCGTTTCTCGTGGAGGCCCGAGGACGCCAGGCTCCCGCTATCGGCAAGGGCTTGCGTGGCCCCGAGACCGTCAGTTTGCTCAATCGCTGGCAAGGTACGCCGGGCAGCACCGCCAGCGCCGTGGAAAGCCTTGCGGACGGCTGGGCATGGATGGCGCGCCGCGCCGACGGCCAGTGTTACTGGCAATGGACGGTGGACGTGGCCAGTGCCGGGTTGCCGGGCAAGGCGATGTTGCTCGATTACTGCCGGCAAAGACGTGGGGAGTCGGCAGTGGCCCGTGGTTTTTTCGGCGGCGAACCGGAGCTGGATTTGCAGCTGCATGCCCGCAGCAGCACGGCGATTCTCAACCCGCAGGTGTGCGGCGATAACTGGATTCGGGTCGGTGATGCGGCGATGGCTGTGGACCCGTTGTCGGGCAATGGCGTCTTTCAATCCCTCTCCTCGGCGTTGCAGGCGCCGACGGTGATCAACACGCTGTTGTGCAAACCTGAGCGAGCGGCTCTGGCCCGGCGTTTCCACCAGCAGCGGGTGGAACAGCTGTTCCTGCGGTTCGCGCGGATCGGCCGGGATTTTTATGCCGATGAGCAGCGTTGGCCAGATCAGCCCTTCTGGCAGGCACGACGGCAATGGCCGGATGCTGAAATCGCTCATGCCGAGGCCGATTTCAATGCCCTGAGAATCGAACGCGCACCGGTGCTGCGCGACGGATTTGTCGACGAGGCCGAGGTGGTGATCACGGCGGATCAGCCGCTGGGGATCTGGCATGTGCAGGGGGTGGAGGTGGCGCCGTTGGTGCGGCGGTTGCGCACGCAGCCGGCTGAGCAGGTGTTGGCCGGGTTGACCGTCGAACAGGGGAGGATGGTTCGCGGCTGGTTGTTGGCTCAGGGATACAAACCCTGATATTTGAGCCGTCTCGACCGGCCTCATCGCGAGCAGGCTCGCTCCCACAGTGGACTGGTGTTGAGCCATGATCCTGAGATCGACGCAAAATCCTGTGGGAGCGAGCTTGCTCGCGATGGCGGCCTAAAGAGCGCCGACTATCAAAGTTTGATCAACACCGACTTCAACTCGGTGTAATGCTCGATCGCCGCATACCCCATCTCACGCCCGACCCCGGACATCTTGTAGCCGCCGAACGGCAACGCCGGGTCCAGCGCGCTGTGGCAGTTGACCCACACCGACCCCGACTTGATGCGCGGAATCATCCGGTGCACCGCCGCCAGATCATTCGACCAGATGCTCGCCCCCAGGCCGTAGGGGCTGTCATTGGCCATGCGCAGGGCATCGGCCTCGTCATCGAACGGAATCGCCACCAGCACCGGGCCGAAGATTTCTTCCTGCACCAGTGAGTGCTTCTGATCGACATCGACAATCACCGTCGGCTTGACGAAGAACCCCGGGCCGAATTGCTCACCGCCGCAGGCGATGGTCGCGCCGCTTTCCCGGCCCTTTTCGATGTACCCGTAGACGCGCTCCTGCTGGCGCGCCGAGATCAAGGGGCCCATGTCGACGCTCGGGTCCAGGCCGTTGCCGAGTTTCATTGCGTTGGCGATTCCGGCGATGTCCGCCACCACATTGTCGAAATGCTTGCGCTGCACATACAGCCGCGAACCTGCGCAGCAGACCTGGCCCTGATTGAAGAAAATCGCGCTGGCGGCCCCGGCCGCGGCGGTTTTCAGGTCGGCGTCGGCCATGACGATGGTCGGTGATTTGCCGCCCAGTTCCAGGGTGACCCGGGTCATGGAGTCCATGGCGATCTTGCCGATCTGCTTGCCCACCGCGGTGGAGCCGGTGAAGGTCAGCTTGTCCACCAGCGGGTTGTGGGTCAGGGCGGAGCCTGCGGTGATGCCGGTGCCGGTGACCACGTTGAACACGCCTTCGGGATAACCGGCCTCCAGCACCAGCTCGGCGAGTTTCAGTGCGGTCAGTGGGGTTTCATCGGCCGGTTTGAGTACAACCGTGCAACCGGTGGCCAGGGCCGGGCCGAGTTTCCAGCAGGCCAGCAGCAGCGGGAAGTTCCAGGCAACGATCGCACCGACCACGCCCACCGCTTCACGACGGATGAAGCTGTGGAACTGATCGTCGGGCATCAGCGGTGCCGACACGTCAACCGTCGAGCCTTCGATCTTGGTCGCCCAGCCGGCCATGTAACGCAGGAAGTCGATGGCCAGTTGCACGTCCATCACCTGGGCCACGGCCGCGCTTTTACCGTTGTTCAGGCATTCCAGTTGCGCCAGCAGCTCGGCGTCGCGCTGCATCAGGTCGGCGAGTTTCCACAGCAGGTTCTGCCGCTCCCGGGGGCGGGTGCGGGTCCAGGACGAATCGTCGAACGCCTGGCGGGCGGCGAGTACCGCACGATCGACATCCTCCGGCGTTGCCCGCGGCACTACGCACAGCACCTCACCGGTGGCCGGATTGTGCAGGGGCATGGTCTGGCCGTCGGCGGCCTCGACCCAGTCGCCGCCGATGAGCATGCGCGGGGCGCGCTGGATGAATGCCGAAGTGGCGGGAAGCAGGTGTGGGAGCGACATGATGAAACCTCGTCTTGTTCGTGTGGCGAGGTCTTTCGCAATGGCTGTGCCAGTTGTGCTCGTTTGATTGGAACCCTGATCGGATGGGGCTCTTGGGTTATTTGCCCATGACAGGGGAACAACTGAGCGTCGCAAATTGCGACAGCGAGGATCAAAAGATCGCAGCCTGCGGCAGCTCCTACACAGGAGTCTGCGTTTACCTGTAGGAGCTGCCGAAGGCTGCGATCTTCTGATCTTGATCCTATGCTTGTCTCAGAGTGCAACAGATGTCGCGATATTAGACGCACGCCGATGGGTTTAGCAGTCGCCAATCACCCATTATTTCCACTAAATGATTGATAAAAAACACTATTCATAAGCTGGCACGCTCCGTGTATTGCTCATCGCAGACGTTTCTCTTGCCTCCGTCAGCGGTTCACCGCCGACGGCAGAAACCATAAAAACGATAAGCCACAACAATAAGAACGCACCGTGCGAGGTTCGACGTTGATGAAGAGAAAACTCCGATCAGGCATGAGCGCCAGCCTGCTGGCCGTAGCCGCTTGCGTAGCGCTGCATTCGCCTCACAGCCTGGCAGCCCGCGACGCCCAGACCATCCTCAAGGAAACCTGTCAGGGCTGTCATACCCCCGAAGCCGATAACGCCCTGAGCCGCATCAGCCACCAGCGCAAGACGCCGGAAGGCTGGCTGATGAGCATTGCGCGGATGCAGACCATGCACGGTTTGCAGATCAGCGACGACGACCGTCGCACGCTGGTCAAATACCTGGCCGACACCCAGGGCCTGGCGCCGAGCGAAACCGACGGCGTGCGTTATGCGCTGGAGCGGCGGCTCAATACCGTCGAGCAATTCGATGACCAGACCAGCCAGATGTGCGGCCGCTGCCACTCCGGTGCGCGGGTGGCCCTGCAACGGCGTCCGGCCCAGGAGTGGGAGCGTCTGGTGAACTTCCACCTCGGCCAATGGCCGTCGCTGGAATACCAGGCCCTGTCCCGCGACCGCGACTGGTTCGATCTGGCCCGCAAAGAGATGGTGCCGCTGCTGGCCAAGCGTTATCCGCTGGACAACCCGGCCTGGAAAAAATGGCAGAGCGCCGCACCGAAAAGCGAAGCCCTGGCGGGTGACTGGAGCTTCAGCGGCCACTTGCCGGGCAAAGGCGAGCTGGCCGGTGTCATGAGCGTAACCGCCGACGGCAGCGACACCTTCAAGGTCAACGTCAAAGGCCAGTATGCCGACGGCACGCCATTCAACGGCGACGGCAGCGCGATTCTCTACACCGGCTATGAATGGCGCGGCAACGTGACCATCGATGGCGTGACCATGCGCCAGGTGTTCGCCGCGCAAGGCAATGCCATGCAGGGCCGGATGTTCGAGGCCGAGCACGACGAACGCGGGCTGGACTTCGTCGCCGCCAAACAGGGTTCCCAGCGTTTGCTGGCGGTGCAACCGGGCTACGTGAAGGCCGGCAGCGAAACCGAAGTGACCCTGATCGGCAGCGGTCTTTCCGGCAAGCCGAATTTCGGCAAAGGCGTGGAAGTGGTCGAAGTCGTCTCGCAGAGCCCGGAGCAGATCAAGGTCAAGCTCAAGGCCGCCGCCAATGCCCAGCCGGGCGCGCGTGCGGTCACCGTCGGCACGCTGAAAGGCCCGAGCCTGTCGGTGTACAGCAAGATCGACGCAGTCAAGGTCGTGCCTGAATTCTCGGTGGCACGGATTGGCGATGGCGGTGGTTCGACGCCGAAAGTCCAGGGCCGATTCGACGCGGAAGCCTGGGGCAAAGGCGCCGATGGCAAACCGTATCGTATCGGCGTGTTCCCGGCGCAATGGAAGGTCGAAGCCTTCGACGACCGCGCCAAGGAGGACGAAGACGTCAAGTTCGCCGGCACCATGCAGGCCGACACCGGCGTGTTCACACCGGGCGATGCCGGGCCGAATCCGGCACGCAAGATGTCCACCAACAATGCCGGCAACCTCAAGGTGATCGCCGCCGTCGACGACGCAGGGAAATCCCTGACCGGCGAAGGCCACATGATCGTGACCGTGCAACGCTGGAACAATCCACCCATTCCATGAGTTGACTGATCTCTCACGGTTTCAGACATCTTTTTGGAATGACCGCAGGCCCCGCCAAGCGGGGCCTGCACAGGAGGTTGGCAATGGGCGCTATCTTGAATCTGGTCGAACGCAACCTGCACGAAGTGCAGGTCGATGCCGACCGCATGCTGTTTCACATCCCCAGCAGTTCGCTGTTCGCCAGCGATGAACTGACGGGCACCATCATCGATACTCTGCGCGGTCCCGGCTGCTCCTCGGACGACCTGATCCAGCGCCTGGCGGCGCGCTTCAACGGCGAGGAAATCACCGAGACCCTGCGCGAGCTGATGGCCCTGGAACTGGTCAGCGACGGCTCGCCGCTGACCCCGGACATCGCCACCAAACGGGTCGAGCGCACGGCGATCAACACTGTGGTGCTGAACGTCAACACCGGCTGCAACCTGAGCTGCACCTACTGCTACAAGGAAGACCTCGACAAGCCGTCAGCCGGCAAGAAGATGGACGTGGAAACGGCCATCGCCTCGGTGGAAATGCTGCTGCGCGAATCCCCGGACGAAGAGCGTTTCACCGTGGTGTTCTTCGGCGGCGAACCGCTGAGCAACCGCAAGCTGATCGAGTACATGGTCGATTACTGTGAGAAGCGTTTTCGCGAGGCCGGCAAGTTCGTCGAATTCGTCATGACCACCAACGCCACGCTGCTCACCGAAGAAACCGTGGACTACCTCAACGCCCACCGTTTCGGGCTGTCGGTGAGCATCGACGGGCCGAAAACCGTGCACGACCGCAACCGCATCACCGTGGGCGGGCAGGGCACCTATGACGTGGTACGGCGCAAGGCCGAGATGCTGCTGTCTCGCTACAACAGCCGTCCGGTGGGCGCGCGGGTGACCCTGACCACCGGCGTGACCGACGTTGAAACCATCTGGGATCACCTGTTCAACGAGCTGGGTTTCGCCGAAGTCGGCTTTGCCCCGGTGACGTCCGGCGACATCAGCACCTTCAACCTGACCAGCGACGAGTTGATCGAAGTCTTCGCCAATATGAAAAAACTCGGTCGGCGCTATCTGGAAGCGGCGCTGGAGCACCGCAACATCGGCTTCTCCAACCTGCACCAGTTGATCACCGACATCCACGAAGGCCACAAAAAGGCCCTGCCGTGCGGTGCGGGCCTGAAGATGCTGGCGGTCGATCACAAGGGCGAGCTGAACCTGTGCCACCGCTTTACCGGTTCGAGCCTGCCGACCTTCGGCAACGTCCACAGCGGCGTCAAGCAGGTGGAGTTGAACGACTTCCTGTCCCAGCGCCTGGACCGCACCAACACCGGTTGCGAAGACTGTCAGATCCGCAACCTGTGCTCCGGCGGTTGCTACCACGAGAGCTACGCCCGCTACGGCGACCCGACGCACCCGACCTATCACTACTGCGAACTGATGCGTGACTGGGTCGACTTCGGCATCGAGGTCTACACCCGGATCATGGCCCATAACCCTGCGTTCATCAGCAGTTACATCACTCCGCGCAAGGCTCACTGATATGAAACATCTCAAGGCAATCAATAACAAAGCGTTGAAGCTGGATCAGGCCGCGGACGAGAACCGCATTGAAGAAGTGGTGGCCATGAGCTCCGTGGCGGGCTGTGCCTCGACCACCGACCCGGGTTGGGAAATCGATGCATTTGGCGGTGTGTCGTCACTGTGCCAGCCGATGGAGGCCGACCTCTATGGGTGCTCCGACCCGTGCTGGTGGCCGGCCCAGGTGCCCGACATGATGAGCACCTACCCGGACTGGAACAAGGATGCCCAGGCGTCCAACGACAACTGGCGCAACCTCGGCACTGTCTTCCCCAAAGACAAGTGATCACAGAAGAAGGATTCCAGCATGCGTAACATCAAAGCCTGCGGCCTGGCCGCGTTCGCCGTCCTGAGCAGCTGTTCTGTCAGTGTTCTGGCCGATGAAAACACCGCGCTGCAAGTCGGTCACGAATACATGGTGACCACCAACTACCCGAACAACCTGCACGTGATCGACCTGGCCACCGACACCTTGTACAAAACCTGCAAGATGCCCGACGCTTTCGGCCCTGGCACCGTGCAATTGTCGCCGGATCGCAAGACCGCCTACGTGCTGAACAATCACTATGCGGACGTCTACGGCGTCGAACTGGACAACTGCAAACAGGTGTTCCACGCCAGCATCACCCAGAAGCCGGGGGAGAAGGCCAAGTCGATGTTCGCCTTCACGGTCAGCCACGACGGCAAGGAGCTGTACACCGTCGCCAACCCGACGCTGATGATGAACGACCGCTACGAAGTGCAGCAGCCTCGGCTCGATGTGTATTCGACCGACGCCGGGATGGATGCCAAACCGCTGCGCAGCTTCCCGGCGCCAAGGCAGCTGACCATCATGCAGAGTGGCGACGACGGCACTTTGTATGTGGCGGGGGCGGACGTCTACAAGGTCAATGTGCAGACCGGCAAGTTCGACGTGCTGATCCCCAGCCGTCACTGGAAACGCCCGAACTACAGCGCGCCGGACGTGCTCTACGTGTGGAACCAGCAGACCTGGCGGCATGACTTCTCGCTGCTCTATACCGCCGCGAAATTCAAGGACAAGAAGCAGGACCCGGCCACCGCCGAATACCTGTACGGCCTGTTCAGCGTCGACCTGAAAACCGGCAAGACCGAAACCACCGACTTCGGGCCACTGACGGAAATCTATTTCAGCGGCATGCGCTCGCCAAAGGACCCGAACCTGATGTTCGGCGTGCTCAACCGCCTGGCCAAGTACGACATCAAGGAGAAGAAAATGCTCCAGGCGGCGACGCTTGATCACTCCTACTACTGCATTTCCTTCAACAAGGACGGCAGCAAGATCTACCTGGCCGGGACGTTCAACGACGTGGCGATCTTCGATGCCGACAGCCTGAAACAGACGGGCAGCATCAAATTGCCAGGCGGGGACATGGCGATTACCACGGCGCAGATTTTCGTCCGGTAATTGCGGCGACTGAACCGACGCCTTCGCGGGCAAGCCCGCTCCCACAGTGGGTTTGTGGTGTGGTCACTATTGTGTGAACACCGCTGAACCCTGTGGGAGCGGGCTTGCCCGCGAAGAGGCCCTCAAAAACACTAAAAATCTTAAACCCCCGGCACCGGGCAACTCATATCCCCCTCCTGGCACTTCAGGTAGTTCTTGAACGTCTGCACCCGCGCCTTGGTCAATTGCGTCACGCAATTGCTGTAGATCAGCGGATACACACTCCCGCCTTCCACGCCGGACGCCGAGAACTTGCACTCGGCATCGCGGAACGCAACCCACGCCCGCTGCGCACCCACCAGCAGTTTCTTGTTGTCCGGGTTGCCTTTGAATCGCGAAGTGATCTGCTGGTACAGCGCATTCAATTCCTTGTCGGCGGCCGCATTCTGCTGCGCCGCGCACTGGTTCATCGTCGCCTGGTCGCTGGCGTTTTCGCAGTCCACGGCGACAGCCATGGAGGTGAACAGCAGGGGCGTCAATGCCAATAGTAAGCGTGGGTTCATGCCGGATTACTCGCTGTGACCGAATGTTGAGGTGCAGTGTAGCGCTGTGACGGATTCAGCCCGCTACGCTTGCCACTGCGAATGTTTCACCAGCGATTGTCATTCGATGCTGTTTCGCAGGAGCGCGTAAGCAGTTTCGAGCCTCTGACTTTGTGATTGCCCCAGAACTTATCCGCGCAAATGCAACCGAATATCTCAGGCATGGTTGATTGCGCATCCCGATTGGTACAACTTTAGGGTTGGTCTTGTGGTCTTACTGACCTACTGTTCAAGTACAGGAGGTGACTTATGAACCCAGCATCTGATCGCATCGAAAGGAAAATCCTGCTCAAGGCCAAACGTTCGCAGGTCTGGCGAGTGATAGCCCATGCCGAAGAGTTCGGACAGTGGTTTGGCGTGGCGCTGAAAGGCAAGCGTTTTGTGGCAGGCGAGTGGACCCAGGGGCAGATAACCTACCCCGGTTATGAGCATTTGCGCTGGAATGTCCTGGTGGAACGGGTCGAGCCGGAGCGGCTGTTTTCGTTTCGCTGGCACCCTTATGCGGTCGAGCCGGAGTTCGATTACTCCCAGGAACCCACCACCCTGGTGAAATTCGAGCTTGAAGACATGGATGACGGCACGCTTCTCAAGGTGTCCGAGTCGGGTTTCGACCACATTCCCCAGCATCGTCGCCTCAAGGCGTTCCGGATGGACAGCCGTGGTTGGGATGAGCAGATGAGCAACATCGAACAGTTTCTTGTGGAAAAGGCCAAGGCCCACGAGCTTCAGGGTGACTGACCAGGGCCTGGCAGTCGGAAGTCAGCTGGAAGTCGCGAAACTCGTGGCCTCCAGGCTCGACGACTGAGGCATCTAAGGGTTTTCGGAAGGTGGCTTATAGCGAATGTCTTACACGCGATGGTAGCGATATCGCCTGTTACAATTTGGATCCGATGCGTATTCTGGCCTCACCCACTGAAGCACAGGATGTGCTCAGGATCACGGATGATCGACCATATGCAAGGAACGCTGCGACAAGGAGTCGTCATGGTCTTGGAAAAACCCGCTTCGGCGGGTTTTTTTGTGGCCGCAGGAAAAGTCGGAGCGGCAGCAGGCGTGTTCCTGCCGCCACTTTTTTACTGACGATCGAGTTTCGCTGCCGCGCGCTCGGTGATTTCCGCCCGCAGCTTCAATGAGCCGGCAGCCCGCTGGCGAGCCTCTTCCAGCACCCTGGCCGGCGCCGTCTCGGGGCTGCCCGCCGTAAACGGCGGGGCCGGAGCGTATTCCAGTTGCAACTGCACCAGCTCGGCGGTGGCCGGGTCGAACAGCTCGGCGGCCAGGGTCAGGGCGAAGTCGATACCGGCGGTGATCCCGCCACCGGTCAACAGATTGCCGTCGCGAACCACCCGATCCTTCACCGGGATTGCGCCCAGCGGCTTGAGCAACTCGTGATAGGCCCAGTGAGTGGTGGCGCGTTTGCCCTTGAGCAATCCCGCCGCGCCCAGCACCAGTGCGCCGGTGCACACCGACGTGATGTACCCGGCGTTGGCGGCCTGGGCCCTGAGGAAGTCCAGGGTCTGGTCATCTTCCATCAAGGGCCCGACGCCACTGCCACCGGGTACGCAGATCACGTCCAGTGCCGGACAATCCTCGAAGGTGGTCGTTGGTTTCAACAGCAGGCCGGTGCTGGCGGTGACCGGCATCAGGTCCTTCCAGATCAGATGCACCTTCACATCCGGCAGCGAGGCCAGTACGTCATAAGGGCCGGTCAGGTCGAGTTGCTGAACCTGTGGAAACAACAGAAAGCCGATCTGCAACGTCATGGTGTTTTTCTCGTGAAGTGGGTGGACGGTTCAACTGTAGGCTCGTAGGATTTGGCGTATACGCCAATATCCCCACGAATTACGCCAAATGTCGAAAACCATCCATGTACTCGCGTTCGCCAACGTGCAATTGCTCGACGTCACCGGGCCGTTGCAGGTATTCGCCTCGGCCAACGACATTGCCCGCCAGCAAGGCCTGCCGCCACCCTACGCGCCGACGGTGATTGCCAGCGGCGGCGGGGCGGTGATGTCGTCGGCCGGCCTGGCGCTGTTGGCCGAACCCCTACCGGATGACGGCACTGACACCCTGATCATCGCCGGTGGCTGGGGTGTCTACGCGGCGGCGCAAGATGCGTCGTTGGTCGCCTGGGTGCGCGAGCATGCCAGTGGCTGCCGACGGGTTTCCTCGGTGTGTACCGGTGCGTTTCTGCTGGCGGCCAGCGGCTGGCTCGATGGCCGGCGCGTGGTCACCCACTGGACCCGCTGCGAGCAACTGGCGCAGCAGCACCCGCGCTTGCAGGTCGAACCCAACCCGATCTTCATCAACGACGGCCCGGTCTGGACCTCGGCCGGCGTGACAGCCGGCATCGATCTGGCGCTGGCCATGGTCGAACAAGACCTGGGGCGCAACATGGCCCTGGACGTCGCCCGGCAACTGGTGGTGTTTCTCAAGCGTCCGGGTGGCCAGTCGCAATTCAGCGTGACCCTGTCCCTGCAACAGGAAGGCCAGCGATTCGACGAACTTCACGCCTGGATCAGCGAAAACCTGACCAAGGACCTCGGCATCCCGACCCTGGCCTCGCAGGCCGGCATGAGCGAACGCAGCTTCGTGCGCCACTACCGCGCCGACACCGGCCAGACCCCGGCCCGGGCCATCGAACTGATCCGCGTCGAAACCGCACGGCGTCTGCTCAGCGATACCGGAGTGCCGATCAAACGGGTGGCGGTGCAATGCGGCTTCGGCAGCGAAGAAACCCTGCGCCGCAGCTTCCTGCGGGCCATGGGGGTGACACCGCAGGCTTACCGGGAGCGGTTTTCGGTCAGTGCCGGAGGAGATCCAGTAGTGCCTTGAGTGTTGCCTCTGGCGCTTCTTCTGGAATGTTGTGGCCAATGCCTGTCAGCACTCGACGCTCATAAGGGCCGGTGAAATGCCGGATATCTTCGTCGGTTTCTTGCGCAGGGCCGACACCGTCATCGGCACCGCACAGGGAAATCGTCGGCACGCTAATGGTTGGTTGTTTGCTCAGGGCCTGCTCCATCCATTCCAGCGCCGGATCGCCAAGGGCATACATGAAGCGGTGGCGGTAGGAGTGAATCACCACGTCGACAAAATCCGGGTTATCGAAGGCCGGGGCGCTCAACGGATAGCGTGCAGCGTTTTCGGCCCAGGTCGGTGACCAGAGCTTCCAGAGCAATTCGCACAAGGCGCGGCGATTTTCGGTCAGGCCTGCGACGCCACGAGGCGTGTGGAAATAGTACTGATACCAATAGCGATGCTCGGTGTCCGGAGCCAATGGCTGTGTCGAATGGGGGATGTCCTGAAGGTTATAGCCATCGCCCGTGACCAGGCAGCGCACCCGTTCCGGCCACAGCGCCGCCACAATGCACGCCGCCCGCCCACCCCAATCGTAGCCACACAGGGACGCCCGTTTGATGCAAAGGGCATCCATCAGGTCAAGCAAATCCTGGGCAAGGGCGGCTTGCTGGCCGGAGCGCAGGGTATCGGCGCTGATGAAACGGGTCGGGCCGTAACCCCGCAGATACGGGACGATCACGCGGTAACCGGTAGCGGCGAGAGCAGGGGCGATGTCGTCGTAGGCGCGCGGCGAATAGGGAAAGCCATGAAGCAGGATGATCGGGTCGCCGGTGGCGGGCCCGTGTTCTTCGTAGGCAATGTCGAGTTGTGTCGTGCGGGCGGTCTTTATTGGCTGCTCAATCATCATCCCCCCCTGACGCCGATAGTTGTGTCACCCGAACAGCACCCTTTGCCAGTGTTCTTCGCTGATGATCGCGATAGGAGCACCGCTCTCTCTCAGCTCAACCGCTTTTTTGATCTTGGTTCCATAAGTGCTATGAAGCCATTGATCGTTTCCGATGCTGCCGACCACCAGATAGTTGATTTTCTTGCTGACCGAACCTCCAATCAGGCCACCGCGTTCGACAATCAGCAATTCACATGCTTTGCGCGGGCCATAAGCCATGACTCCGGTGAACAGGAAAACCCGATCAACCCAGTTCAGCTCGGGTGCAGGGTTATCGAGTGGAAGACTGCAAGGCGTTGTGAAGACCTGGCCAGAGCCAACCGGCAGACCTGCAAACTGGTGCAGCATATCCAGTAGTTCAGCCGATTCTTCGGAGTCCAGCACGCCATCGCTCAACATGTCGGAGAGGCGTTTATAGAGGATGTTCACGACCGGATCACCCAGGTGACACACATGAGCTTCGATCCAGCTCTTGAGAAACTCGGCTTCCTGCTGGTTGATCTTGCCATCGGCAGCGAGTCCAGCCGCAATACCTGTCAACGCGTCGGCTGAACGTCTATCAATGCGTGCTTCGTGGAAGAATCCACTGTTTTGAAATTCCTGATGCAAATCGACCATCGTCCCTGCTCCTAGGATTCAACTTCCGCTACCTGATTGAAATACTTCGCCCGATCCGGTGTAAATGTCACCACCATGGCTGTCCGTGCACAGGTCAGCGCTCGTTCTTGCGCCAGGTCCACGTCCAGGTCTTCCCCGCGCAAGCCTTGCCACTGGGCGAGGTATTTGAGGGAGCCGTATTTTTCGGTTTTCTTCAGGCTGCGGCTGACGCCACCTTTCCAGCCCAGTACCGGCAACTCGCCGGAGAGGCACTGTCGGGCGAGGTCGGGGAAGCGGGCGGCGCGCTGGCGGCCGACTTCCCAGCATTTGATCAGGCCCTTGTCGTCGGCCTCCCAGAGTTCTTCGCGGTTCAAACCGGTTCGGAGCGGGGTGTCGATGCTGCGATGGATGCGTTGGGTCATTCTGGTTCCTTGAATTCGGGTGGTTCTGGACAGCTCCGCTGTACCCTTGATGGTCGATGTTAGGTGGGGATTTAACAGCCGGCAACTGGGTATTTTCGGGATGTTGCAAGCTGTTTTGTTTAAAAAATGTATGACTTGGATTGCACAAGACCTGTGGCGAGGGAGCTTGCTCCCGCTGGGTTGCGAAGCAAACCCAAAATCTGACAGTGCAGTTTGTCAGGCATCTGGCGTCTTTATGGTTTACGACTGCTGTGCAACCGAACGGGAGCAAGCTCCCTCGCCACAGGGATCAGGTTGTCTCTGAATTTGTGGTTAACACGACATCATGGCTGCCAGACGGTTTTCTCCCCACTCAACCTTCTATCCAGAAAACACGCCGCACTGATCAACGCCAGATGCGTCAGCGCCTGCGGCGTGTTGCCCATGTGCCGCCCATGGCTGTCGAACTCTTCGGCATACAACCCCAGCGGGTTGGCGTACCTGAGCAGCTGTTCGAACTCCAGGTGGGCCTTGTCGAGCTGGCCGGCGCGGGCCAGGCATTCGACGTACCAGAACGAGCAGGCGGCGAAGGCGCCTTCGCTGCCGGGCAGGCCGTCGATCCGGCTGTCGTCGTTGCGGTAGCGGTAGATCATGCCGTCGCGCACCAGGCTCTTTTCGATGGCTTGCAGGGTTGCCAGCCAGCGCGGGTCGCGGGCGCTGACGAAGCGCACCAGCGGCATAAGCAGCATCGAACCGTCCAGGCCGGTGCCGCCGATGTGCTGGACGAAGTGCCCGCGCTCCTCATTCCAGAAGTTTTCCCAGATGTCGGCATGGATCGCCTGGCGGGTCTGGTCCCAGCGGGCGAACGGGGCGGGCAGCGAGCGTTTGGACGCGAGGCGGATGGCGCGGTCCAGGGCGACCCAGCACATCAGCCGTGAATGCAGGAAGTGATACTGCTCGCCGCGCATTTCCCAGATGCCGACGTCCTTTTGCTCCCAGGTCTGGCAAACCTGGTCGATGACTTCCACCGTGTGTTTCCAGCCTTCATGGGAGATGGCTTCGCCGTACTTGTTGACCAGGTAAATCGCGTCCATCAGCTCGCCAAAGATGTCGAGCTGGACCTGTTGGTACGCCTGGTTGCCGATGCGCACCGGTTGTGCGCCACCATGACCGGACAGGTGCGTCAGCTCGATCTCCGGCAACTCCTGGCGACCGTCGATGGCATACAGGATGTTGAGTTTCATCGGCTTGCCCCGGCAGTCGCTGACCCGCCCGCGCAGCCAGCGCATGTAGGCGTTGGCCTCTTCGACGAAGCCCAGGCGCATGAACGCATAGACCGTGAACGAGGCGTCGCGGATCCAGGTGAAGCGATAGTCCCAGTTGCGCTCGCCACCAGGGCTTTCCGGGAGGCCGAAAGTAGCCGCGGCGAGAATGGCGCCGTGCTTGCGCGAGGTCAGCAGCTTCATGGCCAGGGCCGAGCGGTTGACCATTTCGCGCCAGCGCCCGCGGTAGTTGGACTGGCCGATCCAGTCGCGCCAGAACTTCAGGGTGCGTGTCAGGCACAGATCGGCGGCACCTTCCTTGAAGCGCGGATCGTCGAGGGCGCCGAGCAGGAATTCGCCTGTCTGGTCTTGCTCAAGGGTGAACTGCGCGACCGCCCCATTGGCATCAATGTGCATGGCTTGATCGGCGCACAGTCGCAGGGACGGCTGGTCGGCAGCCTCGAAGATCACGTCATCCTTATCCATGCACGCGCGGGTGTTGGCGCGGGCGTAGTCATGGCGCACCGCGCAACGCATGTGGAAGGTGGCGCGGCCGCTGACCACGCGGATCCGCCGCATCAACAGTGGCAGATCGTCCTCGGTGTCGCCGACGGGCAGCAGGTCGGTGACCTCGACCACCGCCCGGTCACTGAGCCAGCGGGTTTGCAGCACGTTGGTGTCGGGCAGGTAAATCTGTTCGCGGCGGGCGTCGGGCAAGTCCGGCGACAACTGAAAAATCCCCGCCTCGGCGGTGTCCAGCAGCGAGCAGAAGATCGACGGACTGTCGAACTCCGGCCAGCAGAAAAAATCTACGCTGCCCTTGTCGTTGACCAGCGCCGCACTGCGCATGTCGCCGATGATGCCGTGGGCGTCGATGGGGCTTTGGCGTTCGGGGTGATCAGCCATAGTCGCGCAACTCCGGGAGTCGGGGGCCTATTTAGCTGACTGGTCTGGGTGGTCGAGAGTTCATTTGGCGGGGGTGTGGGTTGTCTGTACTGGCCCCTTCGCGAGCAACCCCGCTCCCACATTGGACGGCGTACAGCGATCAACTGTGGGAGCGAGCCTGCTCGCGAAGGGGCCTTCACAGACAACCAACAAATTGCCGCTTCCCCCCCGATTCGCCGTTATGGCAACGTGCAGTCCCCTGATGAGACCTGACCCATGGCAAACCCCTATCGCGAGTTGTTCAAAGCCCCTGGCAGCGGCGCATTCGTACTGGCCGGCATGCTCGCGCGCATGCCGATTTCCATGACCGGCATCGGCCTGATCACCATGCTCTCGCAATTGCAGGGTGGCTACGGTCTGGCCGGTGCGGTGGCGGCGACGTTCGCCCTGGCCACGGCCTTTTGTGCGCCGCAGGTCTCGCGGCTGGTGGATCGGTATGGCCAGGGGCGGATTCTGCCGGTGGCTGCATTGCTGGGCGGTGGGGCGCTGTTGCTGTTGTTACTGTGCACGCGGTTGCAGGCGCCGCACTGGACGCTGTTTGTCTTCGCTGCGCTGGCTGGTTGCATGCCGAGCATGTCGGCGATGGTGCGGGCGCGTTGGACCGAGGTGTATCGCGGTCGCCCCGAGCTGCAGACTGCCTACGCCCTGGAATCGGTACTGGATGAAGTGTGCTTCATCGTCGGGCCGCCGCTTTCCGTTGGCCTGTGTGTGGTGGCGTTTCCCGAGGCCGGGCCATTGGCGGCCTTGCTGGCGCTGGCCGTCGGCGTCACTGCGTTCGTGTTGCAGCGCAGCACGGAGCCGCCGGTACATCCCCACGAAGATCACCATCAAGGCTCGATCATTCGCTCGCGCGACATTCAATTGCTGATGCTGTTGATGGTCGCCATGGGCACCATCGTCGGCGTGGTGGACGTGGTCAGCGTCGCCTTCGCCCAGCAGCAGGGTCAACCGGCGGCGGCGAGCATCGTGCTGTCGGTGTACGCCATCGGCTCATGCCTGGCCGGGCTGGCCTTCGGTGCACTGCGTTCGAAAGTACCGCTGGCGCGCCTGTTCCTGTACGGCGGCGTGGCAACGGCGGTGACCACCTTGCCGTTGTTGCTGGCGGCGAACATTCTCGGCTTGTCGCTGGCAGTGTTTGTCGCGGGGCTGTTTTTTGCCCCGACGCTGATCGTCGCCATGGCCCTGGTGGAGCAGATCGTGCCGCCGGCCAAACTCACCGAAGGCCTGACCTGGCTGGTCACCGGGCTGAGCATTGGCGTCGCGATCGGCGCCGCCGGATCTGGCTGGCTGGTGGACGCCTTCGGCGCGCGCAGCGGGTTCTGGCTGGCGATTGCGGCGGGGGCGGTGGTGCTCGGCTCGGCGATCCCGAGCTATCGCCATTTGAAATGAAGATCTGACTGCGGGGCATTTCCTTGTGGGAGCGAGCTTGCTCGCGATGGCGCAGTATCAGTCGGCATCATTGGTGTCTGACACGCCCCCATCGCGAGCAAGCTCGCTCCCACAGGGTTATTCATATGGCTAATTCTTTGGGCACCTCATCCGTTCTCCAAGCAGACAACTCTCGAGGAAAGCCCGGTGACCCCGCTGACATTGCTGTGCCTGCCCTATTCGGGCGCGAGTGCCATGGTCTATAGCCGCTGGCGGCGCAAGCTGCCGGAATGGCTCAAACTGCAACCGGTGGAATTGCCGGGGCGGGGCGCGCGCTATGGCGAGCCCCTGCACACCGACATGCGCCGCCTGGCGCTGCAACTGGCCCACGAACAGAAGGCCACGCTCAAGGCGCCGTATGCGTTGTTCGGCCATAGCATGGGGGCGTTGCTGGCCTGCGAGATGGCTCACGCGTTCCGCTCGCTGGGTTGCCCTGAACCGGTCGCGCTGTTCGCCTCGGGCACTGCCGCGCCGACCCTGCGCGCCGACTACGACCGCGGCTTTGCCCAGCCGAAAACCGATGCCGAACTGATCGAGCAATTGCGCACCCTCAACGGCACCAGTGAAGAGATCCTGGCCAATGAAGAGTTGATGAGCCTGACCCTGCCGGTGCTGCGCGCGGACTTCCTGTTGTGCGGGCGTTTTGCACCGATCCAGCGCCCGTTGCTCAAGTGCCCGGTGCACGTGCTCGGCGGCAAGGCCGACCGCGCCACCACCGAGCAATTGATCGGCTGGAGCCAGGAAACCCGCGGCAGTTTCTCGGTGGACATGCTGGCCGGCGGGCACTTCTTCATCCATGAGCAGGAGGCCAAGGTGCTGCGGGTGATCAAGGACCAGCTTGAGGGGCATCATCGGCGGCATGGGTTGATGGCTGTGAGCTAACTCTATTCTGAATTCACCACAAAACCTGTGGGAGCGAGCCTGCTCGCGAAAGCGATGTGTCAGACACCATTGATGTCGACTGACACGCCGTCTTCGCGAGCAGGCTCGCTCCCACAGTGGTTTTCATTGCGCTGTTTTCCGCGCTTCACCTTTCGCCTGATCCGCTAATTTTTCCCGCCTGCATTCGTTTTATAGGGACGACGCGCCCTTGCGCCTGCTGCCTACTGATGCGGATGCCGATAGATGAATGCTGAAGACTCCTTGAAACTTGCTCGCCGGTTTATCGGGTTGCCCCTGGAAAAGCGCCAGATGTTCCTCGCGGCCTTGCACAAGGAGGGCGTGGATTTCGCCCGTTTCCCAATCCCGGCCGGCATCGAGGCCGAGGATCGCCAGGCGTTGTCGTACGCCCAGCAACGCATGTGGTTCCTCTGGCAGCTGGACCCGCACAGCGGCGCCTACAACCTGCCGGGCGCGGTGCGGTTGGCCGGGCACTTGAACCTGTCGGCGCTGGAGCAGGCGTTCGCCAGCCTGGTGGCGCGGCATGAAACCCTGCGTACGGTGTTCCAGCGTCAGGCCGACGACAGCTTGCAGCAAGTGCCGGCCACGGCGCCGTTGTTGATCGAACAGCTGGATTTCAGCGCACTGCCCGCCGAGGAACGCGAACGGGCCGTGGCGCACACCGCTGAGCAGCAATCGATGCTGCCGTTCGATCTGGCGACCGGCCCGCTGCTGCGGGTCACCTTGCTCAAGCTCGCCGAACACGAGCACGTGCTGTTGCTGACCCTGCACCACATCGTTTCCGACGGCTGGTCGATGAACGTGCTGATCGACGAATTCATCCGCTGCTACGACGCTTTCGATGCGGGCATGCAACCGCAGCTGGCAGCGTTGCCGATCCAGTACAGCGACTACGCCCTGTGGCAGCGCCGCTGGCTGGAGGCGGGCGAGCAGGCGCGGCAACTGGCGTACTGGCAGACGCAACTGGGCGATGAGCATCCGGTGCTGGAATTGCCCCTGGATCATTCGCGCCCGGCCATGCCGAGCTATCGCGGTACCCGCTACGAATTCACGGTCCAAGCGCAATTTGCCGAACAACTGCGCAGCACCGCGCAGAAGCACAACATCACCCTGTTCATGCTGTTGCTCGGTGCCTTCAATGCGTTGCTGCATCGCTACACCGGGCAAACCGACATCCGCGTCGGCGTGCCCATTGCCAACCGCAACCGTGCGGAAATCGAAGGCCTGATCGGTTTCTTCGTCAACACCCAGGTACTGCGTACCCAGCTGGACGGCCAGACCCGGGTCGACGACCTGCTGCGCGCCGTCAAGGAAACCGCCCTCGGCGCCCAGGCCCATCAGGACCTGCCGTTCGAGCGCCTGGTTGAAGCGTTGAAACTGGAGCGCAGCCTCAGTCACACGCCGTTGTTCCAGGTGATGTACAACCACCAGCCGCACGTGGCCGACATGGCGTCGGTCAGCACCGCCTCCGGCCTGGTGCTGGGCAGCATCGACTGGCAAAGCCGCACCACCCAGTTCGACCTCACCCTCGACACCTGGGAGAAGGGCGGCAAGCTGCACGCCGCGCTGACCTACGCCAATGACCTGTTCGAAGCCGACACCATCGCACGCATGGCCCGGCACTGGACGCGCCTGCTGCAGGCGTTAGCCGACGACTCGACGCAAAAAGTCGGCGAGTTGCCGATGCTGAGCGCCGATGAGCAACAGGTGCTGGTGCAGGACTGGAACCGCACCGCCGAGGTCTATCCCGTCGAGCAGTGCATGCATCAGCTGATCCAGGCCCAGGCCCGACGCACGCCCGAGGCAACTGCGCTGGTGTTTGGCGAGCGCCAGTTGAGCTATGCGCAACTCGATGCCCGCACCAACCAACTGGCCAATTACCTGCGCGGGCAGGGCGTTGGCCCGGATGTACTGGTGGGGATCTGCGTCGAACGTTCGCTGGAAATGGTGATTGGCCTGTTGGCTATTCACAAGGCCGGTGGCGCTTACGTACCGCTGGACCCGGAGTACCCGCCCGAACGCCTGGCCTACATGATCGACGACAGCGCGATTGGCCTGCTGCTCACGCAGAGTACCCTGCTCGGCGCGCTGCCCACCGACGGCGTCAAGGTCATCGCCCTGGACCGGCAGCAAGACTGGCTCGACGGCTACAGCGACGCCTGCCCGCAGGTCGAGGTGCATCCGCTGAACCTGGCCTATGTGATCTACACCTCCGGTTCCACCGGTAAGCCCAAAGGCGCCGGCAACAGTCACGCGGCGCTGGTCAACCGCTTGTGCTGGATGCAGCAGGCCTACGGGCTCGATGGCTGCGATTCGGTATTGCAGAAAACCCCGTTCAGTTTCGACGTGTCGGTCTGGGAGTTCTTCTGGCCGCTGATGACCGGCGCGCGTCTGGTGGTGGCACCACCGGGCGCACATCGGGAACCGGCGCAGTTGATCCGCCTGATCGCTGACCACGGCATCAGCACGCTGCACTTTGTGCCGTCGATGCTCCAGGCGTTTATCCATGAGCCGGGTGTCGAGGCGTGCACCGGCCTCAAACGCATTGCTTGCAGTGGCGAAGCCTTGCCGCTGGATGCGCAATTGCAGGTGTTCAAAAAACTGCCGGGCGCCGGGTTGTACAACCTGTACGGCCCGACCGAGGCGGCCATCGACGTGACCCATTGGACCTGCGTCGATGAAGGCGCCGACAGCGTGCCCATCGGCCGGCCCATCGCCAACCTGCGCACCCATGTGCTGGATGCGCAATTGCTCCCGGTTCCGGCCGGCGTGGCGGGGGAACTTTACCTCGGCGGCGCCGGGCTGGCGCGCAGTTATCACCGGCGTCCGGCGCTCACCGCCGAGCGCTTCGTGCCGTGTCCGTTCCACGACGGCGCGCGCTTGTACCGCACCGGTGACCGCGTCCGGCAACGCGCCGATGGCGTGATTGAGTACCTCGGTCGTCTCGACCATCAAGTCAAATTGCGCGGCCTGCGCATCGAACTGGGGGAGATCGAAACCCGCCTGATGCAGCATGAGCTGGTGCGCGAGGCCGTGGTGCTGGTGCAGGGCGGCAAGCATCTGGTGGCATACCTGGTGCTGGAAAACGCCGACGCCGATGCGCAGTGGCCGCAAACCCTCAGGGCCTGGCTGCTCGGCAGCCTGCCGGAATACATGGTGCCCACGTACCTGATGCCGCTGGATGCCTTGCCGGTGACCGCCAACGGCAAGCTCGACCGCAAGGCCTTGCCGCCACCGGACGCCGCGCCGCAACAGGCGTTCGTCGCACCGCAGGATGCCATGCAGACCACGCTGGCGCAGATCTGGCAGGACGTATTGGGCACGCAACCGGTGGGCCTTGAAGACAACTTCTTCGAACTCGGCGGCGACTCGATCATTTCCATCCAGGTGGTCAGCCGCGCCCGCCAGGCCGGCATTCGTCTCAGTCCGCGGGATCTGTTCCAGTACCAGACCGTGCGCAGCCTGGCATTGGTCGCGACGTTCGATAGCCGCAGCAACATCGATCAAGGCCCGGTCAGCGGCGAGGTGATCCTGACCCCGGCGCAGCATTACTTCTTCGAACAGGCCATTGCCCAGCGTCAGCACTGGAACCAGTCGCTGCTGCTGACGCCCCGGGAAGCGCTGGATCCGCAAGCATTGGAAAGGGCGTTGGTCGCCATGATCAACTACCACGACGCCTTGCGTCTGCGCTTCATCGACGGTGCCCAAGGCTGGCAGCAACACCATGGGCCGCAGGTCGAATCCGCTGGGTTGTGGCTGCGTCGGGCGTCTTCCGCCGAAGCCCTGACTGCGCTGTGCGATGAAGCGCAACGCAGCCTCGATCTGGCCAACGGGCCGCTGCTGCGCGCCTTGCTGGTCAGCCTCGACGATGGCAGCCAGCGCCTGTTGCTGGTGGTCCATCACCTGGCGGTGGACGGCGTGTCGTGGCGGGTGTTGCTCGAAGATTTGCAGCAGGCCTATCGGCAAGTGGCGCTGCCCGAAAAAACCAGCGCTTATCAAGCCTGGGCCGCGCACCTGCAACAGCATGTCGGCACCTTGTCTGGGCAACTGCCGTACTGGCAGGCGCAGCTGGCGGATGCCCGGGACCTGCCGTGTGAGCAGCCGCAGGGCAGCTTGCAGCAGCGCCACGGGCACAAGATCGAATCGACACTGGATGCCGAACTGACCCGCCAGTTGCTGCAACAGGCACCGGCGGCCTATCGCACCCAGGTCAATGACCTGTTGCTCACGGCGTTGGCGCGGGTCATCTGCCGCTGGAGCGGGCAGGGCTCGACGCTGATCCAGCTTGAAGGCCACGGTCGCGAAGACCTGGCCGACGACCTCGACCTGAGCCGCACCGTCGGCTGGTTCACCAGCCTGTTTCCCGTGCGCCTGCAACCCGAGGCCGGGGCGGCGAATTCGATCAAGTCGATCAAGGAACAACTGCGCGCCATTCCCGGCAAAGGCCTGGGTTATGGGTTGCTGCGCTATCTCGGCGAACCGGCACAGCGCAAGTTTCTGCAAGACCTGCCGGCGCCTCGCATCACCTTCAATTACCTGGGGCAGTTCGACCGTCAGTTCGATGAGGCTGCGCTGTTCGTCCCGGCCGTGGAAAGTGCTGGCCAGGCCCAGGGCGATGATGCGCCGCTGGCCAACTGGCTGACCGTGGAAGGTCAGGTGTATGGCGGGCAGCTCTCGCTGCAATGGGGTTTCAGTCGCGACATGTTCGCCGAGTCCACGGTGCAGCGACTGGCCGATGCCTACACCGAAGAGCTCAAGGCACTGATCGAACATTGCTGCGCGACAACGCCAGGCCAGGTCACGCCGTCGGACTTCCCGCTGGCGCGCATCACCTGGGCGCAACTCGATGCCTTGCCTGTCCCGGCACCGGCCATCGAGGACGTTTACCCGCTGACGCCGATGCAGCAGGGCATGCTGTTCCACACCCTGTACGAGCCCCAGGCCGAGGCCTACATCAATCAGTTGCGCCTGGACATCCAGGGGCTGGAACTGGCGGCATTCGGCCGGGCCTGGCAGGCGGCGATCAACCGACACGACATCCTGCGCAGCAGCTTCCACTGGTTGGGACTTGAATGCGCGCATCAGGTGATTCATCGCCAGATCGACCTGCAACTGCAAGTGATCGAAGCGGCCGATGTCGACCTCGATGCACTGGCTGCCGAAGAGCGCAGTCGCGGCTTCGAACTCAGCGCCGCGCCGTTGTTCTGCCTGGTGCTGGTGCGCCGAGGCACTGAAGACTGGCACCTGATCTACACCAGCCATCACATCCTCATGGATGGCTGGAGCAACGCGCAATTGCTCGGCGAAGTGATTCAGCATTACGCCGGCCAGACGCTGGCCAGGCCGTTGGGGCAATACCGCGATTATCTGGGCTGGATTCAACAGCAGCCGCTGCTGGCCGCCGAACAGTTCTGGAAGCAAGCGCTGGCGCCACTGGAAACGCCGACGCTGCTGGCGCAAGCCTTGCCGGCACCGGTCGAAGGGCGCGGCATGGGCGAGCATCAATTGACCCTTGAGGGCGCCGCGCTACAGCGCCTGGGCGATTTCGCCCGCCAGCAGAAAATCACCCTCAACACCTTGCTGCAAGGCGCCTGGGGCCTGCTGTTGCAGCGCTACACCGGCCAATCCTGCGTGGCGTTCGGCGCCACCATGGCCGGACGCTCCGCGCCGCTGCCGGGCATCGAGCAGCAGTTGGGGCTGTTCATCAACACCTTGCCGATCATTGCCGCGCCGCCGGCAGGGCAGTCGGTGGCCCAGTGGCTCAACCACCTGCAAGCACTGAACCTGAGCCTGCGCGAGTTCGAACACGTGCCGCTGTACGACATCCAGGGCTGGGCCGGGCAACAGGGGGCGTTGTTCGACAGCCTGCTGGTGTTCGAGAACTTCCCGGTGGCCGAAGCCCTCAAGCAAGGTGCGCCGGCGGGCCTGACCTTCGGCGCGCTGCGCAATCACGAAATCACCAGCTACCCGCTGACCCTCGGTATCGAAGTCGGCGCCACCCTGCGTGTGGATTTCAGCTTCGACCGCAGCCGGTTCAGCGCGGCGCAGATCAGCCAGTTGGGCGCCAGCCTGTTGCAGGTGCTGGAGCAATTCGTCGCGCAGCCACAACAGGCATTGGGCGCAGTCAGCTTGCTCGATGCACAGGCTCAAGCCAAGGTGTTGGCCGGTTCGCGTCCGCCCGCGCCGCCACTCGACAGCCCGTTGCTGGCCCATCAGCGTTTCGAGCAACAGGCGGCACGCACGCCCGATGCACTGGCGGTGATGGTCGGCGACGAGTGCCTGACCTACGCCCAGCTCAATGCACAAGCCAACCAGCTCGCCCATCGCCTGCGCGCCCTGGGTGTGGCACCGGGGCAGCGGGTCGGCCTGTCGGTGCGGCGCAATGCGCAGATGATCGTCAGCCTGATGGCCATCCTCAAGTCCGGTGCCGGTTATGTGCCGCTCGATCCGGATTACCCGGCCGAGCGACTGGCCTACATGATCGAAGACAGCGGTATGGATCTGCTGCTGGCGCAAGCGGGCTTGCTCACCGATGTAGCGCTGCCGCAAGGTTTGCCGCGCCTGGCGCTGGAGGCGAGCGTTGACGGTTACTCCACCGAAAACCCGGAAAACCTCGCCAGCGCCGAAGACCTCGCCTACCTGATCTACACCTCCGGCTCCACCGGACGCCCGAAAGGCGTGTGCCTGGCCCACGCCGCGCTGCGCGAGTTTTGCGTGATCGCGGCGGACTATTCACAACTCACAGCGCAAGACCGTGTGCTGCAATTCGCCACTTTCAGCTTCGACGGCTTTGTCGAGCAGTGCTACCCGCCGCTGTGCGTGGGCGCGGCGCTGGTGATGCGCGGTGATGAGTTGTGGGACACCGACACCCTTTATCGGCAGATCATCGCGCACGGCGTGACCCTGGCCGACCTGCCGGCCGCCTACTGGTTCTTGCTGGCCCAAGAGTGGGCTGCGCAACCGCAGCGTGAGAAAGGGCGCTTGCGTCAGGTCCACGTCGGTGGCGAGGCCATGTCGCTGGAGGGCCTGAAGTTGTGGCATGCCGCCGGTCTGGGCGATGTGCGCCTGCTCAATACCTATGGGCCGACCGAAGCCACGGTCGTTTCCAGTACCCACGAATGCACCCTGGCCGATACCCGCAACCCCATTGGCGTGCCGATTGGCCGCGCGCTGCCGGGGCGTGCGTTGTATGTGCTGGACAGCGAAGGCCACCTGCTGCCGACCGGTTGCGTCGGCGAGTTGTGCATCGGCGGTGACGCGGGCCTTGCCCAGCGCTATCACCAGCGTCCGGGTTTGAGCGCCGAGCGTTTCATTGCCGATCCGTTCTCCGCCACACCGGGGGCGCGGCTGTACCGCAGCGGCGACCTGGCGCGCTATCGCGAGGACGGTGCACTGGAATACCTGGGGCGTATCGATCACCAGGTGAAAATTCGCGGATTCCGCGTCGAACTGGGTGAGCTGGAGGCGCACCTGCAAGGCCTGCCGATGATCAGCGAAGCCGCAGTGCTGGTGCACGACGGCGTCGGCGGCAAGCAGTTGATCGGCTACGTGGTGCCGGCCTCGGATGAACAGCTGGACGCCGATGCGCGGCAACTCACCGACACCGTGCGCCGCGCCTTGGGCGAGCGCCTGCCGGACTACATGCTGCCGACGCAACTGGTGGTGCTGGCCGCGTTGCCCCTCAACCGCAACGGCAAACTCGACCGCGCCGCATTGCCGGCCCCGCCAGTCTGGGAGGCCGCAACCGGTAGCGCACCGCAGGGGGCAGTGGAAATCCAGTTGGCGCAGATCTGGCAGCAGGTGCTGCAGGTCAATCGCGTCGACCGCGAAAACAGCTTCTTCGAATTGGGCGGGCACTCCTTGCTGGCGACGCAAATCGTCTCGCAGATCCGCCAGCGCATGGGCCTGTCGGTAAGCCTGCGCAGCCTGTTCGAACAGCCGCGCCTAGAGGATTTCGCCGCACAGGTACAGACACTGCAACACCGCTGTGAACGCCCGGCGCTGGTGGCGGACACCTCCGGCGAACGCCAGCCGCTGTCCTTTGCCCAGCAGCGCCTGTGGTTCCTGTGGAACCTGGAGCCGGACAGTTCGATGTACAACATGCCGGGCGCCTTGCGCCTGCGCGGCGAGCTGAATCTCGACGCCCTGCGCCAGACTTTCGAAACCCTGGTGCAACGCCACGCGGTGTTGCGCACCACCTTCTACGAAGAAGACGGCCAGACCTGGCAGCGGGTACACCGGCAATTGCCGTTGAGCTTCGAGGCCGGCGACCTGCGGCATCTGCCGGCGCCGGACGTCGAGGCGCAGCACCTGGCCCGCGAGGAGGTCGCGCGGCCATTCGACCTGCGCCACGGCCCGTTGCTGCGGGTGCGGGTGCTGCGGGTCGCGGATGACCAACATGTGCTGTTGCTGACGGTGCATCACATCGTCGCCGATGACTGGTCGTTCCGCGTGCTGATCAATGAATTCGTCACGCTCTATCCAACCTTCAACCGTGGCCAGACCCCGCAACTGCCGGCGCATAGCGTGCAGTACGCCGACTTCGCCAAATGGCAGCGCCAGTGGCTGGAGCAGGGCGGCGAGTTGCAACGCCAGCTCGACTACTGGCAGCAGCGCCTTGCCGAGCCGCAAGCCGTGCTGGAGCTGCCCGCCGATGGCGACCGACGCACGGCGCAAGAAGGAGCCAGCGCGCATTTCACCTTCAGTGCCGAACTCAGCCAGCAGTTGCGCGACTTTGCCCAACAGCGCGATCTGTCGCTGTTCATGCTGCTGCTGGCCGGTTTCACCCTGGTGTTGCACCAGCGTACCGAGGTCGCTCGGGTGCGCATCGGCACCGATATCGCCAACCGAAATCAAGCCGAGCTTGAAGAAATGGTCGGCTTCTTCGTTAACCAACTAGTACTGCAAGTGGAAGTCGATGCCGGGCAGCCGGCAGCGCAATTGCTGGAGGCCTGTCGCCGGGCGGTGCTGGAGGCTTCGGACCACCAGGACCTGCCGTTCGAGCGCCTGGTGGAGGCCTTGCGCTTGCCGCGCCGGGCCGGCCGTTCGCCGCTGTTCGACATCAAGCTGATTTACCAGGAAGGCGTCGGTCGCTTGCCCTCGATGGATGGGTTGCACGTGGAGGATTTCCCCTCCGGGCGTCAGGCCGCCGAGATCGGCATGGTCGCTGCGTTCTACAACGACGCGCAGCACATCCACCTGAGCTTCGAGACACCGGCCGGCCAGTACCTGCCGAGCACGCTGGAATGTCTGTTCGAACAGATCCGGGCGGTGCTCGAGGCGTTGGTAGGCGCTGAGCCGTTGCAGGTCGGTGAGTTGCTGAACCTGGCCAGCGATGTCCAGCGCCGTGCCGATGCGCGCTTGAACGAGCAACGCAAGGCCCTGCTCGGCGGTGCCATGGCGATCAAGCGCCGCTCGGCGAACCGGGGCGCGTCGACCGTGCCAACCGCAGCGGACTGATTCAGGCGGCGGCGTCCTTTAGCGCCGCCGTCAACATTTTCTGGAGGGGTTTATGACCGTTTCAACGACCAAGTCCATTCCCAAGATGGGTCGTGGTGCCCGCAAAAGCCTGTCCACCGATCCGACGCGGCTGGTGAGTTTTGCGCCGATGTTCGAAGCCCACAGCATGCCGCTGGTGTGCCGTCCGGCCGTGTCCGGCGTGAACCTGGTGGAATGGGCGAGCCAGAATCGCGCGCTGATCGAAAGCAAGCTGCTGGAGCACGCGGTGATCCTGTTCCGTGGCTTCCAGGTGGCCGATATCGGCGAGTTCAACCGCTGCGTCGATGCGATATCCGGCGGTGCGCTGGAGTACCTGTTCCGCGCCTCGCCACGCACCCAGATCACCGGTCAGTTCAAGATCTACAGCTCCACCGATTACCCGGCGCCGGAGAAAATCTTCCCGCACAACGAACACTCCTATTCGCCGGTGTTCCCGCGTCACCTGTATTTCTACTGCGACACCCCGTCGGCCACCGGCGGCGAAACACCCTTCGGCGATACCCGGCAGATCCTCGCGCGGATCGACCCGGCGGTGCGCGAAGAGTTTGCCCGTAAACGCATCATGTACGTGCGCAACTACGGCGACGGCATGGGGCTGCCGTGGCAGACCGTGTTCCAGAGCGAGGACCGCGCCGAGGTCGAAGCCTACTGCGCCAAAATCGGCATCCAGGCCGAGTGGAAGTCCGGCAACCGCCTGCGCACGCGGCAGAACGGCCCGGCCATCGTGCGCCACCCGCTGACCGGCGAGCGCATCTGGTTCAACCACGGCACCTTCTTCAACGCGCTGACCCTGCCGGACAGCATCCGCGACAACCTGCTGCGTGAGTTCGGCCCGCAAGACCTGCCGCAGAACACCTTCTTCGGCGATGGCTCACCGATTCCCGACGACGTGATCCGTCACCTGCAAGGCATCTACCGCGAGGTGATGGTCGAGTTCGCCTGGGAGAAGGGCGACGTGGTCCTGCTCGACAACATCCTCAGCGTGCATGCGCGCAACGAATTCACCGGCTACAGAAAAATCCTCACGGCCATGGCCATCGCGCAGAAAAGCGCCGACCTGGATCAGGAATAAGGACACCCGACATGAACACCACCGCCCTCGAACCTTCGGTAGACGTCTTCCAGACTTCGGCCCAGCAGGCCTTTTATTTGCGCGTCCAAGAACTGGGCGCCCGGCCGCTGTTCGCCGCCCTGACATTGCCGGTCGCCAGGCCGGTGGATGCCCGGGCGTTACGGGCGGCGCTGGAGACACTGGGCCAGCGTCACGAAACCCTGCGCACGGTGTACCGCCGCTTGCCGGGCATGAAGTGGCCGGTGCAGAGCCTGTGCGAAGCGCTGCCACTGACAGTGCTGGGCGACCAGCCTTCGGTGGCCGAGGCCTTGAGCCGCAGCCGTGAAGTCTTGGTTGAAGATTCGAATCAAGTGCTGGTGGTGGCACAGGTCGAGGGCGAAGCAGGGCAATCCATCGTCACTCTGCTGACCCCGGCGTGCAGCTTCGACCAGGCCTCGTTGCGGGTACTGTCGGCTGAACTCGCCAGTCTGTTGCGCGGCGAAACCCTGGTCGAAGACGAGGAGGCGCTGCAATACCTGGACTACAGCGCCTGGCAGCAAGCGCTGCGCGAAGAAGACATCGGCCACCAGGGCGCCGCGTTCTGGCGCAACCTGCAACAGCAGTTCGCCGTGACCCACCGCTTGCCCTTCGAAAAAGCGCTCGATGTCACCTTGGTTCGTCATCAGGCCACCTTGATTGACGGCCCATGGTTGGCTGGCGTGCAACGGGCCGCTGTTGACGCGGGCGTTGAGTCGGAGCAATTGGCGCTGTTGCTGTGGACCGCGTTCGTTGCACGCATCGGCCAGCAGGAAAAGCTGCTGATGGGCTGGCAGGTGGACGGTCGTAACGAGCAGACCGCCGCCACCCTCGGCCGATTCGCCCGGCGTCTGCCGGTGGCCTTCGAGCACCGTAGCCAGCAGACACTGACGCAAGCCTTGGCCACCTTTGCGGCCAGCGTTGAGCAGTCGCTGTCCTGGCTCGACTGCCTCAACGAGTTCGAACTGAGCGCCGAAGGCACCGCGCCGCTGCGTTACGGCTTCGTCTATCAAGCCGCCATTGATGCCGACATCGAGGTGGACGACGCCAACCCCGAAGTCCTGCGCCTGCGTGTTCAGGGCGAACAGTTGCAGCTGTCGTGTCTCGACGGTGCGCTGCCGGAATCGATGTTGACCGAATGGCTGGAGCAGTTTGTCGAGTTCAGCCGTCAATTGTTGGCATCGCCCGAGCTGACCCTGGCTCAGGCAAATCTGCTCAATGCGGCACAGCTGACCCGCCTGATCGAGGGCTTCAACCCGAACGCCACCGGGCAGGCCTTGCCATGCCGTTTCCTGCAGGAATTGTTCAGCGAGCAGGCGCGCCTGCATCCACAACGCATCGCCCTGAGCATCAACGGTCAGCGCCTGACCTATGCCGAGCTGGATGCGCGTGCCAACCAGGTGGCCAATACCTTGCGCGCCCAAGGCGTGGCGGCGGATGAAATCGTCGCGGTCTACGGCCAGCGCTCGCTGGAAATCGTCATTGCCTTGTTGGGTACGCTCAAGGCCGGCGCTGCGTACTTGCCGCTGGACCCGAACTACCCGATCGAGCGCCTGGCGTTCATGCTCGCCGATACCGGCGCGCGCCAGCTGCTGGCCTGCCAGCCGCTGCCGGACGCTTTGCGTCATGAGCGGATAATGTCCCTGATGCCGGGGGCCGACGTCTGGGCCGCTGCGCAAACCGAACCTGCGCCTCAGGGCGACAGCGCCAACCTGGCCTACGTCATCTACACCTCCGGCTCCACCGGTAAACCCAAGGGCGTGATGATCAGCCATGCCAACGCCGTGGCCTCGACCCTGGCGCGCACTGGGTTCTATCGCCAGCCGCTGCGCGCGTTCCTGATGCTCTCATCGTTCTCCTTCGACAGCTCGGTGGCCGGGGTGTTCTGGGCGCTGGGGCAGGGCGCGACGCTGTGCCTGCCGGACGAGGACAGCTACAAGGATCCGGCGCAACTCGCGGCACTGATCCAGCGCGAAGAGATTTCCCACTACCTGACCTTGCCGTCGTATCACGCACAGATTCTCGAACACCTCGATCCACAGGCCCTGGCCTGCGTCATCGTTGCCGGCGAAGTCTGCAGCAACGCCCTGGTGCAGCGACATCGCGAGGCATTGCCGGGGGTGGCACTGGTCAACGAATACGGCCCGACCGAAGGCACCGTGTGGTGCTCGGCCTGGGAGTTGCCACTCGGCCAGGACGCCGACAGCATTCCGATCGGCCAGCCGATCGCCGGCATGCGCATTCATGTGCTCGGCCCGGACCTGCAACCGGTGGCCGTGGGCGTCGAGGGTGAACTCTATGTCGGCGGTGCCGGCATTGCCCGGGGTTACTTGCAGCGTGCCACGCTGACGGCCGAACGTTTTGTCCCCGACCTGTTCGCGAACGCGGCGGGCCAACGCCTGTACCGCACCGGTGACCTGGCGCGCTATCGCGCCGATGGCGTGCTGGAGTATCTGGGCCGGGTCGATCACCAGGTGAAAATCCGCGGCTTCCGCATCGAGCTGGGCGAAATCGAAGCGGCCATGCGCAGCGCGCCGGGCATCGAGGACGCCGCCGTCATCGCCCGGGAAACCCCGACCGGCCCGCAACTGCTGGGCTTCGTGGTGTCCCCGGCGGACACCGCCGACATCCGCCTCAACGAATTGCGCAGCCATCTGGCCGAGGCGCTGCCCGAGCACATGCAGCCGGCGCGCTTGCAGGTGCTGGAAGGTTTCCCGCTGATGCCCAACGGCAAGCTCAATCGCCAGGCCTTGCTCGATCTCGATGTGCGTCGCAGCGCCTTCGTCGCGCCGCGCAACGACCTGGAAAAAGCCCTGGCGGCGATCTGGGCCGAAGCGCTGCATGTCGAGCGCGTCGGCGTGCACGACAGCTTCTTCGAACTCGGCGGGCACTCGCTGCTGGCCACGCGCATTCGCGCGCGGATTCAGGACGAACTGAACCTGGCGATCCCGCTCAAGCTGTTTTTCGACGGCGACACCCTGGAACGCCTGGCGGCACAGATCGAGCAGTTCCGCGAGCAAAGTGAACACCAGGAAAACGATGTAGACGCCCTCGAAGCGTTGTTCGACGAAGTGGATGAGGAACACGCGCAATGAGTGCTGCACCGGACAGAATGATGACCCTGGCCCAGCGTTTCTGCGGCTTGAGCGCGGACGCCCGGCGTGCGTTGCAACAAAAGATGCACGCTCAGGGGCTGACCCTGGAATTGCTGCCGATCCCGCCACGGGACCGAACCATCGACACGCTGCCGGCGTCCTACGCGCAGCAGCGCTTGTGGTTCCTCTGGCAGATGCAGCCCCAGGCCACGGCCTACAACCTGACCGGTGCCTTCCGCCTCAATGGCGAGCTGAACCGCGATGCATTGGCGCAGACCCTGGCGACACTGGTGCAACGTCATGAGGTGTTGCGCACCACGTTCGTCTTCGACGAACAGCAAGTGCTGCAGCACATCCACCCGCAGATGGACACTCCGCTGGTCGAGGTCGCTGCCGCCGACGACAGCGAACTGCAACGCCAGATCGCCCTCAACGCCGAGCAGCCGTTCGACCTGCAGCACGGCCCGTTGATGCGCTGCCGCTTGATCCGCCTCGATGCCCGGCAACACGTGCTGGTGCTGACCTTCCACCACATCGTCACCGATGGCGGCTCGCTGCCGATCCTGTTGCAGGAATTCACCCGGGTCTACGGGCAATTGAGTGCCGGGCAGGCCGTGCAGCTAGCGGAACCGGGCATTCAATACGCCGACTTCGCACGCTGGCAGCGCCTGTGGCTGGAGGCCGGTGAAGCCGAGCGTCAGCTCGATTACTGGCGCGATCAGCTGGGCAACGAGCATCCACCGCTGAACCTGCCGACCGACCGCCGTCGCCCGGCGATCCCGAGCCAGCAGGGCGCCAGTGTCGAGTTGAAAATTCCCGCTGCGTTGACCGCTCAACTGCGCGAGCTGGCCCGCCGCGAAGGCTGCACCCTGTTCATGCTGCTGATGGCAGCGTTGCAGACGCTGTTGCATCGCTACAGCGGCGAGCAGGACATCCGTGTCGGCGTGCCGATTGCCAACCGCACCCGCCAGGACGTGGAAAACCTGCTGGGCTTTTTCGTCAACACCCAGGTGCTGCGCAGCCAGCCCCGAGCCGACCAGCCGTTCGTGCAATTGCTGGCCGAGGTCAAGTCCGCGGCACTCGGCGCACAGGCCCATCAGGATCTGCCGTTCGAGCAACTGGTCGATGGCCTGGGCGTGGAGCGCAGCCTGAGCCACACGCCGCTGTTCCAAGTGATGTTCAACCACCAGCGCGACAGTGGCGACCCGCAACGCTGGGACTTGCCGGGCCTGAGCGTCGAACTGCTGATCTGGGACGAAAAGACCACCAAGTTCGACCTGATGCTCGACACCGTCGAAAGCGACGAGGGCATCCACGCGTCGTTCGTCTACGCCACCGAACTGTTCGACGCCGCGACCATCGAGCGTCTCGGCCGGCACTGGCTGAACCTGTTGCAGGCCATCTGCAGCGACCCAGGTGTGGCCTTGGCCGACCTGAGCATGCTCGACGCTGCCGAACAGCAGGCCACCTTGCTGGACTGGAATCGCAGCGCCGAAATCAACGCGGCTGAAACCGCGAATGCCCTGTGTGCCCATCAACTGATCGAAGCCCAGGCCGCCGCGCACCCGCACAACATTGCCGTGACCTGCGAGGGCATCACCCTCACTTACGCCGAACTGAACAGCCGAGCCAACCGCATCGCCCATCGTTTGCGCGAACGCGGGGTCGGCCCGGACGTGTTGGTGGGCATCGCCCTGGAGCGCTCGCTGGAGATGATCGTCAGCCTGCTGGCAATCCTCAAGGCCGGTGGCGCCTATGTGCCGCTGGACCCGGATTACCCGCAGGATCGCCTGGCCTACATGCTCGCCGACAGCGGTACGCGCCTGTTGCTGACCGATTCGGCCCTGATGCCGCGCCTGCCGTTGAACGAAGGCATTGAAGTGATCTGCCTCGATCACGCCAGCGACTGGCTCGAGGAGGCCAGCGCCGACAACCTGCCGAACCTGACCGCTGCCGCGAACCTGGCCTACGTCATCTACACCTCCGGTTCCACCGGCAAACCCAAGGGCACGCTGCTGCCCCACAGCAACCTGACCCGCCTGTTCAGCGCCACCGGGCACTGGTTCGGTTTCAATGCGGACGACGTCTGGAGCCTGTTCCATTCCTACGCCTTCGACTTTTCCGTATGGGAAATCTTTGGCGCGCTGTTCTACGGCGGCAAGCTGGTGGTCGTGCCGCACGCGGTCAGCCGCTCCCCGGAAGACTTCGCCCGCTTGCTCAGTGATGAAGGTGTCACGGTACTCAACCAGACCCCCTCGGCCTTCCGCCAGTTGATGCCGTTCGCCTGCGCCAACGCGCCAGGATTGGCCCTGCGTTACGTGGTGTTCGGTGGCGAGGCGCTGGACGTGGCCAGCCTGCGACCGTGGTACGACGCTTTCGATGACCGGCAGCCATTGCTGATCAACATGTACGGCATCACCGAAACCACGGTGCACGTGACCTACCGCCCACTGTCCCGCGCCGACCTCGATGGCGCCAACAGCTCGCCGCTGGGCGAGCCGATCACCGACCTGCGCTGGTACGTGCTCGACCCGCGCCTGAACCCGGTGGCCAAGGGTTGCGTTGGTGAGCTGTACGTCGGCGGTGCCGGTCTGGCCCGGGGTTATCACCAGCGTGCCGACCTGACCGCCACGCGCTTTGTGCCGGACCTGTTCGCCACTGAGCCGGGCGCACGCCTGTATCGCACCGGCGACCTGGCGCGTTATTGCGCCGATGGCAGCATCGAGTACGCCGGGCGTATCGACCATCAGGTGAAGATCCGTGGCTTTCGCATCGAACTGGGGGAAATCCAGGACCGCCTGCAAAGCCACCCGGCCATCGAGCAAGCGCTGGTCCTGGCACCGCAGGTCAACGGCAGCCAGCAACTGGTGGCGTGGTTCACCGCGACCCACGACGACAAGGATTTGCGCCAGTCCCTGCGCGAACATTTGCAGGGCGGTCTGCCGGACTACATGGTGCCGGCGCACCTGATCAGACTCGAGCACTGGCCGCTGACCAGCAACGGCAAACTGGATCGCAACGCACTGCCCAAGCCTGATGCGGCGCTGGCGCAGCAGGCTTACACGGCGCCGATGGATGAGCTGCAAACCGAGCTGGCGGCGATCTGGCAAGACGTGCTCAAGCTCGAGCGCGTAGGCATCGATGACAACTTTTTCGAGCTGGGGGGCGACTCGATCATCTCGATCCAGGTGGTCAGCCGCGCGCGTCAGGCCGGGATTCGCATCACCCCGCGCGACCTGTTCCAGCACCAGACCGTGCAGAGCCTGGCGAAGGTTGCTGTGCGCAGTGCGGGACTGGTCATCGATCAGGGGCCGGTGCGCGGTGACGTGCTGCTGACGCCGATCCAGCACTGGTTCTTCGAACAAAGCATCGAGGCTCGTCATCACTGGAACCAGTCGGTATTGCTGGAACTGCGCGAGCCGCTGGACAGCGGCTGCCTGCAACAGGCGCTGGCGGCATTGCTGGAGCATCACGACGCATTGCGCCTGCGTTTGCATCAGGTCGATGGTGTCTGGCAACAGGCACAAGCCGAGCAATGGAGCAGCGCTGATGTGCTGTGGCAGCGCGAGGCGGCGAACGCCGTTGAGTTGCTCGACTTGTGCAACGCCGCACAGGCGAGCCTGAACCTGCAGGACGGCCCGCTGCTGCGTGCCTTGCTGGTGGACATGGGCACGGCTGGCCAGCGCCTGTTGCTGGTGGTGCATCACCTGGCGGTGGACGGCGTTTCCTGGCGTCTGCTGCTCGAAGACCTGCAAGCCGCCTACGCTCAGGCACGTCAGGCCGAGCCGCTGCGCCTGCCGGCCAAGACCAGCGCCTATCAGGCCTGGGCCGCACGTTTGCAACGGCATGCGCAAAGCCCGGCGCTGGCACAGCAAGCCGCTTACTGGCAAGCCCAATACCAGGATGTCGTGGTGCAACTGCCGGCGGATAACCCGCAAGGCAGCCTGGCCAGCCGGCACGCCGTCAGCGTGGAAACCGTGCTCGACAGCACCTTGACCCGCCAACTGCTGCAAGACGCCCCGGCGGCTTACCGCACCCAGGTCAACGACCTGTTGCTGACGGCGCTGGCGCGGGTACTGGGCCAATGGACCGGTCAATCCTCGACCCTGGTCAAACTGGAAGGCCACGGCCGTGAAGACCTGTTCGATGACATCGACCTGACCCGCACCCTGGGCTGGTTCACCTCGATTTTCCCGGTCAAGCTCACCCCGGCCGACGACCTGGCCGCGAGCATCAAGGCGGTCAAGGAACAGCTGCGCGCCGTGCCCGACAAAGGCATCGGCTTCGGTATCCTGCGCTATCTGGCCGACGTTGGCCTTGAGGCGCTGCCGTCACCCCAGGTCACCTTCAACTACATGGGCCAGTTCGACGCCAGCTTCGACGAGCAGGCGCCGTGGCGTCCGGCGAAGGAAAGCGGCGGCGCCGAGCAGGGCGCCTCGGCCGAGCTGGACCGGGGCCTGAGCATCAACGGCCAGGTCTACGCTGGCCAACTGCGCTTGAGCTGGACCTTCAGTAGCGACCTGTTCAAAGCGCAAACCGTGCAGGACCTGGCAGATGCCTATGCGATGGAGTTGCAACGGCTGATCGAACATTGCCTGAGCGGTGCCGGCGGCTTGACCCCGAGCGACGTACCGCTGGTGCGCGTCGATCAGGCACAACTCGATGCCTTGCCGCTGGCGGCCAGCCGCATCGAAGACATCCTGCCGCTGTCGCCGATGCAGCAAGGCATGCTGTTCCACAGCCTGTTCGCCCCGGATGCCGGTGCCTACGTGCCGCAGATGCGCGTGGATGTACAGGGGCTCGACGTCGAGGCATTCCGCAACGCCTGGCAGCAGACGCTGGCGCGCCATGAAGTGCTGCGCGCGGCGTTCTTCAGCGAAAGCAATGGCTCGCGGCCGCTGCAAGTGATCCTGGCCGACGCCACGTTGCCAATGAGCCTGCTCGACTGGCGCGACCGGCCTGATCTGCCGCACGCGCTGGAGCGACTGGCCGAGGACGATCGTCTGCGCGGTTTCGACCTGACGGCGGCGCCACTGCTGCGCCTGACCCTGGTGCAGACTGCCCATGACAGCCATCACCTGATCTTCACCAACCACCACATCCTGCTGGACGGCTGGAGCACCTCGCAGTTGTTCGGCGAAGTGCTGCAACGCTACTGCGGCGTCATGCCGACGCCGAGTGTGGGTCGTTATCGCGACTATATGAGCTGGCTGGGTACTCGCGACCGCGCTGCGTGCGAAGCGTTCTGGCTGGAGCAATTGCAGGCGTTCACCGAGCCGACCCGTCTGGCCGGCGCTTTGCCGGGGCCGGTTGCAGGGCAGGGCAACGGTCATCGCACCCAGCACCTGAGCCTGGACCGCGCGGCCACCGAGCGCCTGAGCGGCTTCGCCCGCCAGGCCCGCGTCACGCCCAACACCCTGCTGCAAGCCGCATGGCTGTTGATATTGCAGCGCTACACCGGCCAATCGACGGTCGCGTTCGGCGCCACGGTGTCGGGGCGTCCGAGTGAACTGCAAGGCATCGAGCAGCAGATCGGGTTGTTCATCAACACCTTGCCGGTAATCGCCACGCCGCACCCCGAGCGCACGGTCAGCCAATGGATCGATGAAGTCCAGGCGCTCAACCTCAGGTTGCGCGAAGTCGAGTACACGCCGCTGGCGGACGTGCAGCGCTGGGCCGGTCATTCCGGCGAGGCGCTGTTCGACACCCTGCTGGTGTTCGAAAACTACCCGGTGGCGCAAGCGTTGGAGGAGGGTAACAGCAGTGCGCTGAAATTCTCCGGCATCAGCAACCACGACCAGACCAGTTTCCCGCTGGCCATTGCCGCCGAGCTGGGCGAATGCCTGGACCTGCGTTTCAACTACGACACGGCGCTGTTCAGTGCCGAAGCCATCGAAGGTTTGAGCACTCGGCTGGTGGCGTTGCTCGATGCCATGGTCTGCGCGCCGCAGCAGCCATTGGGGCGCTTGAGCCTGCTCGATGCTGTGCAAACGGCGCAGCAGGTCGAAGACTTCAACCGCACGGTGCAGGACTGGGCGGATGTGCGCCCGGTCTACCAGTGCTTCGAAGCCCAGGTGCTGCAAACCCCGGAGGCCCCGGCCCTGGTGTTTGCCGGCCGGACCCTGAGTTATCGCCAGCTCAATCAACAGGCCAACCGACTGGCGCACCTGTTGCGCCGCCAGGGTGTGGGCGCCGAAGTGTTGGTGGGCATCGCTGCCGAGCGTTCACTGGAACTGGTGATCGGTTTGCTGGCGATCATGAAGGCCGGTGGTGCCTACGTGCCGCTGGACCCGGACTACCCGCGCGAACGCCTGGAACACATGTTCGACGACAGTGGCGTGCACTTGCTGCTGACCCAGGGTCATCTGCTTGAGCAGTTGCCGATTCCGGCCGCCACCACGGCGATCTGCCTGGACGACATGGCGCCGTTGCTCGAAGGGCTGAGCGAGGAAAACCTGCCCTGCGTGGTCGAGCTGCAATCGCTGGCCTACATGATCTACACCTCCGGTTCCACCGGCAAACCCAAGGGCGCGGCCAACCGTCACGATGCCTTGTACAACCGCCTGGCGTGGATGCAGGGCGCCTATCCGCTGGACGGGCGCGACACCGTCTTGCAGAAAACCCCGTTCAGTTTCGACGTGTCGGTCTGGGAGTTCTTCTGGCCGCTGATGACCGGCGCACGGCTGGCCGTGGCCGAGCCGGGTGCCCATCGCGATCCGGCGCAACTGGTCAGCCTGATCGAGCAATACCGGGTCAGCACCCTGCATTTCGTGCCGTCGATGTTGCAGGCGTTTGTCCAGGGCGAAGGTTTCGAGCGTTGCGCCAGCCTGCGGCAGATCATGTGCAGCGGCGAAGCCTTGTCGGCAGACTTGCAGCACAGCCTGTTCCGCGTCCTGCCGGACGTCGCCCTGTACAACCTGTACGGCCCGACCGAAGCGGCGATCGACGTGACCCACTGGACCTGTGTCGATGACGGCGGGTTCAGCGTGCCGATCGGTTATCCGATTGCCAACCTGGTGACCTACATCCTCGACGACAGCCTGCAACCGCAGGTGCAGGGTTGTGTGGGCGAGCTGTACCTGGGCGGCATCGGCCTGGCCCGTGGTTACCACAACCGTGCGGACCTGACCGCCGAGCGCTTCGTCGCCAGCCCGTTCGCTGAGCTGGGCGAGCGCCTGTACCGCACCGGCGATCTGGCGCGCTACCGCGAGGACGGCGTGATCGAATACGTCGGTCGCATCGACCATCAAGTGAAGATCCGCGGCTTGCGCATCGAACTGGGGGAAATCGAAGCCTGCCTGCTGGAGCATCCACAGGTGCGCGAAGCCGTGGTGATCGCCCTGGACGTTGGCAAGTCCAAGCAATTGGTGGCTTACGTCGTCGGTGATGCCGCTGTTGATCGTCTCAAGCAACACCTGCGCAACGCGCTGCCAGAGCACATGCAGCCGAGCCACGTGTTGTTGCTCGATCAGTTGCCGGTGACACCCAACGGTAAGCTCGACCGCCGCGCATTGCCGCAGCCGGACCAGCAAGTACGCGAATACGTGGCGCCACGTAATGCCGTGGAATCGACGTTGCAAGCGGTGTGGCGGGCGTTGTTCGAAGTGCCGCAAGTGGGCATGCACGACAACTTCTTCGAACTGGGCGGCGATTCCATCGTCTCGATCCAGGCCGTCAGCCGCGCACGCAAGGCCGGCTTGAGCATTTCGCCCAAGCATGTGTTCAGCCATCCGACCCTCGCCGAACTGGCGACGGTCGCCCAACCGGTCGAGGCGGATCAAGCCGTGCCGACTGTGGTTGCACCGGCAGCAAAAATCGAGCTGAGTGAAGCGCAATATCAGGCGCTGGCATTGACAGCGGACGAAGTCGAGGACGTTTATCCGCTGTCGCCGATGCAGCAAGGCATGCTCTTCCACTCGGTGCAGGACGGCGACTCGGGGCTGTACGTCAACCAGATCGAAGTGGGCGTGCGCGGCGTGGATGGCGCGCGCTTCCGCGAAGCCTGGGCCGATGCCGCCCGGCGTCACGGGATTCTGCGCACTGCATTCCTCTGGGAAGGCGACAAGGAGCCGCTGCAAGTGGTGCGGCGCGATGCGCCTGCGCTGCTGACCGAGCTGGACTGGCGCGGGCTGGATGATCAGCCTGAACGCGTCCGCCAACTGGCCCTGGAGGAGCGTGAACGCGGATTCTCGCTCAATCGCGCGCCCTTGTTGCGCCTGTTGCTGGTGCGTCTGGAAGACGACCGCTATCGCCTGATCTGGACCTACCACCACATCCTCATGGACGGCTGGAGCGTGTCGCGCCTGATCGGTGAAGTGCTGCGCCATTACAGCGGCGATGAGCACGAGCCGGTGGCTGCCTATCGCGACTACATCGACTGGCTCGGCCAGCAAGTCGCCGAGGCCAGCGAGGCGTTCTGGAAAGGCAAACTCGCCAACCTGGAAGGCGCCACGCACCTGGCCCGTGCCTTGCCGGTCAAGGCGCCGCAAGCGGGTTACCACGCGATCTATACGCACCTGAGTACCGGGCAGACCGCGCGTTTGCAGGCCTTTGCCCAGCAACAGCAGGTGACGCTCAACACCCTGGTGCAAGCCGCGTGGTTGCTGCTGTTGCAGCGCTACACCGGCCAGCGCACAGTGACGTTCGGCGCCACCGTGTCCGGGCGGCCGGAAACCCTCAACGGCGCCGAGAACATGCTCGGGCTGTTCATCAACACCTTGCCGGTGGTCAACAGCGTGCCGACCGAGGCCAGCGTCGGTGACTGGCTGCGCGAGATCCAGGCCTGCAATCTCGACATCCGCGACTTCCAGCAAACCCCACTGAGCGATATCCAGCGTTGGGCCGGGCAGGGCGGGCAGTCGTTGTTCGACAGCATCATCGTCTTCGAAAACCAGCCGGTGGACCGCACTCTGCGCGAATGGAACGGCGACTCGCTGCGCTTCGAAGACGTGTCCGACTTCGGCCTGACCAGCTTCGCCATGGACCTGATGGTCAGCCTCGACGAGGGGCTGCGCATCGAGTACATGCACCAGCGCGACCAGTTCGATCTGGCGACCGTCGAAAGCCTGCGCGGCCACATGGAAAGCCTGATGCAGCGCCTGTGTGAAGACGCCGGGCGTGCCGTCGGCGAGCTGGGCCTGCTGACCCTGGACGAAGGCCGGGCGCTGGACGGCGAACTGCAAGTGGTGGCGGACGGTGACGAGACACCGGTGCACGAGCTGATCCGTCAGCGTGCGCGACTGCAACCGGATCACACGGCGCTGGTGCTCAGCTATGCCGAGCGCGACGCCGAGCACCTGAGCTACGCCGAGCTGGATCGGCGCTCCGATGCCTTGGCGGTGCATCTGCTGGAACAAGGCGTGCAGGCCGAAGACGTGATCGGCGTGTTCATGGAGCGTTCGCTGGAGCTGGTGGTGTCGCTGCTGGCGGTGATGAAGTGTGGCGCCGCCTACGTGCCGCTGGACCCGCAATACCCCCAGGAACGCCTGCGCTACATGATGGCCGACAGCGACATGCGCCTGCTGCTGACCCAGGAACGGCTGCGCGACACAGCGCAGTTGAATCCGGGCACGGCGATGGTCGCGGTGGACCGATTGAACCTCGACGTCGAGGTGCCGGCACCGCAACGTGCTGTGCACGCCGAGCAACTGGCCTACCTGATCTACACCTCCGGTTCGACCGGCAAACCGAAGAGCGTCGCCGTCGCCCACGGACCCCTGAGCATGCACGTACAGGCCATCGCCGAGCTGTACGAAATGGACCCGGGCAATCGCGAACTGCACTTCATGTCGTTCGCCTTCGATGGCGCCCATGAACGCTGGATCACCGCGCTGATCAGCGGCTCGACCCTGGTCATTCGCGACAATACGTTGTGGACCGCCGAGCAGACCCTGGCCGTGCTGCACCGCCAGCGCATCAGCGTCGCCTGCTTCCCGCCGGCGTACCTGCTGCAACTGGCCGAGCACGCCGAACTGCAGGGCGGTGATCCGCCGCCGGTGCGCATCTATTGCTTCGGTGGCGATGCAGTGCCGGACGCCACGTTCGAGCGGGTCAAGCACACACTCAAGCCGCAATACCTGGTCAACGGCTACGGTCCGACGGAAACCGTGGTCACGCCGCTGCTGTGGAAGATCGCCGCCGACGGCCATTGCCAGGCGATGTACGCGCCGATTGGCCAACGCGTCGGCAGCCGCAGCCTGCATGTGCTGGACATGGACCTCAACCCGCTGCCGGTGGGCATGGTCGGCGAGCTGTACATCGGCGGACGGGGTGTCGCGCGCGGTTACCATCGTCATCCGTGGCAGAGCGCCGAGCGCTTCGTCGCCGATCCGTTCAGCCCTGAAGGCGGGCGCCTGTACCGCACCGGTGACCTGGTGCGCCGCCGCGAAGATGGCGTGTTCGACTACGTCGGGCGCATCGACCATCAGGTCAAGGTGCGCGGCTTCCGCATCGAACTGGGCGAAATCGAAGCCCGCTTGCGCGAGCAGGCCGGGGTCAACGATGCGCTGGTGGTCGTGCGGGACAACGGCCAGGGGCCGCAACTGGTGGGCTATGTGGTGGCAGCTGCAGACGATGGCCTCGGCCCGCGTTGCCAGGCGGCATTGCGCGAAAGCCTGCCCGACTACATGGTGCCGACGCAGGTCGTGGTGCTGCCGCGCTTCCCGCTGACGCCCAACGGCAAGCTCGACCGCAAGGCCCTGCCGGATCCGGCCTTCACCGGCCGTGACTACGTGGCCCCGCGCACGCTGCTGGAATGGGCGCTGGCGGACATCTGGCAACAGGTGCTGGGCATCGAGAAGGTCGGCATCACCGACAACTTCTTCGAATTGGGCGGTGATTCGTTGCGCACCCTCAAGGTGATCTCGAAAGTGCGTGCGCTGAACGCGCCGGATTTCCAGATCAAGCTGCGCGACATGATGGCCAAGCCGACGATTGCCGGGTTGTCCGGTGTCGACGAGCAGCCCGCGCGCCAGAGCCCGCAACCGCTGTTGCTGCTCAATCAGCAGGTGACGGATCAGCCGGCACTGTTCTGCCTGCACGCCGGTTTCGGCACGGTGTTCGACTACGAACCGTTGGCCCGGCGCCTGGACGGTGAGCGCACGGTGTATGGCGTGCAATGCCGGATGCTGCTCGACCGGCAGTGGCACGACACCTCGCTTTCGCAGATGGCCGCCGACTACGTCGAGGCGATCCGCGCCAGACAACCCCAGGGGCCGTACCACGTGCTGGGCTGGTCACTGGGCGGGGCCTTGGCGTTGCTGGTGAGTGAGCTGTTCGAACAGCAGGGCCAGCGTGTGGCGTTCGTCGGTCTGGTGGACAGCTTTGTACCGACCCAGGCCAATGCCGTTGCCAGTGCGGATGAGTGGCGTGTGGATCTGGCGGAGTTCCTCGGTGCAGCCCTGGGCATGGATGGCGAGGTGGTCGCCCGGGCGCTGAGTACCGAGGCGGCGGGGGACCACGATGCCGTGGCGCGGATCATTCGCGCGGTGATCGACAGCCAAAGCGATCAGGCCAGCGGTTATGCGCTGCTCGGTGCCGATGAGCTGGCCCAGACCTTCATGGTCAGCACGCGCTTGAAGGCCCTGTCGCGGCAGGTTGACACCCTGCCGATTCCGCAAGCCGGGCTGCATTGCTGGTGGGCCGATGGCAACCCGACCGCCGAACGCGCCACGCTCGAACGCCAGCAACCGCGGTTGCGCCAGGTGCAAACGGTGACGGCCGGGCACTTCGATATCCTGCAGCAGGATGAGTGCCTGGATGCCGTGGTGGCGCTGCTTGGCCGGGAGGTGGTGCCACAGATCTAAGCCGATAATTTGTGGCTAGGGGCTTCCCTGTGGTGAGGGGACTTACCTGTGGCGAGGGAGCTTGCTCCCGCTGGGTCGCGAAGCGGCCCCAAAACCAGCGATCGCGGTTAGCCAGACATACCGCGTTGTTTGGGTTTGCGACTGCTTCGCAGCCGAGCGGGAGCAAGCTCCCTCGCCACAGGTTTTCCGTTCGGCTTGGCAGGGTCTTCATTGAGCCCTAATGAACGACCCTCCCGGTTCGTTTACCAGGGCAAGCCTGTTTATTTTTTGGAGACTACCGCCCATGGCATTGCACCCGGACATCGAAGGTTTTCTGGAGCTGGCCGAGTTCGGCCGCCTCAGCGGCAAAAGCCAACCCATGCATGAGCTGACGCCTGACGAGGCCCGGCAGCAATTCGAACAGACCTCGCAGTTGCTCGATGCCACCCCGACGGGCGCGTTGACGGTGACGGCGATCAGCCTGCCTGCGCGGGACGGGCATGTGCTCAACGCGCGGCTGTACGCCAAACCGCAACCGGACAACGAACCACGCCCGGTGTTGTTGTACTTCCATGGCGGCGGCTACGTGGTGGGCAGCCTCGATTCCCACGACACCCTGTGCCGGCGTCTGGCGCTGGCAGGGGAATTTGCCGTGTTGTCGGCGGATTATCGACTGGCGCCGGAACACCGTTTCCCCACCGCTTACAACGATGCCGAAGACGTGACGCGCTGGCTGGCTGTTACCGGTGCTCAGGCCTTGCGGCTGGACGCGAGGCGCATTGCGCTGGCAGGGGACAGCGTCGGCGGCAGCCTGGTGGCGTCGCTGTGTATCGCTATTGCCCAGGACCCGCTGGGATGGCCGCTGGTGCCGCGCCTGCAAGTGTTGCTCTACCCGGTGATCGACGCGGTAAAAAAACGCCCGTCGCTTGAGCGATTCGCCGAAGGCTATCTGCTGGAAGCCACCACGCTGGAATGGTTCTACCAGCAATACCAACGCAGCGAAGCGGATCGTGCCGACTGGCGTTTTTCACCGCTGTACGCGGAGCGCGTGGAAAGCCTGACGCCGACGGTGCTGTGGCTGGCCGAGTACGATCCATTGCTCGATGAAGGTTTGGCCTGGGCCGAAAAACTGCGGACCGCGGGGCAACCCCTGGTGCTGGACGTAAAGGCCGGCATGACCCACGACTTTGCGCGCATGGGCGAGATGGTCCAGGAAGTGCCAGGGATGCTGGTGCAACTGGCGGCGCAGATCCGCGAAAGCCTGGTCTGATTTGCCCTGAGATCGATCAGTCAAGCACAACCCCTGTGGGAGCGAGCTTGCTCGCGATAGCGGTCGTACACTCAACAT
>NZ_JBWKZB010000026.1:0-92538 GCF_059424105.1 Pseudomonas sp. GW456-E7 | reverse complement strand
GTATCGACGATGAGCACATACTCATCCGATGGCTCCGACGCATTACCCGCCGGGTCAGTGATGACCACTTCGAACACATGCTCGCCTTCGGCCAGCGGTGCTTCAGGGGTGAATGCCCACTTGCCGTCTTCACCGATCTGCACTTCGCCAATGATGTTGCCATTGTCGATGATGGTGACCTTGTCGCCTGGAGTACCCTCACCGCTCAGGGTCGGCCGGGTGTCGTCGGTGCTTTCGCCGCTTGCAATCGGGCCCTGCTCGCCGGTCACACCACCCACGCTCGGTTTTTCCGGAGCGATGGTGTCGATAATCACCACGAATTCATCCGATGGTTCGGACGCGTTGCCCGCCGGGTCCGTGATAACCACTTCGAACACGTGCTCGCCTTCGGCCAGCGGTGCTTCAGGGGTGAATGCCCACTTGCCATCTTCACCGATCTGCACTTCACCAATGATGTTGCCATTGTCGATGATGGTGACCTTGTCGCCTGGAGTACCCTCACCGCTCAGGGTCGGCTGGGTGTCGCCGGTGCTTTCGCCACTTGCAATCGGGCCCTGCTCGTCGGTCACGCCACCCACGCTCGGTTTTTCCGGAGCGATGGTGTCGATAATCACCACGAATTCATCCGATGGCTCGGACGCGTTGCCCGCCGGGTCCGTGATAACCACTTCGAACACGTGCTCGCCTTCGGCGAGCGGTGCTTCAGGGGTGAATGCCCACTTGCCGTCTTCACCGATCTGCACTTCGCCAATGATGTTGCCATTGTCGATGATGGTGACCTTGTCGCCTGGAGTACCCTCACCGCTCAGGGTCGGCTGGGTATCGTCGGTGCGTTCGCCGCTTGCAACCGGGCCCTGCTCGTCGCTGACACCACCCATGCTCGGTTTTTCCGGGGCGAAGCTGTCGACGATGACCACGTAACCATCCGAAGGCTCAGATTTGTTGCCGGCCTTGTCTTCGTTGACCAAGGTGAAGCTGTGCTCGCCTTCGGCCAGCGCTACGTCCGGGGTGAAGCTCCAGTTGCCATTCTCGTCCACCACTACGCTGACCACCAGATCACCGTTGTCGTAGATATGCACGGTGCTGCCTGGCTCACCTTTACCCGACAGGGTTGGAGTGTTGTCGTCGGTCGAACCACCATTGGTGATTGCACCCTGGATTGCACCGATATCGTCAATAATGGTGGCGAGGATCGGCTTGCTCGGCGGCAATACATCCGGATCAAGATCGCTCGCGGGCGGCACAATCGCCTCGTTGTTGCTCCCACCTCCGCCACCTCCACCGCTGCCGCCAAAAACAGCGCCGGCGCCCAACGCGCCCAAGGCACCGAGCCCAAGCCCGTACGTAGGAAGAATCCCGCCTGGCGACATCACCAAGCCAGCACCGAAACCTGTAAGTGCGTTAGAACCCAACGCTTGAGCAGAAGACACACCGTCAATCAGAAAGGCGACTTGGCTATTGTGATCGCCATCGACAGCAACATATTCGTAGTAGGTAGAGTCCTCGGACATTCCCACCAACTGACCTTCATGCTCAAAAAAATCTTCGATGATCAGTTCTGGCTCATCTGGATCTGTGCCCTCCAGCGCAACATGCAAGTTCTTGCCAACACGTTTTACCGTGACGTTCTCTGGAGCAAACCCATTCTCACCTTCCGCAAGAATATATTTGCCGTCCTTGATGGCCTTGATACGAACTGGCTTACCCTTGCTAACTTTCGACAAGTCCTGGGTTGACGTGATCGCATTACCGTCAACTACGGAAACACTGATATTCATTGCTTCCACACCTTTCACCTTTGCATGTTAATGGCGTCGACCCAATTCTTGTCGACGTATGAGTTGAGGCGTACGCCCTGTCCTGGGCGATCCTTGATGCAATAAAAATTATCGACATGCAGCCCGGGCACCAGATATAGGACCTGTCTCAAAAAACGCTCGGGACCTGGAGGTGAAAGAGTGCGAAATGACAGATGCCGCGCACCGATCGAGTAGGAGGCGGATTTACATCCGCCGTCCTCTCACACCACCGTACGTACGGATCCGTATAGGGCGGTTCAAGCTATGCGGCTAAGCCGGTTTATCGTATCCAGTACCGAGACCAACCCAAGTTGATCCCATAGCTTCTTCGGCAGCGCCTGATTCATATGAGATGCTCCCGAGCTCCACCATGGGCCTCGGCCATTGAAGGCTGATTTGCAGGCGCGAGCTTCGCTAAGCCCCAGGCGCATCAAGTTACGCGCCCTCGTTGAGGGCCGCTTCCATTGACGCCAGACGACGCAGCGAAGTTTGCGCCGCACCCAGCCGTCAATTTCCAAAAGTGGCCGTTTGCTCTGACTGAGCTTGAAGTAGCCTGCCCACCCGCGCAGCACAGGGTTTATCCGTTCGATGACATTCGCCATCTTGTGGCCCCGCGCCCCGCGCAGCAGGTCTCTTAACCGGTCGTGCAAGCGACCCAGACTCATCGTCGCCACTCTCAGCCTCGGTTGCTGATGCCAGCTCATCCCATAACCCAGATAGTCGCAGACCCAAGGCCGTGCTACGTGGCTCTTTTCCCGGCTCAGCGTCAGTTTCAGGCGCTGATTCAGGAAACGCTCAACACCGGTCATCACCCGCGTGCCAGCTCGCTGACTGCACACATAGATGTTCGCGTCGTCGGCATAACGCACGAAGCGATGGCCTCGCCGCTCCAGTTCGCGGTCGAGTTCGTTGAGCAGGATGTTCGACAGCAACGGCGAGAGCGGGCCGCCTTGCGGCGTCCCTTCCTGCCGTCGGCTGACGAGTCCGCCCGACATCGTTCCCGCTTCGAGGTAACGACGGATCAGCGTGAGCACACGCTTGTCTTCGATTTGACGCGCCACGTAGGCCATCAGGACATCGTGGTTGACCCGATCAAAGAACTTCTCGAGATCAAGTTCCACGCACCAGCGGTGACCCGCTGCCACGTGGCCGCGAGCGGTTTCGATGGCTTGGTGAGCGCTTCTACCCGGACGAAAGCCGTAGCTGTAGTCCGAGCACAGAGGATCGAAGATTGGCGTGAGCTGTTGCAGCAGTGCCTGTTGGATCAAGCGATCCACGACGCTGGGAATACCCAGTTGCCGTGTTCCGCCATTGGGTTTGGGGATGTCAACGGCGCGTACACCCTGCGGGTGATACTCGCCGGCCAGCAACCTCACCTTGAGGGTCGGCCAATACTGTTTCACGTAGTCCGCCAAGTCGTCGACCGTCATGCCATCGACACCCGGTGCGCCCTTGTTGCTGACCACACGTTGATACGCACACCTAAGGTTGGCCGGTGCAAGCACCCGCTCCATCAGCGTGTCCGGCTCCGCGTTCGTCCACGTCACAGACGCCGCCGATACCTGTGCGCGGTCAGCCGTCATCCTCGGATACTGTCCGGGACTCGGAGTAACAGTCTTCTCTTGGAGAAATTTCTGCATTTCGGTATTCAACGAGACTTTGACGCCTACTGGCGGCATAACTTGTTCGGCCCTTGGTGACGGGGTTATTCGCCACTTACTACGGCCTCGGCTGACTTCTGCACGCTCATCCCGTCGTCTCTCGACGCTCGGTAGCACTGTGGCAAACGTGCAGATCTCCCAGGGTAATTCGCGCGACCTTCCTGCTTATGCCTGTCGGATCTACGTCGCAGCGTCCCGTGCAAGTATTGGGCTTTAGGGAAACACGCCCCTTTACCCCGCTGCGCCGCCTCTATCCGCTTGCTGTTCGTCAGGCCAGCATTTTGCCTCGGGCTTCCTTCAGATTCGCGGTCACCCGCGACACCCTTGCCTCTGGCTAACACTTCCCCTTGCCGGGTGCGTAGAGGACTTTCACCTCCAAGTCACCAGCGAGGCCACCACAGCCAAGCTGGTTGCGCTTGCGCGCAACGCGCCATGTCTGGCGCACATAAAAAAAACCCTGGCACAGGGCCAGGGCAAAGAAACGAGGGCACGGGAACAATCACCCTCGGCAGGCGACTCAAAAAACGTATGCGACACTAGATCACGAATAACCAGGCATGAAATCGGGCCTTGAAAACGACAGGAAATTCAGCACTGCACAACAGTTGACTCTCAAGCTTACCAGCGGACCGAATGCCCCTTATCGAAAAGCCAGGTGACCAGTTCAACGCTACTCATGGGACGTGCGAAGTAATATCCCTGACCAATCTCACAACCCATAGCCCTGAGACAGTTCAGTTGCTCCTCGGTCTCTATACCCTTGGCCACTACCGACATATCAAGATCGCGAGCAAGCTTGAGGGCACTGTTGATTACAGTTCTATAGCGGTTTTCCTGCACCATGTTACGAGTCAAACCGGCGTCCAGCTTGATCTCACTGAAAGGCATATGACACAAACGTCCCGGAGAGGAAAACGCCACCCCAAAATCTTCGACGGACAACCCGCAGCCCATCATCCTAAAGCGAACCATATTTTCGAGACTGGCGGCCGACGCTGCGATCAACGAGCTCTCCGTCATCTCGAAGGTCAGACCATGAGCTGACAGTTCGTGACGCTGCAAACCAAGTCGAATAGTGCTCGCAAGCTCAGGATCAAGCATCTGAGAGGCATTGAGATTAAATGCCAAGTGAAAATGACGCCCGCGGGACTGGACCAACTTCTGTGTAGCCAAACCCTGATCCAGCAATTCAGCGAACATGGCATCGAGTAGACCGCAGCGCTCAATCACCGGCAAAAAAACACTGGGCGCCAGCACACTACCGCCATCACGCACCCACCGCACAAACACCTCAGCTCCGACACTCTCTCCCGTCTGCAACTGCACTTTCGGCTGGAATCTGGCCCGAAACTCCTGACGCTCGAACCCCATCTTCACTTCAGCCTCGGACGGTTGAGCCAAATGCAATGGCGAATGCCGGATGGATACCCCTGACAACGCAAGGTACTTGTCGAGGATGCGCTTGAGCGGCCGGAACCTGATCGGCTTTTCGATACTGCCCAGCAACTGGAGACCCTGCAGAACAAGAATGCGCTCGACCACTCTACGAAGGCCTGACTCCAGGTCACTGACGATAACGACAGCACGAACCAACCCAGCCTCTCCCGCCTTGCGAAGAAACATAAGCCCGTCCATACCAATCATGCGCAGATCGCAGAGCGCGACATCCACCGCCCCATGCCGATGCAGCAACGATAAAGCCTCGCCCCCATCGGCCGCCCGCAACACGTGGCAGAATCCGATTCGCTGTAGAGCCCTGACCGCAAGCTCACATTGAAAGGCATGATCCTCCAGCACTAGAAAACGCAGTTCAGACATACACAATGCCTCTCTCGCCCCTAAATGTCCCCGGAACCACCTTACTCAGCGCTCACCAACACTAAGCCAACGCATGAGCGCACCCGCGCTGGCGTATTGGCGAATGATTGCCGCGTACCCGTCGAAGCGATTGGTAACTTCACTGACCTGGTTGTTGTAGTGATCACTTTCAGAGATCAAAACATCCAACAAGGTCCGCCGCCCCAGGTGATACCACTGATCATAAAAAGCCTCGCGGACCTTGTTGGATTCCTGTGAAAGCCCGCGATAGAGCTCAGCCCGCTCGATGAGTGTCCGTGCATCGTGATTCGCAGTACGGATACGGTATTCAAGGTCCAAAAGCTGTTGCTCAGTCCCCTGCCGGGTAGCCTCGGCACGCTGGCGCGCCGCGCGCTCGGCTGCACGACTGGACCCGCCCTTGAACGCACTCCAGGACATGCTCAGGTTGGTCTGCCAAGCGGGCTCGCGCCCAAACGCATCCTCACCCGTAGATTTACCGACGACCCAATTCAATTGAGGCAAGGACGCCGAACGCACCACCTCCGCTTGCAGATCAGCGGACTTCGCCTCAGCCTCGGATTGCTTGACCACTGGATGGCTTACCGCTTCAGCCAGCAACCAGTCGAGTTCAGGCAAGTGCAACTGCCAGTAGGAAGAGCCTGGAACGGGCGGCAATGGCCTTTCACCGATCATCTTGCGCAAATTGATCTCGATATCGCGCACTTTTGACTCTGCCGTGCTACGTGTTGCCTCCGCCTGCAACAACCGGGCACGCGCCTGGGTCAGCTCGCTGACCCGCCCCGTATCGACTGCAACGATCCCCTGCAACATCTTTACCAACTCAGCCATCCGATCAACGTATTTCTGGCTGATGGTGACTACGATGCGCTGCTTGCCAAGTTCGACCAAATTCGATGTCACATCGAATGCCGACGCCTCCAGTTCAGCCTCAAGAGCAGATCCAGCTGCACCTGCCAGGTAAGAACGGCTTTCAATGGTCTTGCGTATACGCCCCCAGTCGAACAAGGGTGTAACAACGTCAACACTGAACGATTGCCCATTGGAGCTCCCACCGCTTCCGGAGCCGAACTCAACCGACTTACTGCGCGTACCAATATCAACCTGCGGCAGACGCTGCCCTTTTGCCTCATCGATATCGGCTTGAGCTGCGGATTGCTCAGCCAATGCACGCTTTACTGTAGGACTGCGCTCAGCTGCAGCCTCCACTGCGCGCAAGAATACCCCTCGCAACTCTTCCTCTGAATGTGTCATCACTTGACCTGAGGGATTTACCGCTCCACGCCCATACTCCAGCGCCGATACCGAATACACAGCCTTCCTGGATGCCTCAGATACGTTTGGCACCTTGTTCGCGGACGGCTGGGTAATCCGTTCGGAGCTCGACCCTGATGCTGCGAGCGTTTGGCGCGAGCTCACAGCGCCTGGGTTAACCCTCTCAAATTGCAGCAAGCCTTCTTCTGCAAAAACCTTTGAGCTAAACAGTCCCAAAAAAGCAAAGGCAATCGTCGGAAAGATACAAAACGGCCTCCCGGCCGCAACGCCTTCATTAAGCGTACTGTTTCGCTGGAAATAACTCATACATGACCTCTAAACCTCTTCCCGCTAGGAAGAAGTGGAACTTGGCATAGCACAGTGAAAGCAAAACCGGTTCAGCCTGGACACCAGGCAACCGTGTGCGGGATGGCCTCGGTTGCGCACTTGGCCCCGAAGCCCTGTTGAGCCATTTTGTGGCGCCACCCCCTTTCACTGAACAAGACTTGTCCCAAAAGCCCGGTCTGTAACTTGCGCGCCCCCTACCCATGCGCATGCGCAATGTTTTAGGACAACTCTTGTTCTCCCGCCCCGCTTCGATCTTCAAAATTTCACCAATACATTTATGAAGTCGGCCAGGTGGCACGCCACCAGACTTCTAGCCAGCCCCAAGCGACGGGGAACCTCAGAGGAAACAGTCATGAAGGCTGCAACTACACTCAAGCCTGGCGATGAAGCCATCGCGCTCGCCAAGGAACAAACCAGCGTCGATGACACGCTATTGCAAAGCGTTTCCTGGATTTGCAACCACTATGGCCTGGGTAAAAGCCCTGAAGCACTCGTTGCCGGTCTGCCACGCGGTGGCGTGCTTACGCCATCACTTGCGCTAAGCGCATTGGAAAACGTTGGAATGACCGGTGGCTTGATCAAGAGGAATTCGCGAAACCTGCCCTTGCAGGTGATGCCAATGATCCTGCTGCGTAAAGGCATGGCCGGCTGCATCCTGCTCTCCCGGAATCAGGAGAAGGACTCTGACGGCAAGCCACAGTCGGTTTATTCCGTCATTCTCCCTGAGGTTTCCGATGAGCCAGTCAAGCTCACGCAACAGGAGATGGATGAGCTTTACGCTGGCTACGCAATTCTCGTCAAACCGCGCGCCAAGCCTGACAATCGGGCAGGCGAAACCTTGCCTGCACCCACGGGGCACTGGCTTTTCAGCACCCTTTGGCGCTACCGCCGTTATTACCGCAGCGCAGCTATTGCTGCGATCCTGGCCAACGTCCTCGCACTCGCCAGCATCTTCTTCACCATGAACGTGTATGACCGCGTTGTCCCCAACCAGGCCTTCGTCACCTTATGGTCGCTCGGTATAGGTGTAGCCGTAGCAATGGTCTTCGAGGCGCTGATTCGCTTCGTCCGCGCTCACCTGCTAGATGTAGCGGCGAAGAAGGCGGATCTGGTGCTTGGTTCAATGCTGTTTCGCCAGGCGCTATCGGTACAGATGGAACATAAGCCGGCCTCATCGGGCAGCTTTGCAAACCAGTTGCGCGAGTTTGAATCAGTACGCGACTTCGCGACCTCTGCAACCCTGGCAACCATTTCCGACCTGCCATTTGTGCTCATGTTTCTTGGTGTCATCTTCGTCATTGGCGGGCCGCTCGGGTGGATCACCCTTCTCGTGCTGCCACTGATCTTGATCATCTCCATCTGCATTCAATGGCCACTGGCTCGCACCATGCAGGAGAACCTGCGCGAGTCCTCTCTCAAGCAAGGCGTTCTTGTTGAGTCTGTAGAAGGTCTGGAAGTACTCAAGGCAACTGATGGACAGGCGCATATGCAACGCCGCTGGCAGCACTTCAGTGCTTTGCAAGCAAGCTCTTCGATGAAATCGCGCCGGCTATCGAGCGCTGCCACGGGTGCGGTTGCCTTCCTGCAACAGCTGCAGACCGTAGCCCTGGTTATCGCTGGTGTTTACCTCATCAGCTCAGGTGACCTGACCATGGGCGCATTGATCGCGACCGTTATGCTTGCAGGCCGCACTACCGCTCCATTGGGTCAAGTGATGGGTCTAGCCGTTCGCTTTCAGCAAGCTAAGGCCGCCCTTACCTCGCTGAACAGGCTCATGGCACTGCCGGTTGATCGCGATGCCCAGCAGGACTACCTGCCAAACCCATCTTTAAGCGGGCAATTATCCCTCAAGAGCATTGGATTCTCTTACCCGGCTCCACCCACGCAGCCAAACCCGCCGGTGCTGGAAGATATCAACCTGTCCATCTCCCCCGGTGAACGTGTGGCGATTCTGGGCCGTATCGGGAGTGGAAAGTCGACCCTGCTACGCGTCATGTCACGCCTGTATCAACCCGTGAAAGGCCAGATGTTCAGCGATGGCCTGGATGTCAACCAGATCGATCCCGCAGACTGGCGCAAGGTCGTGGGCTACGTGACGCAGGATGCGCGCCTGTTCTACGGCACCTTGCGCGAAAACATCATGATTGGCAGACCCGAAGCCAGCGCCGAAGAATTGCTGCGTGTATTGCGACTGACTGGCCTAGACCATATAGCAGCCGCACACCCGCGCGGCATCAACCTACCCATCGGCGAAATGGGTGATGGGGTTTCCGGCGGTCAACGCCAACTGATCTCCCTGGCACGCACGCTGTTGGCACGCCCAAAATTATTGCTCATGGACGAGCCGACCAGCTCAATGGATACCCAGACAGAATCGGTATTCCTGGAGCATCTGAAGCGCTCTACTGAAGGCCAGACGCTCATAGTGGTCACCCATCGCCCGTCAGTTCTGAGCTTGGTACAGCGAATTATCGTGGTCGATGGCGGAAAAATTGTTGCCGACGGACCCAAAGACACCATTTTGGCCGCCCTCTCCGGGAACCCTGGCTCCAAGCAAGAGAAACCTGCCACAACCGCAGACAAACGCCCGATTCCGATTCACACGCCTGACTTGGCAGTCGTGCAGGCAACCCAACAATCGCCACAGGAGGCCCAGTGATGTTTGGCTGGATGAACAAAGATCGTCGTAACGCAGAGATATCCTCTTCGGACGCCGCATTCATGAACGACGTACAGGAATCGCTACTGGCCCAGACAACCCCTGGTTCACGACTGGTCCTCTATATGATTTTTCTAGTACTCGTCGTGGGACTGACTTGGGCATATTTCGCCCCGGTGGAGGAAATTACCCAAGGTGAGGCAAAGGTCATCTCCAAAAGCCGCGAGCAAGTCATCCAAAGCCTTGAAGGTGGCATTCTTGCGGAACTGTCGGTACGTGAAGGCGATGTCGTGGAAGCTGGACAGGTGCTCTTGAAGATCGATCCAACGCGCGCCAAGGCCAGCTATCGCGAAGCCTTGAGCAAAGTTATCGCACTTAAGGCCGCAATCACGAGGCTGCGTGCCGAAGCGTATCAACAGCCCCTGGAGTTCGATGAGCAAGTGCGCCAGGACCCGGCAGTGGTCGAACAGGAGATTAAGGCCTATAACGCTCGCAAGAACGCGCTAGCAGAAAGTGTCGCCGCCCTGGAACGCAGCTATTCACTTTCTGCCAAAGAGATCAGCTTTTCTGAGCCTCTGGCTGCAAAGGGCTTGCTTTCAGAAGTGGAACTACTGCGAATGCGCCGACAGGCTAACGACATCAAGTCGCAAATTGTCGAGCGCTATAACCGATACAAGTCTGATGCAAACTCCGAGCTTGCCAAACTTGAAATGGAGCTATCGCAGACGAGCGAGAACCTGGTGGGCCGCGCCGACGTGGTCGAGCGCACCACGATAATTGCCCCCGTACGAGGTACAGTAAAAAATGTGCGGGTAAGCACGATAGGTGGGGTGATCCAACCAGGGGAGCACATACTCGAGATCGTGCCGCTGGAAGATCAACTTTTGGTCGAGGGGAAGATTCGCCCTTCCGACGTTGCATTTTTGCACCCCGGACTTCCGGCCACCGTAAAGATCACCGCTTATGACTACGCAATCTACGGCGGCCTCACCGGCAAAGTGGAGCACATCAGTCCTGACACCCTGAAAGACGATCAGAAAGCCGCTGCTGGCCGACCGGACGATACCTATTATCGAGTGCAAATCTTGACCGACAAAAGCGTATTGCAAGCAGGAGGCAAAGATCTTCCAATCATTCCAGGCATGGTCGCTTCGGTGGAAATCCGTACAGGTGAAAAAACCATCCTCGACTATCTGCTCAAGCCTGTCTTCAAAGCACGCGAAGCATTTCGCGAACGTTAATCAAGCAAAAAAATCGGCGCCTGTACCCGGATCGGGTACAGGCGCCTTTTGTTTTCCTGCGGAGAATAAAAAGCATGCAACATCTGGTACCCGTCAATATCCTTCGCCAACGCTGGTGCGCCGCAATTTTTTTCACCAGCAGCCTCATCTTGTTCAGCGCCCTGTCCATGGATTTGATTTTGGACAATCTATTGACAGGATTTATGGCCAGCGCCGCAGCACTTTGGAGCCTTGGCGAAGGAATGTGCTATTCGAATCAGTTAAAGATTCAGCCAGTTCCTTACTGGGTCGGGGGACTTGAGCCAACATCTAACTTTCGCGAGCGCAGCCGGAGGTCAATCGTGCTGCTCTCTCTTTCGGGAGCCTTCGTACTTGCCGGCTGCATTCGCCTGGCGCTGGTGATTACACGAACTTCTACTCCAGACCTGAGTGCTTGCCCGGTATAATCTGAAACAACCCGTGAAGTAATTTTAGCCTCCAACAGCAGGCGGACGGGTCAAATTTTCGTCCGCCGCCCTCCCCTCCCCCGAACATGCGGTTCCGCAGACGACCGATCAGGTTATACGGCTAAGCCGGATTATCCTATACAGCAAGGAGATTAGCCCAAGGTGGTTCCACAGCTTCTTCGGCATCGCATGATTCATACGACGCGCACCGACACTTTACAGGGGCGTTGACCGTTGAAGGAGGATTTGCAGGCTAGTGCTTCGTCGAGCCCCAGAGGTATCAAGTTGCGCGCCCTCGACGTAGGCACCTTCCATTGGCACCAGGTCACGCAGAGAAGTTAATGCCGCAATCGATTTTTCCGGCGCACACTTGTTACTAACTACAGGTTGATACGCACGCTTAAGATTGACGGATATCGACTACCTTACCCCGCCGCCACACAACCCGACGTTTCCTGTGCCTCAATTAATTTGCATCTAAAGCAATGACAACGCGGCACGGGCAGTCGATAGGTTCTACAGAACAATGGTGCACTGGTATCGGAAGAGCTCACATCGGAACGAGCACATTGTCGCTGCAGGTAAAAATCTGACATTAGCAAAATCTCAACAACAAGAGAACCTACCCATTTTCAAAACAGGAAGTTTCGGCCTTCAATTAAATTAGAAAAAAAGAATTGAAAAAACAGGAGCAGTGGGGCACTGCCAGGGATACTAAAACCGAACTTATGTACAGGAGTATCAAATCCGCAGGATATGCGCACATGTAGACCGCCCCTTGTCCATACAAGAATACTCGGCCACCCCTGGAAATGCTCGATCTCGATTTGGAGAGGCAAGAAGAAACAATCACTGCAGCAATGACATTTCGAATACGCGATTGAAATGTGCTTGTGGCAATTCTCCTGGAAGGGGATACCACTCCTGAGAAGGTACATGACCACGCGCATATAGCGACTCTTCCAATAGCAACTGCAAAGCATCCGGCGTTTTCCACGCCCAAAGCTCCGCAAGCTTGAGCATGTCACCAATCCAACGCCGTGGCGATTGTTTGGTTGAAAGTGCGGAATATGCCTCGAGATGCTCCGCGAGAAAAAACCGATGAATCCTGTTAACAAGTACGGATTTTTCAGTTGTACCAACATCAAATATCAGCACAGCGGTCGTCATATTGTTATTGTCATGAGCCGAGCCTTTCACCTGAGCAAACGGCACCGAGAGCAGTTCCTCCGCTGAAATAGCGCGAGCAGAATCAATAACAACCATCGCAATAATAAGCACAATAAGCTGCCAAGGGTAAAGTGAGTAAAATTTCATAACACCTTCCTGAAAACAGAGTTCTTCTGAATTGAATAGAACTGGTCGCAACCAAGCCGCCTATGACATTAACCAGTTATATCAGCGTTGAATAAGATGGAATCAAACGCACCAATTAGGCTTCATGCATCCGCATCCACTTCCTCGAAGGCAGACCCAATGACATGCACGTTTGCGCCGCGTTGTGCGAGGAACCGCACTATCCGCCCCTCAAGGGACTTACGATCAAAAGACCCCGGCCACAGGTTGTGATCAACGAGATGAACAACCGCCATGCAGCTAAGATCAACGGCTTGCGCGAGATCTTCCTGTGCTGCATTAAGGTCGACCAACACTTCTTTCAGCTTAAGCATAACCAACTCCCTAAACGGTAGAATCCATACTGAACGGTATAACCGCGACTATTGAAAATTAGACAACAATATTCATACAATCCCGGTGAAAGGCTTTGCTGAAATTGGCCCGACTCAAGAATAGCCACGCATCAGTTATCGATACAATCCATTCACCCTGCGAGCAGCGAGATAGCTGTTATCCCAGTATTTGTTAGATAGCGAATCTACACGGATCATTTTGCTCTTCCGTGGTGAGTTAATGAATCTACCAGAACCAAGATACAACCCTACATGCTGAACCCTTCCCCCGCCATTGCGATTGAAAAATACCAGATCTCCAGGTCTCAGGTTCTGCCTTTTCAAAGCGCCACCTACGCCCATCAAGGAGCGAGTTGTACGGGGCAGATGGATGTCTGCCGAGTGTCTGAACAGGTAAACCACGAATCCACTGCAATCAAAACCATCTCGGACTTATATACCTCCAAATTGATACGGAGTGCCAACTAACTGATTGGCCCGATCCAACATCTTTTTGACTTGGAGATTAGGTTTGTACCTGTCCGAAGCGCTGACTCCGCTGGGAAGAATGGACACTAAAAAAATGACAACAAACATCTTGAAAATACTAAAGACACGAAACATGTTAACAACCACAAAGATGAAAGGCGTTACAAAAACACAATATTAGAGACATACAACATTCAACCAAACAAAGCAGACCCTCATTTGGCCGACATTACACCTGTTTAACAGACGAAAAAAAATCCCGACCTCACTACTGGAGGTCGGGACCAGACCGGAACTCTATCATCTCTAGAGAACAGCAAATCTTATCGGCAGCGTGTTAAAACAAAAAAACAACCACACCCCTACAAGTTACTTTATATCCGAGTCTGTAACCGGTTCGAAAGCAGCATTGCTTTCGGGAGATTCAGATAGTGATATGCTCCCCCAGGAATAACGTACGTCAGTTGATTCTCCAAAGCATTTATCAACCTCGAATAGGTAGCCACTATTGCTGCCCACCCAGATAGAAAACATAGGATTCATCTCAAATCCGAGTGATAACCGGTCGCTCACGAAGCCTGAGAGAGATGAATGCGAGCCTGCCTTCATGCAGCCCACACTTCACTCAACCGCGACTTTTCTTTGGGGATATCATTGTCGCACGCTCAGCAAGCGTCATCGCACTCATAAATCTGTCACACAGCACTATCACATCAACACCATCACGCCTATGGACAGCCATGCTTTCGAAAGGCAGAGACGAGCAATCCCTATCAAATTTAACGCAAGCAATGCAACGCCTCCGGTGCGGATAGAAACTAGCCAACTTTAATACCCTCAAAATAATATTGACCTCGCACCTAGTGCGATGATTTCTTTGCCCCCAGCACTGCAAGTACCCGCGTTCTAAAGCACGCATAAAATTTGGGCCTTTTTTTCAATAAAGAATACTACCGAGCCAGGCATAAATTTAATGACCCACGCTCCCGCGCACGGGCCTTGCAATCTAACTAGAAGATGGCAGCTAGACACAGAATAGATAGCTGATCGTGCCGCTGACATAAGATTATTCTCAAAGTCAGCCTGATAGAAAACTAGTGACCTCTGCTGCAGTTGACTACGCCCAGGACACTCACAGAGCGGGTAGCTCTATGTTTGCAAGTTCAGCGAACTGAAGCGCAATAGTCGCCTTGACGTGGACGCTAAAAAGCTGTTTTCAAACAGGCAAACCTACTCCTCCCAATGCACTCAGTGAAACGCTGCAGGAAATTGTCAGCGCAACCACTGCTGATGCGAAGACAGGTGGCAATCTTGCGCGCGGACAGGCCGGCATCGAACTTGAGGCGCAGCACCTCTCGGATTTTATGCATGGATATACGCTCCACGATGACCCTCTTGATTCGAGAAAAGAGGGAGTGTCCAAGTCAGCGTGGAATTGCTGTCCAAGTGAGCGTGGAATCCCCAGTTCAAAGCCCTGCCAACGGTGAGTAACGCCGATGACCACTAGGCGCTGCTGCCCCCGGAATCTAAAAATCTGATTCGTTGAAGAACACTTCCACAGCGGACAACCGGAAAAGACGCCTTCAATCGAGCGCTTAACAAGTGTTCTATCCCAAACAACTTCTACTTTAGTGGCCTGTAGAGGGCGCTGCGCAGGCCTCCACTTGCGGCATCAGACGGATATCGACACGGCGGTTGGCCGCTCGTCCTGACGCGCTGTCATTGCCGGCAATCGGTTGCCTGCCTGCCACGCCCTGGATGGCAAAACAATTGTCGGGAATGTCGCCCATGCGCTGCATCCAACTGCGCACTGCCGAAGCGCGCGCGTATGAAAGTTGCAGGTTCTGTTCAATGTCGCCCGTGCTGTCGGTGTGTCCAACGATCACGATAAGCCAGCCGGGTTGGGCCTTGATGTTGACCAGGGCGTTGACCAGCACTTTGGTCGAGCCGGGCTTGAGCTCGGCACTGCCAGCATCGAACAGCGACAGGCTGTCCAGGCGTACCGGGGCGGGCACGGCCTGTTTCGGTTGGTCATTTTGATGTGCCATCTGACTCCACCACCAAAACCCGCACGTAAGGGCGATTGTGGCGCACAGCGCAAACAGCCACAGGGCGATACGGCGCTTGCGGGTCTTCGAGGCCGCAGGCGGCACTTCAGGAATCGGGTGGGCTGGCAGGACCACCACCGGCATCACGAAGGCCGGTTCCGGAACCCTCAATATCGGCACCATTTCACCCGAACAGACATTTCGCTCCAAGCGTTGCATCAGACCACTCACCTGATGACGCAGCGCCTGCAACGAGACCAGAGGCACTTGTCCCTGACGATCCAGCTGAGTGGCTAACCGCTCCAGCTCACTGTCCAGGCACTCCAGAGCGGGCAGCGTCTGCGTTGTGATTTCCAGCCTGCGCAGCAACGGCTGTAATTGAGCGAACAGCCAGGCCAGCATGTCCAGGCGCACCGACGCCATTGGCGGCCACACGGTTGGCCATTCGCTGCACAGCGCCTCGATCAGCGTCACCCCTTGCACCATGCCCTCCAGGCCGTGGCGTTGGCTTCGGGCCAAGACAAAAGAGGCGGCGGTTTGCAGCTCCGCGCCATTCTTGTGGAACAACGTCAGGCACAACTGCTCGACCTTGGCCCAGTCAATGTCCGGCCACGCCGGATGGCCCAACTTGGCCAACTCGTCACGTAACGCGGTAAATTCGCCGTAGCCGCGCGGATCACCGCCAACTCGGATACGCATTTCAAATAACGCCGTCATCCAGTTTGTCTTCCGTCACAGGTTTACAGCTTCGACAGGTAGTTCTGTCGCTTCAGGTGGCGCACCAAAACTTTCCCCTCGGGCGCCACGGTCGTGCCGAAGGTCACACGCTCTCCTTCCTTCAATTGCGCGTCCAGGACGTATTCCAGATAACCCGGCTGGGTCTGCGGCAGCAGTTCGATGTTTACCGCCGCAAGCCGCGGCTCGTACTTGAGCAAGGTGTTAACCAGCGTCCCCATCAGCCCATGTGCTGCGGCGGGGAGTCCTTGCAGGATCAGGCCCATGTCCGGTAAACCGTAATCCGGCAGGTGACTGAGCGCCCCTGCCCGGCTGTTGAGTATGCGTCGCAGGTTGTCCAGCACCGACAAGGTATGCTGGTCCTCTTCCAGGACGCGATACAGATCCAATTCGCCGTCGAAATTTTGCAAAAGCATTTCGTAAAGTGAAGGATTCAGCTCGCTCACGGGTTACTCCTCCGCCAACGGTTGCAGGATCAACCGGTTGTTAGCCAGTTCAATCACCCTCGCCCGGCTCGGGTCCAGGTCATCGCGGGTCAACGTCAGGCGCCAGGTGTTCATCTGGGTATCGGGGGTGCGAAACAACGCCACCACGGTCACGAACTGCGCGTCATTATTCAGGGGCACGTCCAGTTGTGCGCCCTCCGCGGGTTTGACTACCAACGCTCGTTGGTCCAGCAGGTCGGCGCGCAGAAGGTTGTCGGCATCGCTCAGCATGCTGTCGTAGGTGGCCTTGTCCACGGCTTTGTTGTCACGCAACTGATATAGACGCACCACAGTGGGTACCGACAAGCTACTCATATCCGACACGTCGGTGTTCATCGCTGCCCGACCGGTAAAGTCCAGGTGCAGGGTTTTCACTTGCTTGTAAAAAATAGTCTTGGCCGTCGTCGTGGTGGCGTCGGTCACGGTCTGGGTCAACCCGCACCCGCCCAGCAGCGCGGCGAACACCGCCACCTTCAATTGATTAAAAACGGTACGCGACATGCTGCGCCTCTCTGGACTGGGGATTGCTGTGCAGGCCTTGGTATCGGCCCAGATTGATGGTGATGGTGTCATGTTCATTGACTTGCCAGGCTTCGCTACCCAGACCCAGGACGCCGGTCATGCCCAGCAACACGGGCGCGCCGCCCAACACCGGTTTGGGCAGGCTGTGGATCGGCAGCGACAGTTGCAATTTCGCGGTGCAACGCCAGCCCAGGTACACCCGCAGCAGAACCAATAGATCGTTGTGCAGTTGACTGCCCGGCAACCAGCCACGCGCCTCAATCAGGTCCTCGGTGAACAGCGCCAGGTGTAACTGGCTGTTGGCATCAAAGCCGACGCGGCCCAGCGGCGTGCCCTGGGACAAGCTCACCGGATGAGTGGTGGACAGGCTGGCCGGCTGCGCCAGGGGCACTTTCTGTGGCCAGTGCGGTGTCACCCGGGTTTTGGTATTAGGGGCCAGCAGTTTGACCAGTGCGCTGATGCCTTCAGCGTTGCGGGTGGGCAGGCGCATTACGCTGAGCAGTGCCAAAAAACGCGATATCGGCGTGGCGATCTGCTTGGCCGTGCCAGGAATGCCCAGACCGATCAGCCCCAGCAGGCATTGCGAGGTCGCGTCCTTGCCGCCCGCTTCGAACGTCGCCGGGTAGGAGTACTTGCGCCAGATGCGATAGAACTGAGTGAATATCCGGTGGTTAAAAATATCGAGGAACGCTTCCAGGGCCTCATGGCCTTCGCGACGCTGGGCGATGTCGTCGAGGAACGTTGTCGGCATCGGCGAGTCGACGCCGTACAGGCCCAGCAGGCGCGTGCGTACCGTCGCCGGACGCTCGGGATGGTCCGCGTCGGTTTCAATGGCCTTCAGTTCCCCCGCCGGAAACCCCATGCCGGGGTCGGGCCGAAAGCGCACCGGGTCATCCGTCGGGTGCGCGGTGCTTCCTAAGGGCGGGTGATCGGGCAACGCCTGTTCCAGCAACTGACAGAACCGGTACAGGTTGGCCTCGGCGACCCGCCCATCCAACACTTGGAGTAAACCAGCGGCTTTCAGCCGGGAATACGCTGACTGTGGTTCTCGTTCCATCGCAGACACTTTCCAGTAGGTTGCAAGATCAGCGTGAGCTGGTTAAACAAATGAATGTCGGCATACAGGCCGAAGAAGCGATGGAGCATCTCGCCAAACAGACTGATGTCGCCCTCCCCTGAAAAGCCATTGGCATCCAGAGTGACTTCGATATCCACCCCGCGCAGCAGGAAGCCTTTTTCAAAGCGCTGAACCAGGTGATGGCGAACCTCGACAATCGCCTCCAGGCGACGGCGGTTCAGTTCGCTGCCGGTCCAGTCGTACAACGCCAAGGTGCCGCGCAACACTTCGGCGCTGTCGAGCATCGGCAAGAAGTTCGAGCCCAGATGGCTGAGCACCCGCCAATGAAAACGATCACGGTTTGGCGGGTAGCATGGCAAGCTGGGTGCACACAGGTTACGGACCCGCAGGCCGGCCTGGGTGGATTGCACAAGGGTGTCGAGCAAGGTGCTTTGCAACGCCTTGCGCGGTAACAACCCATGGGTCCCGGTCAAGCGCAATGACAGAATTTCACTGTCGCGCAGCCGATCCTTCTCGAAGCCGTCACCGCCCAGGATCAGCCAGGTGTCATGCAAGCCCTTGGCAGAACGCTTCAAACGAGTATGAAAATAACGCTCAGGAGCATCGCCGCGTAGCATGCCGCCCTTGTGGCGGAAGCTGGTGAAGGACACATAGTCCTGGCGCACGGCGTTCTTTGACGAGGTGACCTGGTCAACCGAATAGATTTCGGTGTGACCATCCTGAACCCGCATGGGCCGCAGCAGGTAGTCGGTTTGCAACGGGGCCAGTGTCAGCGGGTCGGCTTCCAGCGGGAACAGGTTGATCACGGGCACGGCATGCAGGCGAATGTGTTCGCTGCTCACACTGAACTCGTGTGGCCATGCTTCACGCAGCACTACATCCAGCTCGAACCAGGGCGTACCTGCGCAGAGACTCAGATGTTCCAGACCAAAGAGAGTCACGAACATGAATTTTTCGCGAAAGGTGAAGTACTCCAACAGCAACTGATAACCGCTGAACGCACTGTCGCCTTTGGGCCACAGGCGATCTTCATCAGCGAAGCCCTTGGGCGCGAAATGGCCGTCCAGCGCGTGGCGCTCTTGCTCCCCCGGCAGGCGCACATACAACGCTTGGGTGTTCAGGGTCAGCGCTTGGTGCAAGGCACTGGCCAGCGGCGCGTCGGCATTCAGATACAGCGGCAGGCGGCTCAAGTCGATCTGGCTCCAGTCCGTCAACGCTCCGCAGGCAAAGCGCAGGCGCAGCAGCGAGCGGCCGTCTGGCTCATAGGCCAGTCGTACCGACTCCAGGGCCAGCGGTTGCAGCGTCAGGTCCTGGGTGGTGGTGTAACGGCAGCGTGTACGTTGCGGGCCGATGGGTTGCGACAGCACCTCGAAGCCTTTTCCGATGGCCTCACTGAGCTTCATCTGCGCAAGCTCGGGCACCAATTCTATGACCGACAGTGAGGGAATGGTGCGTAAATAATGGGGCCACAGCAGGCTCACCAGCCCTTCGGTCAACTCCGGCAAGTCATCGTCGAGCTTCTCCCGCAGACGCCCCATCAAGAAAGCAAAGCCCTCGAACAGGCGCTCCACATACGGGTCTTGCGCACCCGGTTTGTCCAGGTTGAGTTGGGCCGCCCGGTCCGGGAACGCTTCGGCGAATTCCTTGCCGGCTTCGCGCAGGTAACGCATTTCGGCGTCGAAGTAGCGCAGGGTTAAATTATCCATGCTCACAGATAGATTCCTGATGAAAGAGGGTTAGCCGCAGAGCACAGCAGCACGTACCGGATCAATCGCCACCAACGACGCCAGCAGCGCCTCGGTGCGCCGGGCCAGGGTGGGTTTGTCGGCGTCGTTGCGTTGCGCTTTCAGGCGCAGCAACTTGAGCAGGCGGGCCTTGACCTCGAAATTCAGCTCTGGCTCCCATACCGCCAGACCGTGCTGCTGCGCGGTGGCGTCCAGCTCTCCCAGCAAGTGCATGGCCAAGTCGCTCTTGCCATATTGCTCGGCTACTCGCGCCATCAGCAGGCGCAGCAGCCAGCGATGGCGCCCGGTGTGTACGCCAGGCCGGGCCGCCAGCCAGGCGAGAGCCACTTCCACGCCATCGCTGTCGGCTTGGACCAGGGCTTCGCCTTCAAGGGATAGGATTTCAGCATCTGCCGTGGTCAGTACCGCCTTCGGTGCCGGCAGCCATTGCTGTGGGCGATTGCCACTGACATGCTGGGTGATCCAGTCGCGGGTCGTCTCATCGGCGAACGAAGTGCCGTCGTTCCACTGCAACAGTTCCAGGCCTGGCAAGCGTTCGAGGAACATACCCAGGTCACGTTTGACGATGTCGGCCCAGCTGTCTTGTGGTGCAGGTTGTTTGCTCAAGGCCTGACACAGGTACCACTGCAAATCCAGCCAAAAATGATTCACTCCTTCGGCGTACATCCGCTCGACTTGATCTAGCAATTCAGCCCAGCTCTGTTGCAAGTAAAGCCGTTTGAGTTGCGCCCGATAATCACCACGCGGTGGCGCCAGGCGCGTATTGCCGCTGGCCTCCTCGGGTGGAGCTTGGTGCACCGTGTCCCAACGCAAACTTTTCATCAATCGATGGGCCGCCAACCAGCCTTGGGGCTGCTCGCGCAAATAACCCGCGAGCGCTCTGCCGTTGTCCAGCAGGTCGCGCCCGGATTTGATGGCCGTGGCGGGCGGCGCCGCCGTCTGCATGTTCGACTCGTGACTGGCGCTGTGCTGCGGCACCAGCGCATCCACCCCGCCGGACTGCGTCAACCGCGCGGACAACGCGCCGTACAGTGCTCCCAGGGCAGGAAGCTGATCTTGCGGCCAGGTTTCAAGCCCGCGCTCCAGCCAGGCCAGCGCCGCCACCGTGCGCTCGGCCTCACTGCGCACCACTTCGGGGTACAGCGACAGACTGTCCAGCACCTTGCTGCTGGACAGCCATTCCAAGGCCATCTTGCGGCTATTGGGCCGCGCAGGCAGCACTTCGGTGGCGTAACGTTCCACCAACGCGGCCAACAAGGTCAGTCCGTCTGCCAGCCCGGCCTCACCGTCCTTCTGTAAACGCGCCCACAGATAGTAGGTGGCCACCCGCAAGTCCTTACAGGTGTGAATCAGTAGCTTTTCTGCCAGTTGAACCACCCGCTCGGCATCCGCCCCGGACAGCTTATTGACCTCCTCGCGCATGCGCTGAAAATCGTCGTCATAACCCGGGTCTTCACCCACGGGCGAGTCTGCACTGATGGGCTGCAGCCACGATTGCCAGCGCTCGGCCTGGCTACGTGCCAGGACCAGGGGGTCGCGTTCGCCCAGGCAATGGGTGATCAAGGTGCGCAGGCTCATTCAAAGCTCCCGTTCTGCGCATAGGGCACTTCTGCTGCGCCCTCGCTGAGGAAGATCTGCTGCGGCAAGGTGAAGTTACGCAGCTTGAGCAATGCCAACGGCCCTGCGCCCAGTTCGGTGCGCAGGTTCCAGGTGAGGTTCAGGCCATCGGGGGCCTTGAGGACCATGCGGTAGCGGCTGTCGCCATCGTCCAAGGGGGTGACACGGGCTTTTTCCAGCAAGCGAATCAGGCCCCAGGTGCCCTGGTAGTCACCGAACAGACGCTCGCCGGTATGGATGCTGGTCCAGCTCAGGCTCGCGCCCGGATGGTCACTGCGGCCCGGCCAGTTGAAACGCTGCCAGATTTCGCGCTGGTTGAAGTACTGATGCTGCTCACCATTGAGCACAAAGGTGGTTTGCACCACATCGCGCACCGCTTTGCCTTGCAGCTCGAAGCTCAGGCCCATGCCGCCGTCGGTGTAAATCACGTCGGCCAGATGGCTGAGCTGATTAATCGCCGTCAGAAACTGCGGATTGATGCGCAACCCCTGGCTATGCCGAGGATCGGCCACCCAGCGGCTGCCTTCCTTGCGCAGCACACCGCTCAACTGGCGCTGTAAAAACTGCTCGATGCGCCCGGAGTCGGCGCGAATCATCTGCCCCAGCATGGGCAACGAAGCATCGCTGGCAGTTTCTGCAAATGGATAGCGGCCGGCGAACGCACGTTGCCAGTCCGTGACCACCGCCCGCTGCCACTGATGATTGAGGCCTGCGGCTGAAGGTTGCAGCACCCGTTGCCAGGCTTGCTGCAGCGGCTGCACGAATAGTGTCTGGCCGACACCTCCCCATTCCGCGCCCAGGCTGGCGGCAATTATGCTGCCGTAGGCCTGGGTGTCCGTCAGGTCGACACTCTTACCCTGAAACACCGCCTGCGCCAGCGCCTGGGTCATTTCCTGCGGATCCGGTGCATTACTCACCTGCTGCAGTTTCAAACGCACACGCGTGACCCGAGTGAGGAATCCGCTCAGGCTCAACCGGTCGCTATCGGCCTTTGCCTCTGGGTCTTTGCCAAGCAGTGTCAGCAGCGGGCCAAAAGTGGCTTCCAGCGGGCTGCGCGGCGTCTGAGTCTGCTCGATCACCGGCACTTTGTCCTGGTCGATCAATTTTTGGGCGGACTTGATCAGCGAGTCGGCTAGCGCCCGGTTGCGGGTGCCGGCCTGCCCCTGATAGGCCAGGGTATTCATCATGGCAATCAGCGGCGACTGACGGGCATCGGTCATGAGGGTCAACTGGTCGATCACATCGGACAGGCTATCGACCTGATGCCAGCGCAGGCTGTTGAGAAAATCCAGCCAGGCGTTGGCATAGTCCTGAAAGTAGCGTTCGGTGAGGCGCTCCTTGAGTACATCCGGGGTCAACTCGGCATCGATGTCGGTCTGGTTGTCGCTAAGCACCCAGTCGATTTCCTCGCGGCGCGCCTCGGCGATGTCGTCAATTGCCCGACGTACCTGACCTTCCCAAGCCTGGCGGGTGAATACTCCCGGCACGCTGGCTTCGGTGTAGAACAACGCCAGGGCGTCGGTTTCACCGACCATGTTTTGCACCCCCAGGTCAGGGTATTGGTTAGCGGCCAGATCGAGGACTTGCTGGTACAGGCTGGTTTCAGCATTGCGTTGGCCCAACTGACCGAGCAGCACTTGCCTGGTCAGTGCTACCAGCGTCGGATCAGATTTGATGGCCCACTCCGGATGCGTCGAAAGATGCTCTGCATAGAATTGCCACAGCGTTGGCGACAGGCCTTGCCAGAGCCCCGACGATACCCCGGCGCGCGACGGCTCGGCGTTGGTCAAGGCTTTGGTGAGAAAGGCCGCATTGGCTTTTTGTGGACGCGCCAGCATCAGATAAGCCTTCAATTGCTCGTAGGCACTCTTAGCCTGCTCGGCCCGTTGCTCGCTACCCGGTGGCAGGCTGATCAAGGCGTTGAGCAGGCGCTGTAAATTGGCCGCCGCTGGGTCACGTATCAAGCGGTTGTTGGCTTCGACATAACGCGGCCACATCACCTCGAGCAAGTCCGGGTTCTGGTTCAGACCGAAGCGCTGATACCAGGGCACACCGTGCTCGGCGCGATAATCCAGTCGTGCGAGTTCGCGCACCAGATCATTGAGCGCACTCAGTTGCGCATCGCCGGTACCCGGTTGTTCCAAGGCCGCCAACGAGGTCTGCACCTGATCAATCTGCACCCGGTTGCTGACAAACGACAGCAACAAACCCACTCCCCACAGCGTCGCCAGTCCCAGCACCAAAACATAGGCGACGCGCGGAACGCTCCAGCCCAGTCGACGGCCGCGGGCTTCATCGTCGAGCACGCCACGCCACACCGGGGCGGCCGGCCAAACATGTTTAGCATCACGCTGAGCACCCCGGATCGGCAGGCTGAACCACACCCCGCGCAACGGCACGCCACGGGCAAACTCTCCGGCCAGAGGCGCGAGCGTGTGACGCCAACGAGCAATGCCCTCGCCCTGCAAATCCCGCGACAGGCGCAGCAGGAAGTCATGACTCAATTCACCGCTCATTTGCGCCAGACCCTCGCGGCGCAGCGGCTCCAGCAAACTATTCAAACTGCCTTGCAGCGCTTGCGCATCAAAGCGTGCCGGCAACCTGCACCCCACTGGCCGTGCTTGGCGGGTGTCCTGAGACCATTCGCTGTCGCAGACCTGCCATAGGTGCAGCGGCAACTGCCAGTGCAGACCTCGGGCCAGGCGTTGCAATTGGAGTACGCCGGCGCTTATCGCAGCATCATCGGCAGCCTGGGTTTTGTTTAAAGCCCAGACCACGCCATCCAATGCACGCCAGCGGCTTAGGTCACGCCATTGCGCAGGGAATGACTGGTCCAGAGTTGACTGGGCACTGCCGCCCCACAACAGCACTGTGCCCTGCCCTTCCAGCCAGTGCTGCTCGGCCAGGGTCGGGGCGATAGCGTCGATTTGAGCAGGTTCGCCGACAACTAGTAGCAGACGGACTTTGCGGCGCCAGAAGAGGCCGTAGCGTTCGCGCAGGTGCGTTTTAATCAAGGCGACCATTTGCACGTAAGTGTCTATCGAGTTTCCGTGCACCACCTCTGGAACATCATCTGTTTCCCGACGACTGTAAGACGAGCGTCCCAACTGACGCCCCAACAAATGGTACGCCCCCAAGAGCATCACAACGACAAACGTGGAAGCCGGTATCACCAACAACCACATGCCTTGCCGAGCACTCTCAGGACGTACCCCCAGCCACTCAGGAAAACGCCAAACCATAATCTCCAGGAACACACCCGTCAGCAACAACACACCGATCAGTACAACCAGCCCTACAGAGCGTCGAAACTGCATTCAATATTCCTTCGTCAAAAGCGGTGGCACGGGTACCAAGACTGTGCTCCAGAGCCCCGCTTCGCGGCAGCTGCCACCACTGAAAATGAATTGCGGCCCAGTGCCGCGGGCAATGGCCTGCGTCGCGGCAGCGATCGGCAGCCAAGATGACGCAACACCCGGATGCCCCAACAACGAGTCCAGATTGCAAAATCCTTGGGTGTTGGGCATCGGCATCCGTATATGCGCCAGTACTGTGGTGATTGCCTCTTCGTGTTGCGCACCAACACCGGAGCGCCAAGCATGTACGATGGGTTCGCCGTCCAGAGGAGCCCAAATCAGTGCCTGATGCGCAGCCTGCAACAATGCCTCAGTCGTCGGCTCGCGCTGCGCTTCGGGGCGGTGGAGGTAAGCCAGCGCCGGCACGGCGTTTTGCGTCAGCCGATTACCCAGCAATAAGCCGACTGCCGCTTCTGCCCGACCTTCAGGGTTTTGCGGCGCAAACTGCACTGCCACAACCAGCAACAGAGCCTGATCAGCAATTCGGTGATCGAGCCAATGATCCAAGGCCTCTAAGCCATCGCCTTCTACAGGCACTGTCGACTGTCGGATACCGGACTCGCTCCACGCCTGTCGCCACACGCGATGTAATAGGTGCTCCGGTAGAGCGCTATCGACCTCCAACAACAATGCCAAGGGCGTATCGTCAGGCACTTGAGCCAAGGTTTTCCCCAGGTCGGCCAGCACCTGCACCATTACCTGCAACAGCACCTGTTCTGGAGCTTCATGGGTGCCGTAAGGAAGACGGCTATGGCGTAGCAGTGTGCTATCTAGCCAGGACGATTGGGTCTTTAGTGCCTTAGTCCCGCTCAGCAACGCATCCAGTTGCCTGCTCTGCTCTTGCCCCGGCTCTCGCAAGGCGGTGTGCAAGCTCACACTCAATACCTGCTGCGAGCGTCGCCCACGTCGAAGCTTGCGAGTCAAATCCTCCACGCGGGATTCATCCCAACCATCCGCAGCGCGTTGTTGACTGATATATAGCAACGCACGCCCGAAACTGAGCATGCTCCAGATCAAAAGCGGCACGCCTAACGCCAAAGCCCAGAAATCCATAGGGCGCTGACGCAGTGCTGGAGTGGAGAACACCAAGGTTGCGCCTGCACACGCCAGCAACAACAGCGTCAACAAGCCTAGCCAAAGCCAGATACGAGGAGGCGCAGGTCGTGACGCCATGGCAGGGACTTGATCCAGCCTGACCGCCATGATTAGCCCGCGCTCGCAACAGGCAACGATGAAATCAACGCACAACTACACGCGCAGCGATGTCCGTTGAACGCGATCGGCACGCCATTTTCATGAAACGTCGGATGCCCTTCGGCGATGACCGTCCTACCGTGACCTGGAATCGGACAGAGCACTGGGTCTCCCTCGCGAGCCACACCGATACCGCCGAATTGCATGGAAGTGGAGCCCGATAGAACGGTTCCGCCTCCAGTCGTTTTGTCACCAATACGGATGATGCCCTTCATGTCTTATTCCTTTCGCAAAAGCGAACCCGGTAGCTACTTTTTCTGGTTTTCTTTACTTAATACTTCCTGCCGTAAAAAAACACCGTCCCGCAATACATAATTAGTTGAACTTAATGGTTGCCCAGCAGCGCCCACATTATCAAACCACTCAATGGAAAAACCCTGTGCATTCCATTGTACTGAAGAAAAATCTGTATCTTGTGCTGCTTCTCCTGAATTCTGGCTTGCCAATGAAATAGAGCGCAGACAACTACTCACCAAAACCCTTTCTCGGGCGCCCAGCGTTGTGCCCGTCACTTTATATACATAAAGCCAAACTTCGTTACCGGTGCCGCAAAGCCCTGTAGGGTTATTAGGATTGGAGTGCAGCACCTGAAACAGAGAGACATACCGCTCACTTTCAATTTTGTGCTTGCCGCCGTCATAAAAAACACCCTCAACATCGGGAGATAGCTTTAAGTCGTAGTAACTTCCGTCGGCCATTCCAATATGCGCCAGACCATCATTATTGCTGACCCATGATAATGCAACATCGGAAAAAACATTACCTACCAACATGAAACCCAACAAAACAAAAGCCAAAGCCCGACTTAACTTACTGCCCAAGAACATGATCTGCATAGCACACTCCACTATATTTCCACGGGTGGTCATTTGACTGTCCGTCCTTGCCTTGTGAATAGGTGTCTTTATCTCGCTCACGCAATTCAGCCTCGGTCTTGCCTTGGTTGCTTTCTTTATCTGTCGACCATCCGATATTTCCGGTATTGGAATCACACAGGATGTTATTTTTCCTGACCCATGTGCCTAATGCCGTATCCCATGTGTGATACGAACCGCCATTCCAACGACTGAAAACCTCATGCCGAAGTTGATTATCCGTATAACTCCTGCCAGCCTGACCAAGGTATTTCTTGGCGATGCGCACTTTGTCCCTATAGACTGATGATCCTGCTTGAATATTAGCCTTCCAGTTCCAGGCTTGCTCATAAGTTGGCGCAGGGTTGGTCATTTGCGTAACCCCGTAGCCTTTATCGAAAGCAACTATTGGTTGACCGTCGAAATCTATGAAGTGCTTACAATTAGTCTCTTGCTCCAACAACTTCTCGAACCCGGCCATGTCATCGAGGGAGGTAACATAGGTTGCAATGCTCTCTGAAGTTGGATTTTTTCCTTTTATCGTGACAGTTCTTGTGAGCGTTTTTCCGTTCACATTTACTTTAACGGTCAGTGTTCCACCCAACACCTGCCCGGAGAATTCCGCGGTCCACTTGCTGTCGCGACTGACAAACGCACCCGACGCCGAAAACGTTTGAAGTGCATTCCCACTTCTGGCGCGCTCACGCAAACCACTGACTTTGGCGCTCCATTCGATCGTCCAAGACCACTTGTAATCGCCGGCAGCTTGCGTGCGAAACTCGAAGTCAATAATTGGCAGCATCGCATCTTGAGTAATATTGAAAACAGCATTTTCTGCTGGCGATACCCAAGTCGCAGTGTTTTGTGCAGAAACAACCTTAACCACTGTGCTATCCGAATTATTGGTATTTCCTGCATGTTTAACTTGTTGCATGGTATCGCCTCCTTTTAGAGATCCAAGACCGGTTATTTTTGGCGTCGAAACAAGAGAACTGGAGGTGTTTGAACTACTTATCACCAAGTGCCATAAGGAATGCCGTGCTCGTCGATATAAGCCTTGTTCTCCGGTTCGATGTGTACGTACTCACCGTTGCTCTTGCCTCTATAAGGCCCTAGCGGCTCGATCTCGGCCTGAAAACGCCCGACTTCCTTAAAACCAAGACACGGCCCACCTACCCAGACCTTAACAATGCCGCCAGGGGCCATACCTAAGGTGATTGCGAAGCGATAGTCGTCTACCCATTCTTTTGAACCTTTGCAGAACACCCGCTCCGGTTTGACCATCTCATCCCGTACCCACTGCGGGATCGGAATCCGAATCTTGTAGGTTTGCGGCTCCACCAGCGATTGCCAGCGCAGGAAGATTCGTTCCGGCAGGTCGACGTTGTTCACCGGCTTCATTGCACCTCCCCCTTTATGCCAACCTTCCGGCTTGCGGGTGTAACCAGCTACACCACCGGAGACGTGAAAAAAGGGCAGCTTTCGCTGATCGAGCACGTCCACCGTCTCCACCCAGACTTCCATGAAACGTGGCGCGGCAAGGCCGATGTACCAGCTGCTGTAAGGCAGCTTGGGCGGCGGATAGGGCTTGGGGCCGCTGGCACAGGCGCACAGGCTGAACAAGAAGCCGACGACCAAGGTCAGGCGCGTCATTGTGGGTAGCCCTTTTGTGGCCGGTTTTGATAAACGTTACGAACGAGATTGTCGGTGGGCTTGTTGATCATCAAACCCTTGCTCGGTAACCAATGCGCGGACTGATGGATGTAACGACCGCGCAGAAGTAGCTCCTGGTCATAATCGAGCCTGACCTCGGTGCCACCTAGTGCCTGATCCAGAATATGCGGGGCAATAGATTGCAAGTCCGTCGGTAGCGCCAGATCCGGTCGTCCATCGATTTTTTTAAACGGCACACCATGGCGCACACCCAACTCCCGCATGAGCCGCAAGGCGATTAGCGCCAATTCGCCCCGCACCGGCCGGTCCAGCTCGATGGTTAACAAGTAGTCCTCCCCCTTGGGCTCCAGGTTACCGCGCGCCGCTCGGGCGATTGGCCAGGCCTTGACTGCAAGACTGCCTTCACCGGCCAGGCCGCTGGCGCGCATAGCCAGCATCTGTGCGTGGGCTTGTGCCCACTCGGGTTGCGCCTCCACCGGGCGATAGGCCGGCACGGTGAAGCGGCGCGGCTGGGTTAACCAAACCCGCTCGCGGGAGCGGGGCAAATAGCCGCCGCCAATGTTCGAATGCACACCGGGCAAACTGATTTGCTGGTGACCGTCGAGCACGCTGTTGAGGGCAAAATTTTGACGACGTTCGTCGCGGGCCTGCAACTGGACAACCTGGCGCGCGCAGCCGGGTGGCAGGTACAGGTTGACGCCCGGATTGTTGTTGTTGCCCACGCTGATGTCGCCACGGTGGATGGCACCGATGGCGGCGACGGTGTCGAACAGGCCGATGAAATTGAGGCTGACATCCATCGTTGGATCGAAACCGGGAGTCAGGCCAAAGCGACCAGCCTGTAGGAGCTCACTGAATAGCCCACAGCCAGGTTTAAGCAATTCGTTTGCACAATGCCGTGCTGCGGCAGCCCCGCGACTGAAGCCGAAAATGTCGAATTCGATACGTCGAACTGGGATGCCTAGATTCGTTTCCTGGAAGAAGTTCAACTGATTTTTTATCAAGTTGGGCGCCTGCTCAACTCGCGCCACCACCCCGGTTTCGCCTAGTCCCAGACCTTGGCCAACAACGACCGCATCCTTACCACCACTGCTAGTTCCAATACCCTCCAGATAGACCTTTACATAGCCAACCTCAGCTCCGGGAGGAAGTCCCTCAGTGGCATGATCGGGATACAGTTCCCACAGATACACCACATTGCTCGCCGCATTCCCGTAACTATTATCCGGCGTGCTACCAAAGTAACTGCCATCAAACTCCTTGAATCCGTAACTGTTGCACTGTTCTATGATGCTTGTCAGTTCACCCTGGTCAAACAAGGCGAGGTCTTCGCGCCGGCATTGTTCGGTCGCCGCAGCATTGGCCTGGTTGTTACCAGTGCCATCGAAAAATAGCCCTAGGCGCAGGGTGATGCCTTCGAGCTCTTCCTCCTCTTCCTCTTCTTCCATGTCGTAGCTCAACGACAATTCTTCGGGCTTGGCGGTGTAGACGCGCTCGGTGAAGCCCTGGCTGTCAGTTGTCCCTTTCCAGACCTTGCCCGAGGCGGCCGTGATCTTGTAGGGCACGCTGGCCCAGGGCTGTTCGCCATCGTTGACGAATATTCGAAATTGCTCGTGGAACTCAAGCGGTGGGTCGATGACCCCTGGCAATGGCATTATTCGTGCGGCCTGCGTAGCTTTGTTCTGCAAGTATTCGAAATGCGCCGATTTGATGTGGTAGTCGCCCGCCGTGCCCGATTCGATGCTGCAGGGGTCGAGGGTGATGTAGCTACCGCCGGCGTTGAGGGTGATTTTTTTCTTTGCCGTGATACGGATTTCGTCTTCGCTGCTGGTGATGTTCAGCCCGTGGCGGGCCATCAGTTCCAGCTTGTCGTTCTGCGCCTGCATGCTCACCGGCCCCTGATTGGCGATCAGATTGATGCCCAGTTTGCGCACGAACACGCTCAGGCCCTGACCCACGCCCACAAACAGGCGCTTGACCACGCTGATGTCGGCCTCGGCCCCCGCGTTAATCATCAGGTTGTCCTGCGCCGCCAACTGCAAGTGCTGGCCGCTGGTCAGGGCGATGCCCTGGGGAGCGCTGAGCAGCAGCACGGACGACTTGAGCTGCTCTATATCCTGACGAAGCAGATTCAGTTGCGCCGCAACGTCGGCGGGTTCGGCGTTAGCGGCCTGGGCATCGACGGAGAGCTTTTGCAGTTGTTCACCGGCCTGCTGCAATCGAGCTACGGCCGTATCCATGCCGAGCACCGGCCCTTGCGCCGAGGGCTGCCCGTCAGCACTGATGAATAAACCCTTACCGCCGCGAATACTCCCCCATTCATCCGTACGCAGCTCAAACCCTTCCCCACGTTTTTTGCGCTCGGCGTCCACCAAATGCCCAAGGTTCAGCTGACTCTTACCGCCATAGTCCGTACTGAGCTTTATGTGCTCCTGCCCCCGCGTGTCATCCATGCGCAATTTGTTATTGGCCGGCGTGCGCAGCACGTTGCGTTTGTAGTTGCGCAAGGTCACGTGATCAACGTGCTGGCTGTCGTGCAACGCATGGGCAATATAGGGACGGTCCGGGTCGCCCTGCTCAAAGGCGATGGCCACTTCGGTGCCAGGGATCAGTGGTAGGTGCAGGCCATGGGTGTCGCCGGCGTAAGGTCGGGCCAGGCGTAGCCACAAGCTTTCTTCGCCGGGCTTCCAGCTGTCACGGTCGAACAGGAAGTTAACTTTGTAGCGCCCTTCGATATCGATATGGCCGTAGGGGTCGTGTTCCTGCGGACTGGTGACACGGGCCGGGATGGTGCCGGCGATTTGTGGTTTGTTCTGCAGCGCAGGCCTGAAGCACACGGTTTCCGAGTACGGAATGGCCTCAAAGCTGACTTCAAAACTGCGATCGCGAGCAGCGCGGGTGGTCAGGTGGGTAATCACCGCGCCAGGGGCAAAGGCTTGCGGGGCTCCGCCGGAGATTTTCAGGACCTGACCGGGTGCCAGGGTCGCGCTGCTGCTAATCCCGCTGAGCTGGGTCTGACCATTGAGATAACGTTCGTGGCGCAGGCGCGCATAGAAAAAACCGCTTTCGCTTTGCAGGTCTTCGTCATGGGCGTAAGGGTCGCCCAAGGCCGTGTAAGGTTCGGCGTAGTGATAGGCCTCGCCGTAGGTAGTACTCGCGACACGGCTTTGATCGATGTCGCCGTTCAGTTGAGCGTTGGCGACGCGGTGATAGTAGGCGCGGATGTTGACGTGCTGCTCCACCACTTGATGGCTGGATTGCAGGGTCCACACACCATCCTGCCCGCTGCTGCCCAGCCCGGATTGCGGGCGGTAAGGCAGCTCGATGTCAAACTGGTAGTGACGTTGGTCATCGTGAAACTCCACCACGTCAATGTTCAGGCGTTCGTCACGGGTAAAGCGGTACCAGATGCCAACGCCGGCCAGCAGGCGCGAGATGAAAGCCAGGTCGCTTTCGCCGTACTGCATGACCTGTTCGCGCTTGGGGTATTCGCGCTCCAGGCTGAAGAGAAAATCCTGGCCTTCAAAACCGTGGCGGTTGCGCAGGATACTTTCGACGATCTCGGGCACCGATTGGTGTTGGTAGATACGATACTGTTGGCCCCGACCGAGCAGAGCCAGGCGCGGTTCCAAGGTGATTTCGTAACGGGCTTCATCAATGGAGCCGGACAGGCGTTTGAAACCGGTGACTACGCCGTGCAGCGTGCGCAATGGCTTAACCTTGGGTGCATTCAGGCCCAGAAAGGGTACGTTGTGCGGCGCACCGTGCAGACTGAAACTGGCGTCCTGGCCGAGCATTTTCCCGGCGTCGATATCACCGTCAAGGCAAGTAAATTCCACGCGGTAGTTGAACGGCTGGCTCAGGCCCTCTGTGCCCTGGAAGGCCAGGACGTCAAGCCGTGCATCAACGTTGCGAACACTGAGTTTATGCCGGCTGTGGTCGAAAAAGGTACGCAGTTCATTGAGCATGATCAGGCCTCCATGGCGTTGGGCAACGTCGTGTCTTGGGCATCGGTGAAGTGCAGGACGATGCCGTCCTCATCGCTGTAGCCCAGGGTCACAGCGGAGGTTTTCTGCCGGGCGGCCTGACGTTGCAGCAGTTGCTGACTGAGCACTGGCAGGATCTGCTGGTTGAGCAAGCTGTCGATGTTGCGCGCCCCGGTGTCAGGCAGCAGGCAAGCGGCCACCAGCGCCTCGTTTAGGGCGGCTTCGATCTGGCAATTGAGCCCGTAATGACGTTGCAAACGCTTGGCAACCTGGGCCAGCTTGAGCGCGACAATGCGCGTCAGGGCATCAGCTTGCAGCGGCCGGTAGATCAGGGTCTGGAAACGCGCCAGCAAGGCCGGCTGGAAGTGTTCGCGCAGGATCGGACGCAGCAACTCGTGCAGGGTGCTGTCCGGCGCATCAGGGAACTCTTGCAGGCAGGATTGCAGTTCATCACTGCCGAGGTTGGAGGTCATGAGAATAACGGTGTTGCGAAAGTCAATTTCCCGCCCTTCGCCATCGCGCATGCAGCCACGGTCGAATACCTGGTAGAACAGGTTGAGGACGTCGGGGTGCGCCTTCTCTACTTCGTCGAGCAGTACCACGCTGTAGGGACGTTGGCGCACCGCTTCGGTAAGCACACCGCCCTGGCCATAACCGACGTAACCAGGTGGCGAGCCTTTGAGCTGGCTGACTGTGTGGGCTTCCTGGTACTCCGAGAGGTTGATGGTAATGAGGGATTTTTCGCCACCGAAAAGCCTGTCGGCCAAGGCCAGCGCGGTTTCGGTCTTGCCGACACCGCTGGTGCCCACCAGCAGGAATACGCCCAGCGGCGCCTTGTCATCCGTCAGGCCGGTCTTGGCTGCGCGCAGGCGTTGGGCCAAAGCACCGAGGACGTGATCCTGACCGATCACCTGTTCACCCAGTTGTTGTTCCAGCTCCAGCAGGTTGGCTTGTTCATCCTTGAGCAAACTGCCCAAGGGCACGCCGGTCCAGTCGGCAATCACTTCGGCCACGCTGCGTGCGTCGACGTCGAGGGACAACAATGGCTGGCTGCCCTGTATGTCGCTCAGTTGTTGTTGCAGGTACAGGCAGGCATCCACCTGTGGCGGCTCTGCCTGGCGGGCGTCCAACAATTGCTGGGTGAGCTCGAGTTCATGCCGGTACTGCTTCTCAAGTTCAGCTTGTTGATGGTGCAGATCGGCTTGTTGCGCGGCAATGATCGCCAGACGCTCGACGGCAGGGCCACCACTCAGTTGCTGGTCTTCCACCAGGGCTTGTCGCTCCAGTTCCAGAGCCGTCTGCCGGGCCTTGAGGCGGACCAACAGCTGCGGCTCGCAGTCGAGACACATACGTACCCGTGCGCTGGCAGTGTCCAGCAGATCGACGGCTTTATCCGGCAGTTGGCGGCCTGTCAGGTAGCGCCGCGACAGATTGACCGCCGCCTGTACTGCCGCGTCCTGAATGTGCACGCCATGGTGACTGGCGTAGCGCGCTTTGAGGCCGCGCAGCATCAGACTGGCATTGGCGTCGTCCGGCTCGTCGACCTTGACCATCTGGAAGCGTCGTTCCAGGGCGGCATCGCGCTCGAAATACTGTTTGTATTCGCTCCAGGTCGTGGCGGCGATAGTGCGTAACTCGCCGCGCGCCAGGGCAGGCTTGAGCAGGTTTGCCGCATCAGCGCCGCCAGCCTGGTTGCCGGCACCGATCAGGGTGTGGGCTTCATCAATGAACAACAGCACCGGATGCAGCGATTGCTGCACGGCGTCGATAACGTTTTTCAGGCGTTGTTCGAACTCACCTTTTACCCCGGCGCCGGCTTGTAGCAGACCGAGATCGAGCGTGCGTACGCTGACTTGTTTAAGGCTGTCCGGGACATTGCCCTCGGCGATGCGTAAGGCAAGACCTTCGACCAGAGCAGTCTTGCCCACCCCAGGTTCGCCCACCAGGATCGGGTTGTTCTTGCGCCGGCGACTGAGGATATCGATGACCTGACGGATCTCATCGTCACGCCCGAACACCGGGTCGATCTGTCCAACTCGTGCCTTGGCGGTAACGTCCAGGGTGAATCGGTCCAAGACGGCCTGCAGGGCCTCGGACGTAACGGTGCCTGATGTGACTGGCATCTCGGTGCGTTCCAGTGCAGCTTCCTGCTGAATCCGAGGGCGCTCTTCGGAGTGTTGGTCGAGCAGTACAAACAGGCGCTCTAACTGGGTGTTACTGATACTGAGCAGCGGCCAAGCAGCTTCACAGTCGAGCAGGCCAGGAGTCTCCAACAGCGCACCGAGTAAATGTGCCGAACGCAACGTGTCATTGCTGCCGTCGAGGGATGCCTGTAACCAAGCGTTCTTGATCAGTTGTTGCAGCTTGCCGCACAGCTGCGGCTTGGCCTGTACACTGCGTGGCAGGGTGTCGAGGTGATCAAGAAGGCCACGCCAGATCGCGTCCATATCCCATTCGTACCGACGGGCGATGAGGGACAGGTCCCCCTCGCCCTGCTCCAGCAACTTGAGCAGCCAATGTTCAATGCTGATCACCCCATGGGCGCGGCTCTGGCACAAGGATGCCGCCGCACTCAGTGCCTGGGCGCAATAGGGGTTGAGGCGGCGGAGCAAACGGGTGGAGTTCTGGGCCATCGGGTACATCCCTGTTCTGGATTCTTGGCGTATCGTCAAAGAAACATGCAGTTCGATGTGTTTGGCTGAGCGCCCGCGAACGGACGCTCAACCCAGCACACCGAGAACCAACAGGCGGCAAGCCACCTGCCAGTCCTCTCGCTTCAGGCGCTTTGGCGTTCGTTCCAGGAATCAGAGTGAATGATGTTGCCGTCCTTATAGGTCCAGGTAATCTTCTCGTAGCGCAGTTCAACCTGTTCCAGGTGGTTGTGTTTTTCCTTGTTCGGGTCTTTGACGTCGTGCATTTTTGGCGCGACTTTTACGACCTTGACGTTTTCCAGTTTGGTGTTGAAGTACTCGACCTCCTGACCGGCGTCATCGATTCGGTACCACTTGAACTCGGCAGTCTTGAGGGTCTGACCGGTGGTCACTGCTTTGTACAGGTACGGGCTGGAGGCATCGATTTCCTTGGAAAACAGGAACGGGGTGTGCACCCGGGTGCCGGTCAGCTTGCCGGTGTTGTTGTCGGTAGGGATGTACAGGCTGTGGTCCTGGGCGATCACCTCGATGCTGCCTTCGCGCTTTTGTACGTCCACAGACCCTTTGATCTCAGCACCGCCGTCATCTTGTAGCCACAGGTAAACGGGAATAGCCATGTGAAGCTCCTTTTCTCAAAATATAAATGCCGCGGGATGCGACAGGGGGTGTGTGCCCAGTGCCGCAGCGGGTAGCAAGCACGCTCCCACCTCCGGCACCAGACGGATATCGACGCGCCTATTGGCGGCTCGCCCAGCCTCGGTGTCATTACTGGCCACCGGCTGTTTCGCGCCAAAGCCCTGGACGGCGAAGCAGCTGTCGGGGATGTCGCCCATGCGTTGCATCCAGTCGCGTACCGAAGCAGCCCGGGCTCGGGACAGCTCAAGGTTTTGCTCAGGGCTGCCGGTGAGATCGGTATGTCCGGTGATGACGATCAACCAGCCCGGCTGTGCCTTGATGGTGGCCAGCGCACCGATAAGCACTTTGGTCGAGCCTGGTTTGAGTTCGGCGCTTCCCGTGCCGAACAACGACAGGCTGTCGAGTCGCACCGGGTCGGGGATCTTCGTCATGATGAGTGCCTCGGGCGGTTGCGTATGGCTGGCGATGGTCGCCAGCAGCGGCAGCCGCAATAACTCCCCGCGATACAGGCCCAGGCCTAGTGCCAGTGGTTCGCCCTGCCGGTAGTAGCCGTCAAGGCGCCCGGCGTCCTCGCGCAACACGGCTACAGCGTTCTCGCGCATGAGGAATTGAGGTTGGTCACGATGTTCGACCGAGGGAATGGAGGTATAGCGTCGCAGGTCATCACTGACCTGGCGCAACAGCAGGTTGTTCTGCCAGGCTGAGCTGGCCAGGGCCACGACGCCGGCCACTGCGAACAGCCACACCGCTACGGCAATCGCCCACAGGACCGGGCGGCGTCGAGTGTGGAGCGGCAACAGGCTCAGCAAGGGGTCGGGAAACGGCAAGGCGGAACTGGGTACCGACAACGGTTGCCCGGCGCCCATCAATCCCACTTTGTCACGTAGCCATTGCTGCCACAGATTGCCGGAGACCCGCTGGGGCAGCACCGGCACCAGGGTAATGACACATGCCAGTGGATGGTAGGCATCACGAGGCTCGAAATACGGGAGTAGTGTTTCCTTCAGCCAGGTCGCAGCGCTGCTGACCTGAACGCTACTGCACAAACGTGCGGCGTAGGTTGCACCGTTGGCGGCTTGCCGCTGCCAGTCAGTGAGACTGACGCAGGCGCCGGCTTCGCGTACGAGAGGGTTAGGTTGGCCGGTGTCCCAACTGAACCAGGCCCCTTCGCCTTTTGCGGCTTGCAGATAGCTCATCAGCATCAGCGGTAGTGCGATACCACGCTTGCGTACCAGCGCGAGCTGATGACAAAAGGCGCGCAACCGACCGGCCAGTTCAGCTGAGTCGGTGTGTTCGCCCGGGCTGACGACGAACATCACGCTGAGTTGTCCACCCCAATCCGGGCGCTGAGCCTGTAGGCCCATGGTCACCGAGAGGAGTTGATCCAAGGCGGGTACGCGCACGTAACAGCCCTGTGAAGTGGTGCGCAGGGCCAATTGCTCAGCGGGCACCGCGCCGAACAGGCCAGTCAGACCATCACCACAGACCAACACCACCGACTGACGGTAGGCAGACGGCGGCAGGGATGTACCACCGGCCAGCACCAGCCACTGACTCTGCCGTGCAAAACGGTGCCCTGCCCGAATCCAAGCCCAAGCGAGCACGATCACGACGACCAAGGCCGTCACGATACGGGTCCAGACGGCGAACGGTATGACCATCAACAGCGTCAGTACCAGCACACCGGCCCACAAGCAGAGGCCACGTGTCAGCTTGAGCGTCATCACACCCCTCACGCCTGCTCAGGAACAAGCGTGGCGATCAGACCGCCCAGCCAGTGATCCAAACCCCACCAGGCACCGACCAGCAGCAAGCCCGCGATGAGGATATGAACCAGGGGCGAACGCAGCCCGCGCAGTGGGTTCATTCGCCGGTCAATGCCTTGTGTCATGACCACCTGATTGAGTCCCAGGGGAGCGACCCGAGCATTCAGGGCGGCCAACACTTGCTCACGCTCGGGGTCATTCACGTCGCGGTAGCGGCCTTGAAAACCGAGCATCAGCACCCGCTGGAATGCTGTCAGTACCAGCACATCAGGCGCGGGTTGGCGAAGTGCTTCGCGTATATCTTCATACAGAAACTCACCAGCCTGATGGCTGCTGAAAAATCTGGCCTGCAAGGGCTGGCTTGCCCAGTCGGCATGGGCATCGCCCTTAGCGCAGTTGAGCGCGGTCTCATCCAGCAAGGCACACTGGGCATGACTGATCAGCTCAATACTGCGGGCGTTTACGTCAGCCTCCTTGAGGCGCTGTTGAACCTGCTCGACCAACTGCTCACAACGTTTCCACAGGTCTGGGCTGTCTTGTACCGAAGCGCCCTGACGCAGCTCGACGACCAGCAGGTAGCTGTCTTGCAACAACGCATCGAGATCCTGCGCAGTAACGGTATTTTTTTGGGGGGCGATCAGATTCATGCGCGCAGTACCGCAAACAGATCAAGTTTGATGTCGAGCAACGTGCTCGGCACGTAGAAGGCGCAGGTCCCTTCGGCCAGCATGGCTTGCCCCTTGGCATGCCCCAGATCGAGGGCGAAGTACTGGTTCTCAAGGCGCAGCGGAATGGCCGCCGGCACATGACTGAGCGGCTGCAACGGAACGCCATCGAGCGCGGCGTTGACCAGATGATCAACCTCGTCCGGCGTCCCCACCTTACACAGGCGTGGGAACTGGTTTTGCAACTGCGCCGCCGGCATGCGGCAACGTACCGACAGATAAAAATCGGCACCATCACGCTCACGCAGGCGTGCATCGTTGAGCGTGACTTGCCAGCGGTTGGCCCCCACCTCGTCCAGCTCCAGGGCGATAACCCGTGACGGCAGGCTGGCTTCGAGCAACGTGGAAATGGTGCGCATCAAGGGTGGGAACACGCTTTCCAAGTGTTCATGCCGGTAGACCGGAATCTTGTCGATATCGTGTTCCAGCGAAAAGGTCAGCAGGCTGCCGGCCAGCTTGATCAACTCCAGGTATACCTGCTCGGGGTGCCGTGCCGGGTGTGCCTTGAGGTCGGCCAATACTGGCTGATAGGTGTTCAATGCGTTGAGCAGCCAGAACAACGACACATCGGCCACGGCAAAATCGGCCATGCGCTGGTTGCTTTCGCGGCGCATCCCCATCAGCCGTTGCCGCTTGGCGGACAACTGGGTCAACAGGTTGTCCAACTGGGTCAGCAGCCCTGGATGGGCGGCGAAGCTGAGCAACGGCGGCACATAGTCCGGATCAAGATGCCAGGCACCCTGTCCGTCGCGCACCAGGCGTGCGACCGGGCAGGTCAGGTAATCGGCGTTCTCGTCACTCTCCAGGCGCAGGGTCAGGGCGTACTCCAGCACCCCCATCGACTGCACTTCGTCGGCGTAGATATCCTGCACTTGCCGCCAATCCTGGTGATAGCGCGTTGGCCGGTCGGCCCTCGCACCTTCGAACACACAGTTGTTGCCATTGGCATGTTCCAGCGGTAACGCCAGTAACAACGTCGCGTCCTGGGCGTCATCGGGCAGCAGGCGGGTCAACTCCAGCGCGGGCGGCAGACGATCCACGTGATCGGTATCGACCAAGGTACCATCGGGCAGGCGTGCGCGTACTTGAGTGGCCTTTAGCTTGCCTAGGCGCAGGGCTTGCAGGTCAAACGCCACCCCCAAAACACCCCAGGGGTGTACCAGCGACAGATGTGCCAGACTCTCATTAGCCCACGCCTCCCAGCGCGCCTGCTGCTGGAATTGCTGCGGGGACAGCAATGCCCCCGCAGCCCAAAGGGGACGGTCGATCTTCATGCCATCATTTCCCTACGAAGTGGTTTAGGCTTTTGCCTTGGGCATCTGCGAAACCAGCGACAAGTTGACGTCCATGCCTTCGACCTGAAAGTGCGGTACGGCGTACAGCTTGACGCGGAAGAAGCCGGGGTTATCCTCGATGTCTTCTACCGTCACCTTGGCATCGCGCAATGGGTGGGAGGCCTGCAGGTCGTCGCCGGGGTCGGTCATTTCGGTGACGAGGCCACCGATCCACTTGTTCAACTCCAGCTCCAGCATACGACGGTCCTTGGTGGTCCCGATGTTTTCGCGCTGGATCAGCTTCAGGTAATGGGCAATACGCGACAGCAGGAAGATGTACGGCAGGCGCGCATTGATTCGGCTGTTGGCCGTGGCGTCGGCGGTGTCGTACAGGGCTGGTTTTTGAGTCGAGTTAGCCGAGAAGAAACACGCATAATCGCGGTTCTTGTAGTACGACAAGGGAATGAAACCGAGATTGGCGAATTCGAACTCGCGGGTTTCCGGGATCATCACTTCGGAGGGGATCTTCACCTGGTTGCCCGTTCCCAAGTCATACAGGTGAATCGGCAGTTCGGTAACCGCGCCACCTGATTGCGGTCCGCGAATCTGCACACACCAACCGTTGTTGATAAAGCTCTTTACCATGTTGGCCGCGAAAGCGAACGAGGCGTTGGTCCACAAGTATTTCTCGTGATCGGGACCCTTGACGCTTTCGATATAGTTGAAGCTGCGCACGGGGATAGTGTCCGGGCCATATGGCAGGCGACCCAACACACGAGGCATGAGCAGGCCGATGTAACGAGAGTCGTCACTTTCGCGGAATGCCTTCCATTTGATGTACTCGGCACGGTCAAAGTAGTTGCCGATATCTTTGATGGCGGCCACTTCTTCCATCGTCTGCTTGCCAAAAAACGCCGGACCTACAGAACCAATGAACGGCATGTGGGCGGCCGCAGACACCTTGGCAATGTTGCGCAGCAGGGCAATATCCTGCGGACTGCGGCTGAACTCGTAGTTGGAAATGGCCGCCGCAATCGGTTCCCCGCCCGGGGTATCGTATTCCTGGGTGTAGGTATGCAGGTACAGGCCGCTTTGGGCGATTTCCGGCGCATCTTCGAAGTCTTGGACCAGGTGATCCTTACTGATGTCCAGCAGCTCGATCCGCACGTTCTGGCGGAAATCGGTCTGGTCGATCAGAGACTTCACGCCGCGCCAGGTTGATTCCACGCGCTGAAAGTCCGGATGGTGCATGACCGCATCAAGTTGGCGACTGATCTGTGCATCCAACGACGCGATATGCTCATCCAACAGGGTTTTGTCCAGGCGCTCGACTTTATGCGAGGACTGCTTGAGCAGGCTCAAGAAAACACTAACGGCCGCCGTTACCCGTTCATCCGCAGACGCCTCGGACAGGGCCTCGGCGTTTTGAAACGATTCGATGCCACTCAGCTGCGCAACCGGGCTGAGATTGATCTTGGCGAACAAGGCGCCATAGACACCTTGGCTGCTGTCTGCGTCGTGGGTCTTGGCCTGCTGCGAGGATGCGGATGATTGTGCTACGGACATGATGAGAACTTCCTTATTAACGAACCGAGGGCAATTAACATGCTTCTTGTGGCGTCAGAGCGGCCAGTTCGGCGCGTAGCTCGTCACTCAGCGCGTCGTCCTTGAGGATGCGTTCCAGTTCATGACGAAAGGTGGCGTTATCCAACAGGTTGGATTTGAGGTCGCGCAGCAGGTTGCGCATCGCAAGCAGGGCTCGCAGCTGTGGAATCTGCCGCGCTACCTGTTCAGGTTCGAAGTCTTTCATGCCCTGAAAACTCAACGCGACAGCGGTGTCGACGCTGGCGTCGGTCAAGGTATTTTCCACCGTTAGTTTCAGGCTCGGCGAAAACTCGGCGAGCACACTGTCGAAGTTGTTTTTGTTGATCCCGACCTTGCCTCTTTCAGATAACGGACGCTGCTCGTGACCATTACTGTAATCACCCATCACCATGAGTTTGAGCGGCAATTCAACGTTTTTTTGTGCGCCACCGGTGTGCAAATCAAGCTTGATGTTGACCCGCGCCTTGGGCACTTCGTTTTGGAAGCTGTTCGATGCCATGACCACTCCAGATATCTCCCTAACGGGAGGTCAGATAGAACCCGTTAAGCTGGAACTCATGACCACAGCCGAGCCGACGCTCGTATCGCGAGTCCGAACAGAGTGCGTGAATTCCATTTCTTGTTCCTTGGATAACTGCGCCTGAACCTGCAGCTCATTCAAAAATGCGGCCCAGGCTACTTAGCCACTCACTCGTTACGAAGGCGGCAACTAGATCCTATCCATGCGACCAAAGTGGAGGCGATGAGATTTGTCTCGAAAATCACAAAAGCGCATCAATCTGAAGTTTTCCATCGAGCGTCACCGCCCACGACCAACGACAGGCGTAAGTGGATGTCGAATTTGGCTTACAGGTGTCAGCGCCGATACAAAACCGACCGACGGGTAAGCTTTCAAACAGCGCCTTCAGGCCACCGTTTTTTTCGCGCTGACTTTTCGAAAGCTGTAGGCAGCACTCCCGACAATCTTGGGACGATTCCTAAATACACGGTGCTGGCGCATCACAATAATTCAGGCACTCCCATCAAATGTATAGCTGCCATGTCTTTACTACCGATACGCAGTCTTGTCATCGAAGAGCATCCCCTCAAGCGAATCGTTGCGACGCGAGCCTTTCAGGACCTTGGATGTGATGACGTCATATCTGTGACCAACAGTGCCACTGCCATGGAAATACTCAAAAGCAAAGGGCGGGCCGATGTGGCCTTATGCAGTCTGAGGGAGAAGTGTATGCAAAGCCTCGCTGCCATCGAGGAGCTGTGTGCCAGTGGATTAGTCAATTCGATGATTATTTGCAGTAATCTTTCGGCTGACTTGCACAGTGCTATAGATCGGATGCTAACCATGCATAAGGTGAAGGTGCTGGGATACGTTGATGCATCGGTTCGCCCACACACGATTATGCCCCTGCTGGAACAGTTCGAGCGAAGCACAGAGTTACCCCGAGATAAAATTCCACAGCCGACCAGCATCAGGTCCTTTAATGAAACGGATCTGAAGAAAGCCATTTCAGCTAACGAGTTCAGGGCATTCTTCCAGCCGAAATTCAATCTCGTCACGAATGCTGTCGACAGTCTTGAAGTTTTGGTGCGGTGGGAGCACCCACTTCATGGAATATTGTATCCGTCGGACTTCCTGCCGTTTCTGAACAGCTTCGATTTGATGGACGACTTGCTGTTTGCACTGATCGAGCAGGGTCTGTCTTTCCTGGAAAAAATCTCACATACCGAACCCTCAATGCGCCTTGCATTCAACGTGCAAGCGGAACAGCTTAGCAACCCAGAGCTAGTCACAAAAATCACCGACTTGCTTCACAGGTATCAATTACCGGCATATCGCTTGATCTTCGAAATCACCGAAAGTGGCCTGCTAGAGTCATCTCCGACTGTACTTAAGAACCTGATTCAATTACGAATCATGGGATCCGGGTTGTCTATTGACGATTTTGGCACCGGGTTTTCATCCTTGGAACGGCTTTGCCGCTTGCCATTCACAGAGATAAAACTCGACGCCAGTTTCATTCACGACCTTGATAACAGCGTTAACAACAGAGCAGTGGTCATCAACACGCTCGCTCTGGGTAAATCCTTGAATATGTCGGTAGTCGTGGAAGGGGTTGAAACAGAAAGTCAGCGCGAGTCATTGATAAAACTTGGATGTATCCACGCTCAAGGATACCTCTGCGCTCGACCTATGAGCGGTAAGCAATCACTACTCTGGCTGGATACAAACCGCGTAAATCTCAACAGCGTTTAATGTATGGGGTTGACTACTCGCTCGACTGCTTCCGCTCCACTTATAAAATATTTTTTCGCCAACCGAACGGATAGAGGAGAACAATTCATGATCAATCCACGGCTGCGTATCTTGCTGGTTGATGAGAAACACTCCAGGCGCCTGGGCATAGAAAAAAATCTCGCCAGTCTTGGCTACAGTTGTGTGGCCCCGTTCGCATCCCAACGTGATTTACTTCAAGTGATAGATTATGCGCTCAATGATTTTGATTTGTTGATCATTAACGAGTCCACCCTCAGGGGTGCGGGACAAAAATCTGAATACGCTATTCGAAACTGTCCATACATTAAGAATTTTCTGATTTATCAGTGTAATGAATTACATTGTGTCGCCCCTGCCAACGTTTCATCCGCATCATCATGTTTTGTCTTTCCCTACCTCCCTGATCGAGGCGTTATCAGGAACGTCCTGAATTTTGTAGACGGAGGGAATGCCCACGCTCCGCAGGTGATGCGGCCCGCAGTTGCGGCCTTGTTCGCCGCCACTGATGTCGTTGCCTGATCAAATGAGAATGTCGTCGCAGCCCAACTGGCGAGCGATCGCGGCGATAGAGCCAGCATCAACAGGTTTGCATGCGCATTGCCAAAGGAAGCGCGTCGCCCGCAACCAAGACTTTTCTTTGCTGTTGTGCTTGTTGGCGTTCTGCTCAGCATGACGACGTTAAAGGTCTTGTTCATGTCGCGGAATGTCAATTAATTCGCTGACAATTTCACTAGTCTCGTCGAAGCATTTAGCCGCTATCCGGAGTGCACGGCATGAAATCCTTCACAGACAAAGTTGCAGCCATTACGGGAGCTGGATCAGGTATTGGGCGCGCACTTGCATTGGCCTTGGCCGAGCGGGGTTGTCACCTGGCACTATCCGATGTCAACGCGCAAGGGCTGGAACGCACACGGCAGGCACTGGAACTCACCGGCGTTAGCGTTTCCACTTCGGTAGTGGACGTCGCCAATCGCGAGCAGATGCACGCCTGGGCAAATCGGGTTGCTGAGGAACATGGCAAGGTCAACCTGATCATTAACAATGCGGGTGTCGCACACGCTGGCACCGTCGAAGGCAGCAGCTATGAAGAGTATGTCTGGATAACCGACATCAATTGGTGGGGGGTGGTACACGGCACCAAGGCATTCCTGCCGCACCTCAAAACTTCTGGCGATGGACACATTGTAAATATCTCCAGCATCTTCGGCCTGTTTGCCCAACCTGGCATGAGCGCCTACAACGCCACCAAATTTGCCGTCCGCGGCTTCACTGAGTCTTTGCGTCAGGAACTGGACCTGGAGAATTGCGGTGTATCTGCCAGTTGCGTGCATCCAGGTGGGATCAAGACCGGAATTGCTGCACACGCCCGCATGAACCAGAGCATGGCCAGCATCACAGGGCAGGATGCGGACGACGCCCGCAGTAGATTCAACGACAAGCTGCTGCGAACCACGGCGGAGAAAGCCGCCGAAGTCATTCTGCGCGGTGTGCAACGCAACCATCGACGCATTCTGATCGGATCGGACGCTCGGAGCATTGATCTGATGCTGCGTCTGCTGCCGGTTCTCTACCAACCGCTGGTGACAATCGGCATGAAGTTGGCCGCTCGCTTCGCCTGACACAACGGCTCTGACTCGTTATGCGTTCGAACTCCGACCCTCCATCCCGTAACACTGCTTAATGCCAATGTGCGAAAAGAGAAGCCGTCAGCCGTTATGCATTATCCGACGCTAAAACCGAGCAAGTTGCGCCCACCTGCCATACCAACTACGGCCATTTCTCGACCACAGCTTTTGCAGATGCTAAACGAGGCAACCGAACGGGATTGCTTGCTGAGCCTGCTCAGCACCCCAGTTGGTTATGGCAAAAGCATCTTACTGGCCCAGTACGTCGCAAACCTCAGGACACCCTGGGCCTGGCTCCGTTGTGATAGTGGCGACAACCGGCCCCTGATTCTGCTCATGCATTTGCATCAAGCAATGGGCCTAGCTACGCCAGTACCCGGTTTAAACACGGTCAACGAAGAAACGCTGTGGGCTGCGATCATCGACGGGTTGGAAAAACGAAAGACTCCCTACACCCTGATCATCGATGACTTGCATTGCTTACGCGCACCGGCCGCCTGCCGTTACTTCGACGAACTGCTGCGCCACGCTCCCGAGAATCTGCACATTATTGCCGCCAGCGAGGGCCTGCCAGCACTCCGGCTCAGCCATCTACGCCGGGATGGACGTTTGCAATTATTGGACACGCACTGCTTGGCATTGGACAGTAGCGAGATAAAGACACTTGCGTCTGCTCGCGGAGTGAAACTCAGCGATGATGCGGCGTACCTGCTGCGTGCCAACAGCGAGGGCTGGATCAGCAGCGTATTGCTGGGTCTCAGCGCACAGACCGAGCAGCCGACTTTGTCGTCTTCTGACACACAGATTTCAGCCGCTACCGCCAGACGTTTTCATGCTCTCACCGCACAATTTTTCAATGAAGAAATTTTAGGTTCATTGCCTCACGAGATTTTGCGCTTCCTTGAACAGCTGTCCGTGGTCAACACCTTCAATGTCGAACTCGCCACCTGCTTGACGGGGCGCTCCGACGCCGCGACGCTCCTCGACCGACTGGTGCGAAAGCACCTGTTTGTCCAGCAATGCGACGATGAACAATTGCATTACAGGCTTCATAAACAAATGCGGCAGGCACTCTATCAACAGCTACGCCTGCGCACTCCCGGTGCCCTGACGCAATTGCATCAAAAGGCAGGTAAGCATCTGCTTCAAAAGCAATGTTACGCCGAGGCTGTGTACCAGCTCGGGCGCGCCCTGGACTTTGACGCCCTGCTGGCTGCCATCGACCGGCACAGTTTTGATCTGCTACGGGAAGGCCAGGTCAACGCGATGGTCGACTTTCTTGCCGATATGCCTGGGCAAAGCATGGAAGATCATTTCACCCTGGCAATTACCGAAGCCAGCACCGTCATCGTCACTAACGATATTGACCGCGCTGCGGAGTGCCTGCGTCGACTTCAACGCCTGTCAAGAGACCAAAAGACGCCCGAACAGCGTAACGAGCGATCACATCAGACGTTCGCTTTCCTGCGTAGCCGGCTGGCATTTCTCGGCGGCAATTTCAATCACGGTATCGCCCTTGTCGATGAGGCGCTGCGGCGATACCCGCAGATGAATGCCGCCACTACCGTGCTGTTGTTCAATCGAGCCAGCTGCTTGTTTGCGCTGGGCCAGCTGCATCGGGCCCGACATGACACAGAGCAGGCACTTTGCGAACTCACTGCCATGAACTTCAGTGGCTACACCAACCTGCTTCATTTACAACTGGGCATGATCGAACTGGCTCAAGGTCACCCCCTCAAGGCTGAGGAGCGCTTTACCCAGATGATTCAAAATCGTGCCACAGGGGCGTCGCACGGATTTTACGACCTTTTCCAATACCTGGGCAAAGGCGTCTTGCTGTTGCAGCAAAACAAATTGCAATCAGCGGCAGAGCATCTTGCTCATGCCAAGACCATTGCCTTCGACATTACCCACAGCGCCGGTCTGCCTTGGGTACTGCATTATCAAGCGCTTTGCCTTGCTGCCCAAGGTCGGCTTTCTTGCGCACGAGAGCGCTGGGATGAAGCACGCAAAATCGCCCGTCAATTGAAACTATTCACCCTCTATCGTCTGGCTGGCGCCTCTCGCGTGCGCCTGGCCGTTCGCGAACACGATCAGGGCTTCATTGATGATTGGCTCAAGGAATGGCGCTGGTGCAATCGCCTTTACGGTACGAACCTGATGCCTGAAGAATGGCAGGCTTATGCCTGGGTTCAACGTCATCTGGGCCAACGCGCATCGGCAACGAGCATCTCCCACTACCTATGGTCGCAATCCATGACTGAGGACAATCTCCAACTCAGCATCGACCTGCATTTGCTCGATGCCAGCCTGTATCTGGACGCTGCGAATCACACAGCAGCCCTGCGCAGCCTGGATGCGGCGTTGCAGCAGGCAGCGAAGCACGGTTTTACTAACTTGCTGCACTTGGAGGGGCGTCAGCTACTTGAACTGTTCCGCCAACTGATCTCTCCTCAGATCCGCCGTCAACACGGTATCGAAGCTTCATTACCCTCGCGCGCGCAACTCGCACAGCTATTGCAAGGATTGACGCCAAAGAGTCAGTCCTACCAACCATTACTCGACCCGTTGACTCGCCGTGAACAAGACGTACTCCAGCGCATGGTCAATTGCCAAAGCAATCAGCAGATTGCCGACAGCCTGTACATCAGCCTCAGTACAGTGAAAAGCCACATCAATAATCTGTTCCGCAAACTCGATGTGGTCGATCGCAAAGGCGCACTTCAAGTGGTGCGAGAGACAAAACTGTTGAACTGAGGCGCTTCGGAGCTTCGCTCCACCCTCCCCGTTTTTTCCCCACCTTGCTCCACCCCAATTTCCACCCGTGGTTGGGCGCGCATGGTCATCGGTCTTTGTTACAAAACCGCCTGGTTTATTCCGCCAAACGAGAACGCTATGACCGACCAGTTGCTCAACGACCGCGACCTTCGCTTCCAGCTCTTTGAAATACTAGACACCGAGGGTCTCCTGAAAAGGCCCCGTTACGCGGAGCTGGACCTGACAGTACTTGATGCAACACTGCAGACGGCACGCGACGTTGCCGCCCAGTACTTCGCACCTCACAACCAGAAAGGTGATGCTAACGAGCCTACCTTCGATGGCGAGAAGGTCACCCTCATTCCAGAAACCAAAGCTGCCTGGGACGCTTTTGCCTCGGCAGGTTTTCTCGCCGCTCACCACGACTTCGAAGACGGTGGGCAGCAGTTGCCGGAAGTGGTACTGCGCACCTGTATGGCCTATTTCAATGCAGCCAATATTGCGACCCTTGGCTATTCGTTTCTAAGTATTGGCGCTGCCAACCTTATAAAAACCTTTGCCAGTACCGAGCTGCGCCAGCGCTTCCTGCCGCCGATGCTAGAGGGGCGTTTCAGTGGCACCATGGCGATGACCGAACCAGGTCAGGGCTCGGCGCTTGGGGATCTGCGCACCAGCGCTCGTGCGGCCGAAGACGGCAGCTATCGCATCAGCGGCAGCAAGATGTTCATTTCCGGCGGCGATCACGAACTGACCGAAAACATCGTGCACCTGGTGCTGGCCCGCATTGAAGGTGCACCTGCCGGCGTGAAAGGCATTTCGTTGTTTCTCGTGCCCAAGTACCTGGTCAATGCCGATGGCAGCGTCGGAGGGCGCAATGATGTGGCCTTGGCGGGTTTGTTACACAAGATGGGCTATCGCAACGCCACGTCCACGGTGCTCAACTTCGGTGAAAAAGACGGGGCCGTCGGGTATCTCGTGGGTGAAGCCAATAAGGGCCTTGGCTACATGTTTCAGATGATGAACGAGGCCCGCATCGGGGTCGGCCTTGGTGCCGCAAGCCTTGGGTATCAAAGCTACATCCATGCACTCGACTATGCCCGCAACCGGCCACAGGGACGTCTTCCTGGCAATAAGGATCCGCTAACCCCGCAGGTACGCATTGTCGAGCACGCCGACGTTCGGCGAATGCTGCTGCAACAGAAGGTGTACGCCGAAGGCAGCATGGCGTTGTGTCTGTATGCCAGCACCCTGGTCGAAGATAGCCACACCGCACCAGACGCAGACCAACGCCATCAGGCCGCCGAGATGCTCGACCTGCTCACGCCCGTGGTCAAATCATGGCCTTCACGGTACGGCCTGCTGGCGTCCGAGATTGGTATTCAGGTGCTCGGAGGTTCCGGTTACACCCGTGAATACCAGCTTGAACAGTTTTATCGGGACAATCGCCTCAACCCGATACACGAGGGCACTGAAGGCATTCAGGCCATTGATTTGCTCGCACGCAAGCTGGGCCCACAGGGTGGGGACGGTTTTGCATTGTTCCTCACACGTCTCAAGGCCAGCCTGAACGAGGGGCATGCACGCCACGACTGCGCCTCGCTCGCCACTGCACTGCGCACAGCAATGCAGGTCATCGAAAGAGTCACGATCGAAATGCAGATCAGGGTATCCGCCAACCCCGCTCTTGGCCTGAGCAATGCCACTGCCTATCTCGATATGTTCGGCAAGCTGGTCGTCGGCTGGATCTGGCTGCGTCAGGCACTTGCCGCCAGCCGTGCGCTGACATCCGGTGCCGTGGGCAGCGAAGCCGACTTTTACAAAGGCAAGCTCCATGCAGCGCGTTACTTCATGGAGTGGGAACTGGCCGGTTTACAAGGCCAAGCACGATTGCTCAGCACTGGCAACCGCGTCTGCTTCGACATGCAGAACGATTGGTTCTGACCCTCCCCTACCCCACGACATAACCAAAAGGAATTTTATGAGCGACCTCATCCACTACCAATGCGACGACGGCCTGGCCCTGATCGGCCTGAATCGCCCCTCGGTCAATGCCTTGGGCCAAGCGCTTCGTGCCGCCTTGAACGAGGCCTGCGAGCGTGCTGTCGCCGACCCGACCGTACGGGCGATTATCCTGCACGGTACGCCATTCAGCGCCGGTGCAGACATCAGCGAGTTTGGCAGCGCTGCCAGTCATGCCGATCCTTCCTTGCCTGACATGCTGGTACGTTTGAGTCAAATCGACAAGCCGCTGATTGCAGCAATTGGAGGCGCTGCACTCGGTGGCGGCCTTGAGCTAGCCCTGGCCTGCGCTTATCGAATTGCAACGCCTGATGCACGCGTCGGCCTGCCGGAAATCAACCTTGGATTGCTCCCGGGAGCAGGAGGCACCCAACGACTGCCGCGCCTGATTGGCGCCAAAGCAGCCCTGGATCTCATCATCTCAGGACAATCAATCACCGCAGACAAAGCTGCAAGCCTCGGCATTCTCGATCGTTTATCCAAGGCTCCCTCCAGCTTGCTGGAAGATGCCTTTGCCTTTGCCCGCGAACTGCTCGAATCCGGCGCTCCTGTGCGTCCGATCGATCCGAACGCTGCACCGGGGAAACATCTCGAAGTCGATTTCTTCAAGGATTTCCAAGCAAAAAACGCCTCGCGCTGGAAGGGGCGCCAAGCCCCGCAACGCGTTGTTGCTGCAGTCCAGGCGGCTTGCGAACTGCCGCTCAACGAAGGGCTAATTCGCGAAAGCGAGCTATTTAAAGAGGCTGAAGCCTCGGCCGAATCCAGCGCGCTGCGTCATGTATTCTTCGCCGAACGCGAAGCGGGAAAGATTCCAGGAATAGACGCCACCACCACGCTGCGGAAGGTCTCCCAAGTGGCAATCATCGGTGCTGGCACCATGGGTGGAGGCATTGCGATGAACTTCGCCAACGCCGGTATCCCGGTCATCTTGCTGGAAGCCAGGGCTGATGCGCTGGACCGTGGACTGATGCAGATCCGCCACAACTACGAGATCAGCGTACAGCGTGGAAAGATGACCCACTTGCAGCTTGAGCGGCGAATGGAGCGAATCCAGGGCACGCTTGATTATGGCTATCTGATCGATGCCGATCTGGTGATCGAAGCTGTATATGAATCACTCGAGATCAAACAGAAAGTATTCCGTACGCTGGACAAGGTTTGCAAACCAGGCGCCATTCTTGCCAGCAACACGTCGACACTGGATGTTGACGCCATCGCTGCCGTCACCCGGCGCCCCCAGGATGTTATTGGCCTGCACTTCTTCAGCCCGGCCAATGTCATGCGTCTGCTCGAGGTGGTGCGTGCCCGAGAGACTGCACCTGATGTGCTGTTGACCACACTGAAGCTGGCACGCCAGATCGGTAAAATTGCGGTGGTGTCGGGGGTGTGTTTCGGTTTCATCGGCAATCGCATGTTCGAGCCTTATGGCCGTGAGGCCTACCGCCTGGTGCTGGAGGGCGCTACCCCCTCTCAAATTGACAAAGTACTCACCAATCACGGTTTAGCCATGGGCATGCTGGCGGTGCAGGACCTCGCCGGCATTGATATCGGCTACTTGATCCGCGAATCACGTCGCAGCGAAATCAGTCACGACCCTAGCTACTGCAAATTGGGAGACGAACTCTACGCGTTGGGCCGCTACGGACAGAAGACTGGCGCCGGGCTTTATCGCTATGAAGAACGAGACCGTCAGGATGATCCCGAAGTCATTTCACTCGCCGCGCGACTTGCGAATGAACTGGACATTCAACGTCGGCATATTCCGGATCAGGAAATCCTTGAGCGGTGCTTGTTCAGTCTGATCAATGAAGGCATCCAGTTACTCGACGAAGGCATCGCCTTAAGCAGTAGCGACATCGATCTGGTGTTCATCAATGGCTACGGCTTCCCTGCCTGGCGAGGCGGTCCGATGCATGAGGCCGAATGCATCGGGCTGAGTCATTTGCTGTCACGCCTTGAACACTACCGCCAAGCGCTGGGCTCGCACGGTGAGATGTGGTTCCAACCCGCACCGATGCTCGAACGCCTTGTCGCTGCTGGCAAGACCCGCATCGAAAAACTCTGACCCATAGAAAAGGAGGGTGTCCCCAATGGGGCATTCCCTCCCGAAGACCAAAGACAGGACATCGACACCATGAAAGAAGCCGTCATTCTCTCAACTGCTCGCACCCCGATTGCCAAGGCATTCCGCGGAGCATTCAACAACTTGAGTTCGCCGAGCATGGCCAGCTATGCGATACGCGCAGCTGTGGAACGCGCGGGTATCGAGACCACGGAAATTGAGGATCTGGTCATGGGCACCGGCATGGCAGGTGGCACGGCCGGCTGGAACCTCGGCCGCATGAGCGCACTGGCTGCCGGGCTACCGCTGAGCGTGAGCGGGCAAACCATCGACCGCCAATGCGCCTCGGGGCTCATGGCAATTGCCACCGCTGCCAAGCAGATCATGGTCGACGGTATGAAAGTTACTGTCGGTGCCGGCCAAGAGCATATCAGCCTGGTGCAGGGCCATTATCTTGAGTGGGCGATGACCGAGAAAGACCCCATGGTCATTGGCCATGCGCAACATGCCTACATGCCGATGCTGCAGACAGCAGAGATCGTTGCCCAACGCTACAACATCAGCCGCGAAGCGCAAGACGCCTACTCTCTTCAATCGCAGCAGCGTACCGCAAGCGCCCAGGCCGCAGGGTTGTTCAACAATGAAATCGTGCCGGTCACTGCGTCCAGGAAAGTGGTCGACAAGGAAACCGGCTTGGCCAGCTTCATCGATGTGACTCTTGATAGCGACGAAGGCAACCGGCCGTGTACCGTGCTGGAGGACCTGACCAAACTCAAGCCAGTGATTGAAGGCGGCTGTATCACTGCCGGTAACGCCAGCCAACTGTCCGATGGCGCGAGTGCTTGCGTGATGATGGATGCGCAACTGGCTGAAAAACGCAACCTCGAACCACTGGGCTTGTACCGTGGCATCAGCGTGGTCGGTCTGGCACCGGAGGAAATGGGTATCGGTCCGGTGCTTGCCGTACCAAAATTGCTCAAGCAGCACGGCCTGACTGTCGAGGACATCGGCCTGTGGGAACTCAACGAGGCCTTCGCCTGCCAGGTCCTTTATTGCGCCGAGAAACTCGGTATCGACCCGGCGAGGCTAAACGTCAACGGAGGCGCCATCTCGATCGGACATCCCTACGGCATGAGTGGTGCTCGCATGGTTGGTCATGCCCTTCTGGAAGGTCAGCGTCGGGGTGTCAGATTCGTGGTGGTCACCATGTGCGTTGGTGGCGGCATGGGCGCCGCCGGGTTGTTCGAGGTGCTCTGATGGACGTCCGGTCGATATTTTCGCTCTCCGGTAAAACCATACTGGTCACGGGTGCCTCCAGCGGAATTGGTGCCCACCTGGCTCGGCTTGCGAGCCTGGCGGGAGCACACGTGGTGATTGGGGCACGTCGCATTGAGCGCTTGGAACAACTCGCTCAGGACATTCGGTGGCTCGGTGGCGAGGCGCTGGTCGTTGCTCTCGATGTTACCGACCGGGCCAGTGTCGAAGCTGCCTTCGATACGGCCGAAGTGCATTTCGGTGTAGTCGACGTCGTGCTCAACAATGCCGGAATCGGCAACGCTATGGGTGCGCTGAACATAAGCGAAGAACAATGGCGCAACATGCTGTCGACCAACCTCGACGGTGTCTGGCGCGTTGCCCAGTGCGCTGCACAACGATTGGTCAAGGCCGGTCGTGGTGGCAGCATCGTCAATGTCGCGTCGATACTCGGGCTGCGTGTTGGTACGGGTTACAGCCACTACTGCGCAGCGAAGGCTGGTGTTGTGCAACTGAGCAAGTCATTGGCACTGGAATTTGCACGCTACCAGATCCGCGTCAACGCCATCGCTCCCGGTTACTTCAAGACGGAAATGAACGACGCCTACTTTGACGGGGACAACGGACAATCCTACATCCGCAATGCTGTTCCGATGCGCCGCCTGGGTTGCCTTGAGGAGTTAGAAGGACCTTTCCTGTTACTCGCCAGCGAAGCTGGATCATTCATGACAGGTGAGGTGCTGGCAGTAGATGGAGGGCATCTGGTCAGCAGCCTGTAACCGCGCAGGCAATCCCGGCGGTTTCGAAAAGTCGGGAGACACCGATGCTGAATGTGCAGGTGCGTGGCCGGCATATACAGCATCGGTGTGTGCTACCAGCAGAGTATCGCCTGGTGCTCATCGAAGTGATGGACATTTCCAGACCATTACTTGACATAAAACGACAGTCCGCAAAGCGATAGTTCGCGATCTCACGCAATAGAAGACTGTCGTTCAACTTGTCGCAAAATGTCAACTGCAAGTCATATTTGGTCAGGTTATGTATACCTGCACTTCGCAATACTCCTGAGCTCAGAATAATAGCAATGAGAGTGTTCCATGCAGAATCAATACGACGTCTTGATCATTGGTGCCGGTCTTTCGGGAATTGGTACTGCCTGCCGCATGGCTATGGAAATGCCCGGCGCCAAAGTCGGGCTAATTGAGCGCCGTGAAGCAATCGGCGGGACATGGGACCTGTTCCGCTACCCTGGTATCCGATCTGACTCGGACATGTTCAGCTTCGGCTACTCGTTCCGCCCATGGCACGATTTGAAAGTCCTTGCCGATGGACCGTCAATTCGTCGCTATGTCACCGAGACCGCCCGCGAGTACGGGGTCGATAAAAAAGTTCTGTTCGGCCTTAAAACGACCGACGCCTCCTGGTGCAGTGAAAAGCAACGCTGGACCGTGAGTTGCCTGGAAGAAGCCAGCGGCAAAACCGATACCTTTAGTTGCAAGTATTTGATCAGTTGCACCGGTTACTACGACTACGACGCAGGCTATCTACCCGATTTTCCAGGAGAGGAGCGCTTCAAGGGCAAGCGCGTGCATCCACAACATTGGCCAGAAGACCTGGACTATCGCGGCAAGCGTGTGGTTGTCATTGGCAGCGGCGCGACTGCGGTAACGCTGGTGCCAGCAATGGCACCTGACGCTGAGCACGTAACGATGCTACAGCGCTCACCCAGCTATGTATTCAGCGTACCCGGCCATGATCGTTTGTCTGAAGTGCTACAACGATTCCTGCCAAAGCGAGCGGTGTTTGCCTTAGCTCGCAAGCGCAACATTGTCTTGCAGCGCTTTATCTACAAGATGTCCAAACGTTGGCCCGGACTCGTACGCTCCTGGCTGCTTTCTGGTGTGCGCAAGCAGGTTGGCGAACACGTCGACATGCGCCACTTCACTCCACGCTATCAACCTTGGGACGAACGCATCTGCGCGGTCCCGGACGCAGATCTGTTTAAAGCCCTGAAGGCTGGCAAGGCGTCCGTGGTCACCGACCAGATCGAAAGCTTCACGGAGACCGGCATCAAGCTCAAGTCAGGTCAGGAACTACCGGCGGACATCATCATCACGGCCACTGGCTTGAAACTTCAAACATGCGGGGGCATGGATCTAGTGGTGGATGGTAAGCAGAAACAGCTTAACGAGCTGATGACTTACAAGGGCTCCATGCTTCAGGACGTTCCGAACATGGGGTTTGTCTTCGGTTATACCAACGCACCCTGGACGCTTAAGGTCGACATGACCGCCAGCTATTTGTGCCGTCTTTTCAATCATATGAAACAGAACAACATCGGCGTGGTGATTCCCCGAGCCCCCACTGGAGAAATGCAAGCTGACGAGACGGTCCTCGGCTCGATGCAGTCAGGCTACATCCAACGCTCGGCAGCAGTACTACCGCGCCAAGGACGCCAACTGCCCTGGCGCGTACTGCATAACTTTGAAAGCGACCAAGTGATGCTACTCAAGCAATCAGTCGTAGACCCAAGTCTGGAATTCAGAAGCGCTTGAAGCGAACAGAAGGGGCTCCCCGCCCCTTTTTCGAACCATGGCCCGTCGTCTCGTCAATGCTCGTCGCGACGGGTTTCTTTTGAGCTGCCAGGCGGACGGTCAACAATTGAATCCAGACATTATCTTTATCCATGGTATGTGGTCACGTCATACGGTGTGGCGTGATTGGGAAATTTTCTTCAGGGCTCGGGGCCTTAATTGTTTGATGCTTGATCTTCCGGGCCACGTGGAACATGGCTCGGATACGTCGCTTGCGAGAGTTGCACTCAATAGTTACGTCGATGCAGTGGTCAAAGCGGCGGACGGCAAGAAACGACCGGTATTGATCGGCCATTCCCTAGGAGGACTCATTGGCCAACTGGCTGCCCAACATCTGGACCTTGCCGGGTTGATACTGATCAACAGCGCGGCACCCGCCCAGATATTTCCGATGCGCCTGCGCATGCTGCCCGGGTTGTTTCGGCACTTCTGCAAATGGGCGTTATGGAGAAAGACGTTCCGTTTATCTGCCTGGGAAGCGGACTACCTTATATTCAATCGGGTGCCTCAGGGAGAACGGGCGGGTTACCGCAAACTGCTAATTGCTGAGTCCGGAAAAGTGGCCTACGAAGTGGGGTTTGGTGTACTCAACCTGGCGCGTACCAACCGGGTCCAAAAGGAGCAAATCGGTTGCCCAATGTTGGCCTTGGCAGGGGGGAAAGATCGAATTATTCCCCGCTCGGTGAGCCGTCGAATGTCACGCTGGTACGGCAACCAGCTCGAGTATCGCGAATACCCAGTACAGGGTCACTGGCTATTAGGGGAGCCAGGCTGGCAAGGTCATGCCCAGCAAGTCGTCGACTGGATTGAGACCTTGGGCGGCAGCCAGGGTGTCAGGGAAAATCTGACACCCTGAACGCTCAAACCTCTGGTGATCGGCGACGCTGCAGATGCACACGCAGTCGTTGCCGGGATTTACCAGTCGGGTGTTGTTGCGCCCGCCACTCCCGCGGGCTGCAACCAAACCACCGTTGAAAGGCACGGGAAAACGCGCTCAACTCCGAGTACCCCAACATGGCAGCCAGTTGGGTCAGATTGATGGTCGAGTCTCCCAGATAGCGCTGAGCCATCGATTGACGCGTCTCATCCAGCAGCACTTGAAAAGAGGTACCCTCCTCTGCCAGATAGCGTTGCAGCGTACGATGATTCAGGTCCATAAAGCCTGCGATCTGCTCAATCGTAGTGCGACCGCTGGGAAGCAGGTTACGCAATAATTGGCGAACATAGGCCGGTAACTCCTGTACCGACATTTGATCCAGCGCATCCAGGTGGTGCTGAATCAACCTGTACAACTCCTGATCACCGGAGCTCAAAGGCGTGTCCAGGAGTTTGGCATCAAAAAGCCAGGCATTACACGGGGCATTGAACTGCGGTGTCAGCCCGATCAACCTTGTATAGGCCTGCGTATCGCACAGCGGTGCCGCCCGCAGCATCAAAGCTCGCGGCTGCCAGCGACTACCCAGCAAGGTACGCATCAGCTGCATGGCGGCGCCCACGACCAGTTCCACCGTCAATCGATGGCTGACAACATCCTTGACGTCAGCTGAGTCATAGTGAAACAGCGCGTGGTCACCCTCTACCTCCAGTCGTATTTGTGCGACGCTCGCATGCAAATGGAAATAGTGGCTTAACTCGTTGATAGCGACACCCACGCTACCTGCGTTTCGGATGAGATAAAGCAGAGGCCCCAAAGAACTGACGCCTTGATGCATACCGAATCGCATGCTGAAAAGCGGATTGCCTGAGCGCTGTGTGCCAAGCGCCAGCAGTGCCGCAAACTTGCGATAAGGAACGAGACTCTCTGGATGCTCAAGCACGTCATCTGGAAGGCCCACCTCTTTTATAAGATCCTGCGCGCACAGGTTCTGGGTGGCGGCGAACTCGGCAAGCCCATGTAAGGCAGAAGCGCGTACGAAATCGGTTGCAGGGATCATCTTGTTTGATATCCATCAGGCTAATGTCGTCGAACCATCATTCGCGCCTTCTTGGCAGTAATTGACTACTCGTAGACGCATTCTGTCAACTTTCACAGAATGACGCGATCCCATTTTACCTGTCAGGTCCTTTGGTTAACGACTCCGTTCAAGGTCTCTGCAAAGGCTCAATATAGGCTCATCCACGTATGAATATTAACGGGAAGTGAGACCTGTCGTGAGTAAAAAACACCTTTGATAGCGGTTACAAATTTACATAAAGCATTGTTTTATCGCGATTTTATTGAGGAAATCACAATTCTGATCAAGGGTCATAAATCAAAACGGGCACTGTACAGTGCCCGTTTTTTTTTCTGCTGAAGACTCACCCTGGTATCGATAGCGTCTGTCCTAAAACCGATAAGAAATCCTAATAAAGGTCTAGCAAACGCTTACCTTCCCATCCAGAGTCTCAGGAACCTCTTTTCCCGTGAAATTCTTGAGCAGAAAGTGCGACAGCGCAGGAATGAGTACCAGTGCCCCAAGCATGTTCCAGATAAACATGAAGGTGAGCAGGATGCCCATGTCCGCCTGGAATTTGATCGGTGACCAGGCCCAGGTGATCACGCCGGCCGCCAAGGTAATGCCGACCAATGCCACCACTTTGCCAGTAAACGCCACGGCATTGCGATAAGCCTCAGTCAATGACAGCCCGGCACGCTGCTGCGCCAATTGCACGCTCAGCAGGTACAGCGCGTAATCCACGCCAATCCCCACACCCAATGCGATCACTGGCAAGGTCGCGACTTTCACGCCCATCCCCAGCCAGACCATCAGCGCCTCGCACATGATCGAAGTCAGCATCAACGGCAGCACCGCCACCACCACCGCGCGCCAGCTACGGAAGGTGATGAAGCACAACACGATCACCGCGCCGTACACGTATAACAACATGGTTCGATTAGCCTCGCGCACGACGATATTGGTCGCCGCTTCGATCCCGGCACTGCCGGCAGCCAGCATGAACTGACGTTCGCCATTGCTGTGCTCACGGGCGAAGGTTTCGGCCACCTGCACCACACGGTCGAGGGTTTCGGCCTTGTGGTCCGACAGGTACGCGATGATTGGCATCATCGAGCAATCGTTGTTGAACAGGTCCGGGCTGCTGACCGACGCCTGTTGCGCGCCGTAGTTGAGCACGTTCTGGTTGCGCGAGATGGTCAGCATTTTTGGATTGCCTTCATAGGAACCCGCAGTGATCTGTCGCACGGCGTCGACCAGCGACACGGTGGTCTGGACACCCGGTTGCTGCTGCAACAGCCAGCCCAGGCGATCGGCTTCCACCAGGCTTTCGTATCTCAGGCAGCCTTCGCTCGGCGTCTTGAGCATGATCGCGAACTGGTCGCTGGACAGCGAATAATTAGCGGTGATGTAGGCGTTGTCGCGGTTGTAACGCGAATCGGCGCGCAACTCCGGAGCGCCGGGATCGAGGTCGCCGATCTTCAACTGATGGCTGACGACCGTCGCACCTGCCGCCAACACTACTGCGATGATGATGGCGAAGGTGGCCCAGTTGCGCTCGGTGAACTTGTCGAGAAAAATCCAGATCGCCCCCATGCCCTTACCGTGCGACTCTTTGTTCTCAGCCCGCAGGCTGCGCTCGGCGGCCTTGTGACTGACGCCCCAATAGGACAGAAGTACTGGCAGCAACACCAGGTTGGTGAAGATCAGCACCGCGACACCCAGGCTAGCAGTCATCGCCAAATCCTGAATAACAGGGATATCGATGAGCATCAACACTGCAAAGCCAACGGCATCAGCCAGCAATGCTGTGAGGCCCGCAAGAAACAAGCGACGGAATGTATAACGTGCAGCGACCAATTGATGGGTGCCGCGCCCGACGTCCTGCATGATCCCGTTCATCTTCTGCGCCCCGTGGGACACGCCGATGGCGAACACCAGGAACGGCACCAGGATCGAGAATGGATCAAGCGCGAAACCGAACAGTGCCACCAATCCCAATTGCCAGACAACGGCGACTACTGAACAGAGAATCACCAAAACTGTGCTGCGCACACAACGGGTGAAGTAAAAAATGATGGCAGTGGCGATCAGCGCGGCAGCGCCGAAATACAACATCACCTGCATCAGACCGTCGATCAGGTCACCCACCAGCTTGGCGAAACCGATCACGCGGATCTTGATCGGGCCTTTGCCCTCTTCTCCCGCGACGCGAACGCTGCTTTCGAACTCGTACTTGTCGCGCAGCTTCTCTTCGAGGGTTTTCGAGAACTGGTGGTAGTCAATGCCCAGGCCGGTAACCGGGTCTTTCTCCAGCAGCGGTACGAAGATCATGCTCGACTTGAAGTTGTTGCCGACCAGGCTGCCGACAATTCCCGAACGGGCAATGTTCTGCCGCAACTGCTGCACGCTCTGCGTCGAGCCATCATAGGAGTCGGGCATCACCGGTCCGCCCTGGAAGCCCTCTTCGGTCACCTCGGCCCAGCGCACGGCCGGGGTCCACAGTGACTTCATCCAGGCACGGTCCACGCCCGGGGTCACGAATAGCTCGTCGTTGATTTCCTTCAAGACATCGAGGTAATGCGGATCGAAAATATCACCGTTACCGCTCTCCACCACTACCCGTACCGCGTTGCCCAGGCCACGCAAAGCCTGGCGGTTTTCCAGATAGTTTTTAATGAAGGGCTGGCTTAGCGGGATCATTTTTTCGAAGCTGGCGTTGAGCGTCAGCCGCGTAGCAGCAAAGTAGCTCAGCGTCAGCGTGACCATCAGGCAGGCCAGCACCACCCACAGGCGGTTATTGAAAATCAGCCGTTCCAACAGGTTTCCGGAGCACGGATCAAAGCTCTTGAGCTCGCGCACCACCGGCATTGTTTGGAGTTCGTAGTGACCCATCATGTTGTTCTCTTTGTGAAGCCGGGCTCAGTCGAGGGGCAGTTGCCGCAGGCCACGAGTGCCCGCCAGTACCAATGAGCCGTCGCTAGCCACCTGTGCCGCGGCGACTGGAGCAGGTGTTGTGTTGGGCTGGAGTTGAAAACTGGCGCCGTCATCGGCGCTGACCAGCACATGACCGGCCTGACTGACCAGGACGATGCGCCCATCGACGGTGACGCTGCTGGCGGTGATGCTCAGCGGCAGGCCAAGGTTGACCTTGTTCCAGCTTTCCCCACCGTCGGTGCTGCGAAACACATTGCCGCGCAGGCCAAACACCAACGCGGCGCCGGGTGTTCCGGTGACACCGAAGAAGCTGCCGTTGTACGGCGTTGGCAGCGCTTCGAAACGACCGCTGACGCGATCGAGCTTCATCACTAGGCCCTGCTCGCCGACGATGAACAACTCGCCACCCACCGAGCGCAACGCGTACAGATTCAGGGCGCCAGGGTTCTCGGTCAGATCAAGCAACGGCGTCCAGCGCAGGCCTCCATCGTCCGTACGGAAAATCAGGTTGAATGCGCCGACGATGTAGCCGACCCGCTCGTTTTCGAACCAGACATCCAGGAACGGTTTGTCGGCCCCCTCATCGACCATGCGCTGCGCCTCGGCGACCCGCGTCCTAAGGACAGCGTCATCCGGATGGCTATCGAGTTGGTGTTGGTAATAGGCGAGCATGATCGGGCCGACCTGGCGCCCATCCAGTTGGCGGTTCCAGGTCTGACCACGATCGCTGCTGTGCAGAACCACGCCGTCGTGACCTACGGCCCAACCCCGTTCCGGGGTCGAAAAGTACACGGCCACCAGATCGGAACTGACTGGTACTTCGGCCTGTTGCCAGTGCTGGCCAGTGTCATCGGAGTACAGAATGTGCCCCCGTTGGCCCACGGCAACCAGCCGATCGCCGGCTCGAGTGACCCCGGTCATCAGTGAGTTGACGGCCAGCTCGCTGCGCAGTGCCGGCGTATCGAGCACATCGGCAATTTCTCCGGCAATCACCGGTCGGGTAAACGGCACCGCCATGGCAGCCGCCAGTGTGGCGAGCAGAAACCATTTGATCATCGTCATTATTCTTATCTCGGGTGCCCTGCGGGAGCTGTCGAGAGAAACGAGGCTGCGATCTATTGATCTTTAAAACATCAAAAGATCGCAGCCTGCGGCAGCTCCTACAGAGGGATCGCGGGTGCTAGCGGATGCCGCTGCCGGCCAAAGACTCGGCGGACCACTGTGCCTTGGACAATGGATCGGTGTATTTCAGGCCGCCATAAGGGCCGTAAAAGCCACTCAGGCTGTAGGAGCCGGCGACAAAGTCATAGATCATGTGGTTGATCGTGTCCGGCGCCTGCACGTCATAGCTATAAGCCAAGTGAGTAAAACCTCCCCGGTACAACTGTCCACGCGCGTCATATTCATCCGAGGCCAAAATAGTCCAACTGTCCTCGTCCAGATAGAAAGTACGTTTGCTATAGATGTGGCGCTTGCCGGGCTTCAATGTTGCCTCGACCACCCATACGCGATGCTGCTCCCAGCGCAGCAGATCAGGGTTCAAATGGTGCGCGGTAACAACCTCGGCAGCGTTCTTGTGATAGTTCAGCTTGTAGGTGTTGTACGGAACATACATTTCCTTCTTGCCAACCAGTTTGAAGTCATAACGGTCCATGGCGCCGTTGAACAGGAACGCGTCGTCATAAGTCATGACTCCGGAGGTGCCTGGATTCGGCGTGTCGTACGCCAGGTCAGGCGCCAGCTTCACTCGACGCTGCCCTGGCAGGTATTGCCAGGCACGGCGTGGCTGCTTCATAGGATTGACTGAGTCGATGAGCAAGAGTGCTTCACCGACACGGCGAGCCGGCCCGGTGTATTGCAACTTGACCTTGTAGATAGCTTCATCGATGGCAGCCGGACCTGCTGGACGCTTGGGATCGAACAGAGGGAATTCGATATCGATGACACCCGTGGAACTGAGGTTTACGGCGCCAGAGCTATCGCCAAGCCAGGTATCGTATTTATTACTCATGGCCACCCCCTGATAATGCAAAAGGTGGTTCCACATGGCTTCATTGCCATTGGAAGGAATTGGGAACGGCACACCCGGCAGAGCATTTTCCAGCGTCAAGCCGCCCTCACCCGTTGTTGCTCCCACAGCGTTTGCCACACTGTTTTCCAACACGTTGCGCGGCAACACCACAGAACGGTGAGTTGGATAAACATCCACGCGATAAGTCGGGTAGCGCTTGAGCAGTTCCAATGTAGAAGCAGACATTTTGTCCGCATTCTCCGCAGCGTTTTTACCCGTGATAACCATGCGCGGCTTGTCATTGGCGAATGGGTCGGGGCGGAACGAGTCGCCGGGTTTAAAATCGGCCGGAGGCGCGATTAGACTTCCTGTATAGGCAGGAATACTTCCATCAGCATTGGCGGCTTTTTCTGCGCCTATGGCAGTCAGGCTGGTGCCCAGTTTCGCGGCCTGTTCGGTGTTGACCGCTGCATACGCGGAGCTTGCGATCGTCAACGCCACGGCAGTGGTCAATAGTGATTTTACGAAATTCATGGGGTGCCTCCAGTTAACTCACGACTCGAAGATCAGAGGGTGGTTTTAAAAGTAAGAGTGACCATGCCGCGATCCTTGAGCTGGGGCTGTGTCCCGGCAAATGCAGTGGTCTGGCCTGGAACGCAGTTGTATTGGCCGTTGGCGCCGGGAGCGGCACCGTCCCCGTGTGTCGACGCGTTGCCCGCAGTCCCGCAGGTATCGAAATCGCCGAAGTTGTCGACGTATTTCAGGTCGAAACGGTATTGGTTTTGAACGTCCATTCCGACGCCCACCGAGTAACTGCCCGAGCCTTTGTTACCACCCAGTTGCACGGAGGATTGACCCGCAAGACCTACGTTGTAGGTGGCTGGAAGGTACATATCGATACCGGGAAACACTTGATACCAAACCGGGTTGAAGTTCACGCCGAGCACGTAGTTGTCCTTGGTGACCTTGTCAACACCGTGATACCAGTCCTCGCCCTTGAACAGTTGTTTGTTGTCGGTCACATCCAGCCAGCGGCTATAACCGACCTCAACCAGCAACGACGCGCCGTCCCAGACCGGTGTTTCGGCGAACGTGGCCAGGCCGTTGAGTACCGCATGCAAGGTATTGCCGCGCGCCACGCCGTTTTCGCCATCGAAGCTGCTGATGAAGCCGGGAGCCTGCGCTGCGCCCAGGATTGGATTGACAGTGGCCGCCACGCTCGCCAGGGGCATGTTGTGGCGATAGTTGAGGTCGAAACCGACGCTCACTCCTTCGATGTTTTTGGAAAGACTAATGCCGTAGACATCAATGTCGTCCACGTAGAACTGGTTGTAGCTGCCGACGTTACCAGAAGCCAACTGGGTTGCGCCGACGGCGACCGGTTGCAAGACCACGTTGGGCAAGGTATCCGCGGTTTTCCGGTAGTAAAGGCCCAATGTACCGTCGAGCCATTCCGGGCTCCACTTGGCCATCAAGCCAAAATCGCCACGATTGTCTGGCGTGTAGGTATGGCCATTACTCAGGCGTAAAAACTGATGGACACCCAAGGGACCCGGTGTGCCGAAAAAAGGGTTCCGTGCCGCGACGAGCGACAGATTGTGGCCGCCATTCTGCAGACCGTCGTTAAACCCCAGGTACGTGCCGGATTCAGGCAGTCGGGAGGCATTCCAGTCCAGAAAATACTGGGCGGCCAGGGTCAACTCAGGGTTAACGGTGAAGCTGGCGGACAACTGGTTGCGCGGCATGAAGAGCTCTTTGGCTTCGGTGCCCGGAACAGCGAGCGCTTTGGACAAGTCCAGACCCGACTGTCCATAACTGTTGCCATGAGCAAAGGCCAATACACTTTCCCCCCAATAAAGGGTGTGCTTGCCGGCCTTGCCACTGAGCAATGACTGGTCACCAATTTCCGTACTGCCGAATACAAAGGCATCGAGAATTTCCGAAGACGGGCCGTTGTAATAACGGTCCGCATAGCCACTCTGATGATTCGAGTCGGGCTTACCATTGTTGAGCTGGTTGGTCGAAGGGTTGAAACTGCCAACATCGTCATAGGCATGGTCGTACCAGCTATTGGCACTGACCCGCAAACCCAGCTGTTTTTTGTAAACCACATCCAGCTCAGACAACACGTCAACGCGTTGGGCTACGGGGCTGCCAGATGAAAAATTACGATCGCCGTCGTTGTTGTTCCACGAATTCGCCAACTTACTATTAGGGGCCTCGACCCTTTGGGCATAGTTGAACTTCAAGGTGTTGTCGAAACGGACCGAAACATCCTCATTCCCCGTATCGATTTCGAACGCCTGCACAGGCGTCATCCCGAGCCCGGTTAATACCGCTGATGCCAGCAATCCGCGTCGCAGATTTGGATGACAGATCTTATTATTTTTATTCATCTAACTTGCTCACCTTCTCTGTGATTCACGAAAGCTTTTCATGAGTTCAATGCACGTAGGCGTCGTCCTTCGGCGCTCTATCCGGATGGCTGTATGAAGCAATCGGTTTTTCAAATGATCGGACCCAACACGACCGCGTCCAGGCAACGTATCTGGGGCTGTTTAAGGAGTGTCAACACGGCCTGACCAGTGTTCACTTGAGCTCACCGGTTTGCGCGAGCACTTACATCTTGCGTTGCCTGCCCCAACTATTCTTGACGACAAGTGCCACGCACTTGACATTTAGCGACACCAAGGGCAACGATCTTCGGAAGGTTCAAGCGGGTGTTTAACCTTCCTGGCGCTGAACAATTGCCGTGTTGCATACGATGGCCTCGGATCAACACGCGGGAACGGCTTATCGTCGCAAGCTCTTCAGGAATAGTTGTCGAGGGTGCGTTGAACGCATTTTTTGAGGGGGAGTCGGCCGATTGCCTGAATTCACTTCAAATGACAGCAGCCCGCCAGACCAGGCTGGCAGGCCCTTTCAACTGCCTCAAACCGAGGCTTAAGTGACAGTTCTCATTTAATGCTGGGCCATTGGTAATCTACAAAGCGCTCGCGCAGGTCTTTCTTGCTCACTTTACCCGTGGCAGTGTGCGGTAGCTCCGGCATTGATTCGCATGCGTCAGGTAACCACCACTTCGCGATTTTTCCAACCAGAAACGTGATGAGCTCGGGAGACGTTGGAGAATGCCCCGAACGTGGCACCACCAATAGCAACGGCCGCTCTCCCCAGGTTGGGTGATAAACGCCGATCACCGCGGCCTCTGCCACACCAGGATGCGCCATCACCGCATTCTCGATTTCAATGGAACTGATCCACTCCCCGCCTGACTTGATCACATCCTTGGTGCGGTCAGTAATCTGCAAATAACCACGAGCATCCAGGATCGCGACATCCCCCGTATCGAACCAGCCATCAGTCGCTTCCCCACCAAAATATCCGCTGCAAACCCAAGGGCCTCTAACCTGCAAACTTCCCGAGGATTTGCCGTCGCGCGGCAGAATATTTCCCTTGTCGTCAACAAGCCGCAGACTCACTCCAAATACCTGCCGTCCAGCCATGACCTTCTGACGAGCCTGGTCCTGCGGACTCAGCGTTTCGTACCAAGGTTGATGACGGTTATAAGCACCCAATGGACTGGTTTCTGTCATCCCCCAACCAACCTCGAGACGCACTCCATGGCGAGCCATATTCTCGATCAATGCAAGCGGACATGCCGACCCGCCTGACACTGCACGCTTGAGGCTCGCGATCTGCAAGCCGGTGCTTTCCAGATAATTGACGAGCGCCAGCCAAACGGTCGGAACACCCAACGCATAGGAGACCCGTTCATTATTGATCAAGCTCTCCAGCGTGGCACCATCACCGGCTTTAGGCCCCGGCAATACCAGCTTTGCCCCGACCATCGCCGCGCTGTACGGTACACCCCATGCGTTGACATGGAACATAGGCACGATCGGCATCACTACATCTTGCGCGCACAAATTGGTTGCTTCGCCCAAGTTGCCTGCCAGGCTGTGCAGCACCGTGCTGCGGTGACTGTAAAGCACCCCTTTAGGATTGCCCGTCGTGCCCGATGTGTAGCAAAGACTGCTGGGTGTACGTTCATCCAGCATTGGCCATTCATAGTCGCTGGATTCAGCGGCAAGCAGTCTTTCATAGCTGCTTAAATTTGGCAGGGTCGACGCCGGCAGTTCGGCTTCGTCGCACAAAACGATAAAATTGCGCACGCCTGATATCTGGGTCTGAATACTTTCCAGCAACGGTACAAACTGAGGGTCGACGAACAGAACCCTGTCTTGAGCGTCATTAATTATGAAGATGATCTGTTCCGCAAAAAGTCGCGGATTAATCGTATGGCACACACGCCCGGAACACGGAATGGCGTAATACAACTCAAAGTGACGGTAGTCGTTCCAGGCCAGGGTTCCTACTCGATCCCCCGCAGATACATCCAGCCGATCAAGGGCATTGGCTAGCTGGCGGCTGCGGGCAAACGCTTGCGCATAGGTATAACGATGTCTAGAGCCGTTGCTGAGCACCGAAACAATTTCTACATCCGCAGCGATCTGTTCTGCGTGATGCATCATCATGGCGATACTCAATTGATCCGCCATCATCAGATCTTTCATCGTGACCCTCAAGTTTCTTTGTTTTTTTGAAGTTGCCTGCCGGCGCTTGTAGAAGAGCGTTTGCCTTTTCCAAATCCGCTGTGCGAAAAATGCTTGGGCTTCGGTTCGCTACCAACGATTCGTTACATCAGAATGCGCTTATCTACGCTATTCGCACCGGAAGGGAGGACTGAGTATGCAATCCGCCTCACATTGAAACTTGACATACTGCGTCAGGTTTTTATCTTTTGCGTTTAGGATTCCGGGTTGCAAAGGTCGATTGCAGTCGGCCACTGGATGTTGGCGAATCCTTTCCGGTCGCTCTTTTTCACCTCGGTGTAGAGACTTCTTAGGCATTGCCCTGACAGGCCGCCAGTACGCTCAATTCTCGGTCGCCGGCGCCGATAATGCGTCGAGCGTGCCCTGGAGCCAGTTGACTTGTGCAGCTTGGTGCTGCGCCCGGCGCTTGGTGATTCCATTCAATCCCAGAGTAATTCACTAACGTCACACACAAGAAAAAGACCTGTCAGATTAGGATTAATCTTGAATATTGAGGAATGCAGAAAGCTGCCGGGGGCCGGGTACAGGATGCCTTCGCGATGGAGAGATTTTCTCCAAACAGCCCCAACTGCTGACACCGCACGACGAACTGGCGACAGAAGCCTCGGATGGCCTTGCTGTTGTCTTTTCGGAAGTTGGCGATGGTCTTGAATCCGCCATCAAGCGCCCGGTCAACCACATCAACTCGACGTTGCGTCGAGCTTCTCGCTCCAAACGTCGGCTCGACTGGAGGCGGTTGAGATAGCTGTAGATGTAGATCTTCAGCAAGATCGCGGGGTGGTAAGCAGGCCGGCCAGTATCGCTCCAATGGAACCTTCACAACCCAGATTGACCAGGCCGGGTTCGTCGACAAAGACGTCGACTACAGGCACCGGATTGGTATCGCTGACGTAATCTTCGAGGCTCTGGGGAAGCAAGGTGCCTTGGCCTCGACTTTCACCTTGGATAACGCCCTCCATGGGCGATCCCTGCGATGAAATCCTCAGAAATCATAGCAAGGGTTCGCGCAGACGTTTTTACACACTCTCGGCCAATTGCGGGCGCCTGACGGGGCCCCGTTTTTTCCTCCAGCAGACTTCGTTCCACATTTGAAACAAATTCGTCATTTTCCCGCCCTCAGCGTTACCTGAAACAGCCCCGCCTTCTTGTAAATTCCTGAGCCTCGCACGATCGATGTGCAATTTCGTGCCATATAAGAAATAACGTTTCATATATAAAACGCCACTAAATTTGAACGTATTACTTAACTTATTAATTTTAAAAGACTTTCAAACAATGTTGCGACCTGATCACGCGCTGGCATTGTTCATGCACTAAACACCGTATCACCTATAAAACAGACCAGAGACCCTTCCCAATGGCTGTGAAAGAGATGTACGCCCTCGCCCCTCAATGGAACAAGCCCGCTCCCAAGGAAGACCTGGAGCCAACTGAAATTGAATTTCGCAATGTCGGTAAATGTTTCCCGGCCAAGGGCAAGCCCGAAGCGCCGTTCGCCATTCGCGGGGTCAACTTCAAGATTCGCCGTGGTGAAGTGGTGTCGATCATCGGCCCTTCCGGTTGCGGCAAAAGCACCATCCTCAATATGGGTTCCGGCCTCTACCGCCCTTCTGAAGGCGAAGTGTTCGTCGGCGGTGAAGCGGTCACCGGGCCAGTCCGTCAGGTCGCATTCATGCTGCAAAAAGACCTGTTGATGCCTTGGCGCAGTATTCGCCGCAACGTTGAACTTGGCCTGGAAATACAAGGTGTAGCGGCCGCCAAACGTCAGGCCGTGGCCAAAGATCTGCTTGATCGTTGCCACCTGCAAGGCTTTGCCGACCATTACCCGTTCCAGCTATCGGGAGGTATGCGTCAGCGCGCTGCGTTGGCCAGGACCTTGGCAATCGACCCGCAAGTGCTGTTCCTCGACGAGCCGTTCTCGGCGCTGGATGCGCAGACCAAGATGATCCTGCAACAGGACATGGCGCGAATGCTGTTCGATGAAAAGAAAACCGCGCTGTTCATTACCCATGACCTGATCGAAGGCATCGCCATGTCTGACCGGCTGTTGGTCATGAGCGCCCGCCCCGGCACCATCATCGAAGAAATCAACATTGACCTGCCGTTTCGCGACAACCCGCTGGAGCGCCGCAAGCTGCCTGAGATCGGCCCGCTGGTCGGTCGCCTGATGGAGTTGCTGCAAGTCAGCGAAAACACCGAACTGCATTGATCACGCCTGTGTAGCCAGCAACCGATTGAGGAGTACGCATGTTCAAGTCCCTGTTTCAACGCTTCAGCCAGGTCACCGGCATCGCGCTCGGCCTGGGCATGGCTTTCGCAGCCCAGGCGCAGTCGACCGACGTGACTTACCTGCTGCCGGCACCACCGAACCTGCCGGCGTTCGCTCCATGGATCATTGCGCAGCAGAAGGGCTACTACGCCGCGCAAAACCTGAACATGACCTTCATCGCCGCCAAGGGCGGCGTGGACGTGGCAAAACAGATCGGCGCCGGTAACGCCATGCTCGGCGGTGCCCTCGGTGATACCCCTATCGTGGTGCGGGCCAACGGGATTCCGGTGCGCGCGGTGGCAGTGCTCGGTGCCGGCGGCGTGACCATGATTGCCACCAATGCGGCGCAAAACATCAATTCGATCAGCGATCTCAAGGGCAAAACCATGACGGTGATGTCCTACTCGGACACCACCTACTACGCCCTGCTCGCCTCGCTGCGTAAAGCCGGCCTGAGCAAAAACGATGTGAATATCCAGGCGGCCGGCCCATCGGGTGTCTGGCAATTGTTCTCGGCCAACAAAGCCGAGGCGATGGCCGGTGTGCCGGATTGGGTGGTCAACGCCGAAGAAGCCGGGTTGAAGATCAAGCTGATACCGCAATCGCAGATTTTCGAAAGCATGGCCCAGTCGATCCTCGCCTCCGATGACGCCATCAAGAACCACCCGGCTATCGTTCGCGGCGCGGTCCAGGCAACGCTGCAGGGCATGCGCGACATCATTGCCGACCCTCGAGCTGCCGCAGTGACCTTTGCCAAGGCCGTTCCCGCCTATGCCGGCAAGGAAGATTCGCTGGAGAAAATCTTCAAGCTCTACGTCGAGCATGTCTACGCCAACCAGACCGTATTGGGCCGCATCGATCCGGCGCGACTCGAAGCGGTCCGTCAGTTCTATGTCAGCGAAGGCATCGTGACCCAGGAGCCCAAGCTCGACGACCTGTACACCAACCAGTTCATCGACACCCAAACAGCCGCGCAATGACGGCCAGTGACAACAAGGTAACGACACGATGAAAAACCTCAATAACTCCATGCTCGGCAGCGTCGCCCTGCTGATCCTGTTCCTGGTGCTCTGGCAGTGGGGTCCTGGATTGCTTGGCATGCCTGAATTCGTCATGCCGCCACTGAGCCGCGTGGCCCAGGAAAGCCTGGTGATGTGGCACTCCGGCAACCTGTGGCAACACACCCTGATTACCGCTTTCGAAATCATTGTCGGCTTCGGCCTGGGCGCACTGCTCGGCGTAATGATCGGTGTGTCACTGGGGCTTTCGCCCGCCGCCGAGGCCATGCTGTCGCCGTACATCCTCTCGTTGCAGATTGCCCCGAAAGTCGCCTTTGCTCCGCTGTTTGTCATGTGGCTGGGCTACACCATTTACCCGAAGATCCTGATCGCCATCCTGATCGTGTTCTTCCCGGTAATGATCAACGTGCTGTCGGCCATCCGCACCGTTGACCCGGACATGATCAACCTCGTGCGAACCATGAACGCCAGCCGCTGGCAGATCTTTCGCCTGGTGGAATTTCCCTCGGCCATGGCCGCGCTGTTCTCCGGTCTGCGCATTGCTTCGACCCTGGCCGTCATCGGCGTCACCGTCGGTGAACTGGTTGGCGGCAACCAGGGGCTGGGTTTCCTGCTGGTCGATGCCGAAGGCCAGGGCAATACCGCTGGCGTGTTCGTGGCCATTGTCATGCTCACGCTGATCGGTGTACTCGCTTACGGCGCGGTGGTCTGGACCGAAAAACGCGTCCTGCACTACCTGCCCAAAGCCATGCTGAGCACCCAATGATGACGACCTTCAATCGCTTGCTCGAAGGCCGTCGCGTGCTGGTCACCGGTGGCGCCCGTGGATTGGGCTACGCCTTTGCCCAGGCCATCGGCCGGGCCGGTGCCCGCGTGGTCATCGCCGACATTCTCGCTGAACGCGTGCAGCAATCGGCCGCCGAACTGATCGCTGAAGGCCTGACCGTGCATGGCGTGACGGTCGACCTGGCGCAACCGGATTCAATTGACACCTGCATTGCGCAAACCCTCCGTTTGCTCGGCGGGCTCGACGGACTGGTGAACAATGCCTCGATCACCAATTCCGGCGGCAAGACCTGCGAAGAGCTGAGCCTGGACACCTGGGATCAGGTGATGCAGGTCAACGTGCGCGGCACCTGGTTGATGACCAAGGCCTGTCTGCCGGCCCTGCGCGCCAGCGATCATGGCGCCATCGTCAACCTGGCCTCCGACACGCCACTGTGGGGCGCGCCGAACCTGCTGGCGTATGTCGCGAGCAAGGGCGCAATCATCGCCATGACCCGCAGCCTGGCTCGCGAACTGGGGACTGACAACATCACGGTCAACGCTATCGCACCTGGCCTGGTGCTGGTCGAGGCCACGGCGTATGTGCCTGAAGCCCGTCACCGTTTGTACAACGATCAACGCGCCATTCAACGCCCGCAACTTCCCGAAGACGTCAGCGGTGCCGTGCTGTTCGCGCTGTCCGACCTCGCCCGCTTTATTACTGGACAAACCTTGCCGGTCAACGGCGGGTTCGTCATGCCTTGATACTGGAGACTGCCATGACCGACCTTTCTGCAAACCTGAATGCACAGCAAGACACCCCGAAAAGCTGGGAGCAGCCTGCCGGCAGCGATCTCGAAAGCTGGATGAAAACCCGCATCGCCCGCTATGAAACCCGCAAGTACGACTGGAACGCCTTGAAATTCCAGGCCGACTACGACCCGAAATTCCGCCGCGCGCAAATGCGCTACATCGGCACCGGTGGCACCGGCGTGACCTCGGACATGAATACTATCCCGTCGGAGAATTTCACGTTTTCGACCATGGTGATTCCGGCCGGTCATGAAGGTCCGCCGCACCTGCACACCGACGTTGAAGAAGTGTTCTTCGTACTGCGCGGCAAACTCAAAGTGATTATCGAAAAGGACGGCGAGCGTTTCGAAACCATCCTCACCGACCGCGATGTGATTTCCGTGCCGCCCGGCGTATACCGCGAAGAGATCAACATCGGCGATGAGGACGCACTGATGTGCGTGATGCTCGGTGCGAAAAAACCCCTGACTCCGACCTACCCGCCAGAACACCCCCTGGCCTCAATCAAGCGCGGATAAGCCCATGTCGCACGCCATCGATAATCGCGCTCCGTCGCTCACCGCCGATCTTCAGGCACAGCTGACTCTGCACTTCCCGCAGCGCCTGCTTGAGATCGCAGGTGCGCGCCAGGCCTTTCGCGAATGCGGAAGCGGGCCGGCCATCGTGTTGTTGCACGGGATCGGCTCTGGCTCGGCGTCGTGGCTGGAGTTGGCGCAGGAGCTTGGCCGCAGCGCCCGGGTGATCGCCTGGGACGCGCCCGGCTACGGCGACTCCTCGCCGCTGCGAGCCCTGGCTCCGGATGCTTCGGATTATGCCGAGCGGCTGCTGCAGATGCTTGACGCCCTGGGTATCCAGCGCTGCGTGCTGGTGGGGCACTCGCTCGGGGCCATCACCGCCGTCGCGTTCGCCAGCGGCGTGCAGCAACAGCGAATCAGTCGGCTGGTATTGATCAGCCCGACGCAAGGCTACGGTCATCCATCGCGCGCCTCGCAGCGCCAGGAAGTGCGCAGCAAACGTCTGCACGCCCTGGAACAGCTGGGCATTCATCACATGGCCGAACAACGCAGCCCCTACATGCTCTCCCCTGCAGCCAGCCCGAAAGCTCAGGCCTGGGTGCAGTGGAACATGGCGCGGCTCAACACCGACGGCTACCGCCAGGCCATAGAACTGCTGTGCGGCGAAGACTTGCTGCGGCATGCGCCGCTGTCGATGCCTTGCGAAGTGCATTGCGGTGAAGCCGACGGCATCACCTCACCCGAAAGCTGCCTGACTCTGGCCAACGCTCTGGGCGGCACATTCAACCTTATTGCCGATGCCGGGCACGCCAGCCCCATCGAACAACCTTGTGTAGTAGCGGGCCGTCTGGCCTTCGCTATCAAAGATTCCCTGACAGGTGCATCGCTATGACCGATTCAGATCTGCTGAAGGACGCTCAGGACAAATACATCGTGCCGGGCCTGGAGCGCGGCCTGCTACTGCTTTGCGAGTTCAGCCGGCGCAACCGTACGCTGACCGCACCGGAGCTGGCACGACGTCTGGCGCTACCGCGTTCGACGATTTTTCGTCTCCTGACCACGCTGGAAACCATGGGCTTCGTCACCCGCAACGGCAATGAATACCGCCTCGGCATGTCGGTGCTGCGCCTGGGCTTCGAATATCTGGCCTCGCTGGAACTGACCGAACTCGGTCAGCCGTTGCTGGCCCGCTTGTGCGACCGCCTCAACTACCCGAGCAATCTGGTGGTACGTGATGGTCGCTCGATCGTCTACGTGGCCAAAGTCTCGCCCCCGTCGGTGTTCTCCAGCGCCGTGACTGTCGGCACTCGCCTGCCCGCCCACGCCACCGTCCTGGGGCGCATCCTGCTAGAAGACCTGTCGCTCGCCGAATTGCGTGAGCTGTACCCGGAAGATCACCTGGAACAGTTCTCTCCCGGTACACCGAAAACCGTGCTGGAGCTGTTTGACATGGTTCAGGCCGATCGTCAGCGCGGCTTTGTCAGCAGTGAAGGCTTCTTCGAGTCGACCATATCGACCATCGCTGCGCCGGTGCGCGATCAATCCGGAAAAATCGTTGCCGCTCTGGGTGTGACGATTCCTACCACTCAGATCGTGCACATCAACTTCAACGAAATGCTCCTGCAAGTACGTCGCAGCGCCGACGAACTGTCGCGGTTGCTCGACTACAACAGTGCTGCCAGCCACGACGGACAAAACCGCGTTACGGCTCTGATGAGGGATTGAGATGAGTCTCTATCAACTGCAAAACAATACCGCGATTGTTACCGGTGGTTCTTCGGGGATTGGCCTGGCCTGTGTTGAGCTGTTGCTCGAAGCCGGCGCAGCCGTGGCCTTCTGCGGTCGCGACGAAGACCGTCTGCGCAGCGCTGAAGACAAGTTACGTCGACGTTTTCCCGAGGCGCGGTTGCTGGCTCAGGTCTGCAACGTCCTTGACGCCGACTCGGTCAACGCCTTTGCCGCCGCCAGCCTTGCTGCATTGGGGCCGGCCAGCGTGCTGATCAACAACGCCGGGCAAGGTCGGGTCTCGACATTCGCAGACACCACGGACAGCGCCTGGACCGAAGAGCTGAACCTGAAATTCTTCTCGGTGATCAATCCGGTCCGCGCCTTCAAGGCACAGCTGCAAGGTGAACGGAATGCGGCCATCGTCTGCGTCAACTCATTGCTGGCCAGCCAGCCGGAACCGCACATGGTCGCCACTTCAGCCGCCCGTGCAGGGGTGATGAACCTGGTGCGCTCGATGGCCACCGAATTTGCCGATGACGGCATTCGGGTCAATGGCATTCTCATTGGCCTGGTCGAGTCCGGGCAATGGCGCCGCCGTTTCGAAGCCCGCGAAGAGCGTGACCTGGACTGGAGCCAATGGACCACCCAACTCGCACAACGCAAACACATTCCCTTGGGGCGCCTCGGCCTGCCGATTGAAGCGGCCCGCGCGATCCTGTTTCTGGCCTCGCCTCTGTCGGCTTACACCACGGGCAGCCATATCGATGTTTCTGGAGGCCTGTCCCGCCATGCGTAATGAAAATACTGTCACCGTTGGCGCTGCCATCACCGCGTTTCTAGAACAGTGCGACGTCAAAGCCGCGTTCGGCGTGATTTCGATCCACAACATGCCGATCCTCGATGCGTTCGCCGTGCGCGGCAACATCCGTTTCGTCATGGCCCGCGGTGAGGCTGGCGCCACCAACATGGCTGACGCCTATGCCCGCACCACCGGTGGCCTGGGCGTTTGCCTGACATCCACCGGCACCGCAGCCGGTAACGCCGCCGGCGCGATGGTCGAAGCGCTGACCGCTGGCACGCCGCTGCTGCACATTACCGGGCAAATCGAAACGCCGTACCTGGATCAGGAATTCGCTTACATTCACGAAGCCCGCGATCAGCTGACCATGCTTAAGGCTGTGTCGAAGGCGGCGTTCCGCGTGCGCAGCGTCGAAACCGCACTCAGCACCATGAAGCTGGCGGTGCAAACCGCTTTGACCGCACCGACCGGGCCGGTCAGCGTGGAAATCCCGATCGACATCCAGTCGACCTTCATCCCAATGCCGAGCGACCTCTCTCCGCTGCCGGTTCCAGTTGCCGTGCCCGCACCTGAAGCGCTGGACCTGGTGGCCGAGCGACTGGCCACGGCCACCCGTCCCCTGTTGTGGCTCGGCGGCGGCGCGCGCCACGCTGGCCCGCAAGTCAAACGCCTGCTGGACATGGGCGTCGGTGTGATCACCTCGACCCAAGGTCGCGGCGTGGTCAACGAAGATGACGAGCGCTGCCTCGGTGCATTCTCACAAAACAAACTGGTCGAACAATTCCTGCAACGCTGCGACGCCCTGCTGATCGCCGGCTCCCGTCTGCGCAGCAACGAGACGTTCAAATACGCGCTGAAGCTGCCCCGCAACACCTTGCGCATCGACGCCAACCCGGCCATCGAAGGTCGCAGCTACAACAGCGAATTGTTCATCTGCGGTGATTCGGCACTGGCGCTGGAAGGTCTGGCGAATCGTCTGGAAGGTCGTCTGCAAATCGACCCGACGTTCCTCGCCGAGCTCAAGCAAGTGCGTGAAAAATCCCGCACGCAACTGATTGCCGATCTCGGTCCGTACTCGGCCATGGTCGAACAGCTGCAAGCCCTCACAGGGCGCAATTTCTCCTGGGTGCGCGACGTCACGCTGTCCAACAGCATCTGGGGTAATCGCCTGCTGACGCTGTTCCACCCGCGTGCAGGCGTGCATGCATTGGGCGGTGGCATTGGCCAGGGTTTGTCGATGGGTATCGGCGCGGCAGTCGCGGCGGCGGAAACCGCGCCTGAGCGCAAGGTGTTCGCCCTGGCCGGTGACGGCGGTTTCATTCTCAACCTCGGTGAACTGGCGACGCTGGTGCAAGAGAACGCCAACGTAGTGATCCTGCTGATGAACGATCAGCGCTACGGCGTGATCCGCAACATCCAGGACGCGGTGTACGGCAGCCGTCACTGCTACGTCGACCTGCACACCCCGGATTATTCCAAACTTGCCGAATCGCTGAACCTGCGCCACGGCCTGGTCACCGACCTGAAGGATTTCGGCAAGGTCGTCGACGGCGCGCTGGCGCAACCCGGACCGTTCCTGCTGGAAGTCGACATGCTCAGTGTTGGCAGCTTCGCCACCCAGTTTGCCGGTCCGCCCAACAGCGAAACCAAAGCGCAGAAAGCCACCGCCTGAGGACTTCGTCATGTTGCATATCACCATGATCGGCTGCGGCGCGATTGGCGTCGGCGTGCTTGAGTTGCTGGAGAAAGACCCGCAGCTGCGCGTCGACTACGTCATCGTCTCGGCCGGTTCCGAAGAGCTGGTACGCCAGCGGCTGGCCAGTTTCAAACAGCCACCGCAAGTGCTGACGACGCTACCGGCCGACGCGCGCCCCGACCTGCTGGTCGAGTGTGCTGGTCACAAAGCCATCGAAGAGCATGTGTTGCCGGCGCTGGAACGTGGCATTGCCTGTCTGATCGTATCGGTCGGCGCGCTGTCCGAAGTCGGCCTGGTGGAACGCCTGGAAGCGGCAGCCGAACGCGGCCAGACCCGTATCGAATTGCTGCCCGGCGCCATCGGCGGCATCGATGCGTTGTCGGCGGCCAAGGTCGGGGGGCTCGATTCGGTCAATTACACCGGACGCAAACCGGCTCGCGCCTGGAAAAACACTCCCGGTGAGCTGGTCTGTGACCTGGACAGCATCACCGAAGCCACGGTGATTTTTCAGGGCAGTGCCCGTGAAGCGGCGCACCTCTACCCGAAGAACGCCAACGTAGCGGCAACCTTGTCGCTGGCCGGTCTCGGCCTGGATCGCACCCATGTGACCCTGATCGCCGACCCGCTGAGCGAGGAGAACGTCCATCACTTCGAAGCCCGTGGCGCCTTTGGCGGGTTCGAACTGAGCCTGCGTGGCAAACCGCTGCTGGCCAACCCGAAAACGTCGGCGCTGACCGTTTACAGCGTGGTCCGCGCCTTGGGCAACCACGCTCACGCGATTTCGATTTAAGGGACAGCCCATGACTCTCGAACAGACTTTACCGATCTGCATTGCCGGCGACTGGCGCCTGGGTCGCGGCGAGCGCTATGCCACCCGCTACCCCGCCACTGGTGAAACGGTTGCCTGGCTCAATGCCGCCAGCGTCGAAGACGTTGAAGACGCCGTGCAAGGCGCGCATCAGGCGTTTTTGCACAGCGGCTGGGCGCAACGCAAACCCCATGAACGCGCCACCGTGCTGTACCGCATTGCCGAGCTGATCCGCGTGCGCAGCGAAGAACTGGCGCAGTTGCAGCGCCAGGACAATGGCAAACCGATCAATGAAACTCGCGCCCTGGTCGCCAGCGCCGCCGGCACGTTCCAGTTCTTCGCCTCGGCCTGTGAAACCCTCGAAGAAACCATCACGCCGTCCCGTGGTGACTTCGTCAGCATGAGCGTTTACGAGCCGATGGGCGTGATTGCCGCGATTACCCCTTGGAACTCGCCGATAGCAAGCGAAGCGCAGAAGGTCGCTCCAGCGCTGGCTGCTGGCAACGCGGTTGTGATCAAGCCGGCGGAAATTACGCCGCTGATGGCCTTGCAACTGGCACGCATCTGCGAAGACGCCGGGTTGCCAAAAGGCTTGCTCAGCGTGCTGCCGGGCAAGGGTTCGCTGCTCGGCGATGCACTGACCCGTCACCCGCTGGTCAAGCGCGTGTCGTTCACCGGCGGCACCAAAACCGGCAAACACATTGCCCACATCGCGGCCGACAAGATGATGCCCGTGTCGCTGGAACTGGGCGGTAAATCGCCGACCATCGTTCTGGAAGACGCCGACCTCGACCACGCGGTGGCCGGTGTGTTGTACGGCATTTTCAGTTCTTCGGGCGAAGCCTGCATCGCCGGCTCGCGGCTGTTCGTCGCCCGCGCACTGTACGAGCCGTTCATGGCACGCCTGGTGGCAGCAGCAGCCGAACTGCGTGTCGGTGATCCGGCGGACGAGAGTACGCAAATGGGCCCGCTGATCAGCGCCGCTCACCGTGAGTCGGTGGAGCGCTATGTGGCACTCGGGCTGGCCGAAGGCGGACGTCTGCTGCTCGGTGGCCAGCGTCCAAACGGCGGTGTCTACGACCAGGGTTACTACTATCCGCCGACCATCCTCGAAGGTTTGAACAACCGCCAGCAGGTGTGTCAGGAAGAAATCTTCGGTCCGGTGCTGGTGGCCATGCCGTTCGACGACGAAGCGCAATTGCTGGAACAGGCCAACGACAGCTTGTACGCCCTCGCCGCCGGTATCTGGACCCGCGACTACAAACGCGCCTGGGCGCTGGGTCGAAGAATCCAGGCCGGTACGGTGTGGATCAACACTTACAAACAGTTCTCGATTTCCACCCCGTTCGGTGGCTGGCGCGACAGCGGCCTGGGCCGCGAAAAAGGTCGCCTTGGCATCCTGCAGTACATGGAACAGAAAAGCCTCTATTGGGGCACGAATGAACAGCCACTGGCCTGGGCCGGAGTGCAACGAGAGGTAGGGTTATGAGCGTTTTAGGCATTGATGAAGTCACCTACGGTGTCGAGGATCTCGAGACCAGCACGCGGTTTTTCAGCGACTGGGGTCTGAGCAAAGTCAGTGAACAACCTGACGAGGTGATCTTCGAAACCCTCAATGGCTGCCGCGTGGTGCTCGCCGACATCAACAAGGCTGGCCTGCCGCCGGCCATCGAACCCGGTTCGACCGTTCGCGAAGTGGTCTGGGGCGTCGAAAGCGACGCTGACCTGAAGCTTTACAGCGAGCGTATCGCCAACGATCCGGACTTCATCGAAGTGAACGGCCGTATCGGTTGCACCGACCCCAATGGCCTGGCGATCCGCCTGCAAGTGACCCGCAAGCGCGAATTGCAGATCGAGTGCAGCGGCCATAACACCTGGCAAACCAAAGGCCGGATCAACAAGGCTGCGCCCGTCTACGAACGCGCCACACCCATAGAGGTCGGGCATGTGGTGTTTTTCGTCAAGGACGTGAATGCCTGTGAAGCGTTCTATCACGAGCGCTTCGGTTTCCAGGCCTCGGATCGCTATCCGGATCGTGGCGCATTTCTGCGCACTGCCGAAGAAGGTGGTCACCACGACCTGTTCATGTTGCAACTGCCCGCCCCTCGCGCCGGCCTGAACCACGTCGCCTTCACTGTGCGCGATGTGCACGAGGTGTTCGGCGGTGGCATGCACATTTCCCGCAGTGGCTGGGCCACGGAAATCGGCCCTGGTCGGCACCCTGTGTCTTCGGCGTTCTTTTGGTACTTCAAGAACCCTGCCGGCGCGCTGGTCGAGTATTACGCCGACGAGGATCAACTGACCGGCGAATGGGAGCCACGCACCTTCGAACCTGGCCCCACGGTCTTCGCCGAATGGGCGATCGCCGGCGGCATCGATGGCAACACTCGACGCCAGCACAACGTGGAAGCGCCGCAAGGCAAATTCCTCACCGACAAGCCAAAACCCTGAGCAGGAGTCGTCCATGTCTTCGTTGAATATCGCCATTGCCGGCGCCGGCATCGGTGGCCTGACCGCCGCCATCGCCCTGCACCGTGCGGGCCATAACGTTACCCTGTTCGAACAGTCGAAAGCCTTCCTGCGGGTGGGTGCCGACATCAACCTGACGCCGAACGCCGTGCGTGCCCTGGACGGTTTGGGCGTAGGTGCCGCGGTGCGCATTCCCGCTGCTCGCCCGACCCACCGAATCAGCCGGATGTGGGACAGCGGCGAGGAAACTTCGCGCCTGGAAATGTCCGACGCCGCCGAGCAGAAGTACGGCGCGCCGCAACTGACCATTCACCGCGCCGACTTGCTGGCAGCCCTGGCGGTGGTGTTCCCCCAAGCCCAGGTGCAGTTTGGTAAGCGCGCGGAACGGGTGTTGCAAACCACCGACGGAATCGAACTGAGCTTCAAGGATGGCAGCCGCCACGTGACCGATCTGTTGATCGGCGCCGACGGCATTCATTCGGTGGTGCGCAACGCGCTGTTCAGAGACGAGCAGCCGCGCTTTACCGGCGTGGTCGCCTACCGTGCGGTCGTACCGACTGAGCGCGTGGCGCACGTGCCGAACATCCAGGCATTTACCAAATGGTGGGGCCCGACGCCACAAAGCCAGATCGTCACTTTTCCGCTGAATCAGGGCCGGGACATCTTCATTTTCGCCACCACCGCCCAGGACAGCTGGCACGAAGAATCCTGGACCAGCGCGGGCGATGCCGATGAATTGCGCAGTCACTATCAGGATTTCCATGCGGATGCCCGGGCACTGCTCGATGCCTGCAGCGAGGTGCTCAAGACGGCGCTGTACGAGCGCGATCCGTTGCCGTTCTGGTCCAAGGGTGCAATGACACTGTTGGGCGACGCCTGCCACCCAATGATGCCGTTCATGGCACAAGGCGCTGGCCAGGCGATCGAGGACGCCGTGGTGCTTGCACGTCAGCTGCAAGACCTGACCCGGACTGCCGAGATTGCCGATGCCCTGCAGGCTTATGAGCAGGCTCGGTTGCAGCGCACCAGTCAGATCCAGATCGGTTCGCGCGGCAATCAATGGCTCAAGGATGGCGGCAACGCCGACTGGGTCTACGGCTATGACGCCTGGGCCGTGCCCATGCCGAACGTGGCTTGAGCATGAGCGAATCCTTGCTGGTCACCGTACTGCTCAAGCACGACCAATCGAAGAACCTGGGAGATATTCAGCGGCACATGAAGCAGCAGGATTGGTGGGAGCGGTTTCCCCCGCAGGGCGTCGAAGTGGTGTCCTGGACCGTGGCCATGGGCCTGGGCCAGATCGGCACCCTGCGCTTGCCACCCAGCCTGCTGCCGACCCTCAACGTCGAGCTCGAACGCTCGGCCTGGGGTGTGTTCAGCACTGAAGTGTTCCCGACATACGACTTTATTCCCGTGCGCGAAATGATCCGCGAACGGGTACGCAATGGAGGTCAATGAGATGAGAAAAAACGAACCCTACCTGGAGCCTCATCAGGCCCGTAAACGCCCCAACACCCAGTTCGAGGATTTGCTCGGCGACTCCATCGAGCGCGCCTTTGGCAATGGCGTCACCGAGTTGCCCGAGTTGCTCGCGCACCTGAACCTGGTCGGGCCGCCCTGCCCGCTGACCACCGGTGAGTGGACACCAGACGCTTATAAAACCCTGATGGCTCGGCTGGGCGAATGACCCGCCGGAGGTAAATAAGAAATGAACATGAACACAACCGTCGATCCTGTAGAAAACCTCCTGGCAAATGGCTTGAAGAACTTTTGGTTCCCAGTCCTGCCTAGTGACCAACTGGGCGAGAAGCCGGTGTCGATCCGTCGACTGGGCTACAAGATTGCCTTGTGGCGTGACAATGACGGCAGCGTGCATGCCCTGGAAGATCATTGTCCTCATCGCGGCGCGCCGCTATCCCAGGGCCCGGTATTGGGCGATCGTCTGCAATGCCCTTATCACGGCGTCGAAGTGCGCTGCGACGGAACGGTCACCAAGGTTCCCGGCAGCCCCGGTTGCAAACTCGAAGGCAGCCGCCCGACCCGGATGTTCCACACCCGTGAAGCCGCCGGCGCGATCTTTCTCTACAACGCTGCCGAACCGCACGTTGAAAATCCACCGGAACTGGTGCTGCCCGAGCAACTGACGTCGCCTGAGTGGAGCAGCTTCGTTTGCTACGCCGAGTGGAAAGGCGACTACCGCTACGTCATCGACAATGTCATGGACCCAATGCACGGCACCTACCTGCACAAGATGTCGCACTCCATGAGCGAAGGCGAAGCTACCGCCAAGTTCGTCACCCGCGACACCGACAAAGGTTTCTTCTTCGAGAAGGAAGGCCAGCGCGGGGTGAACTTCGACTGGACCGAATTCATGGACGACAGCTGCCACTGGCTACGCCTGGAAATCCCCTATCCGAAAACCGGCGGCCCGGGCGGCAACTTCACCATCATCGGCAGCTACACGCCGAGCAGCACTTCCCTGTCGGCCGTGTTTCACTGGCGTTGCCGGCCACTGATCGGCTGGCAGCGCGACACCTGGCGCTTCCTCTACAAGAACCGTCTGGAAGCCCGTCACTGGGCAGTGCTGGAACAGGATCGGGTGCTGCTCGAATTCATGGAACCTGACGCCAACCAGCGGGAAAACCTCTACCAGCATGACCTCGGTGTGGTGCGCCTGCGTCGCTACCTGAAAAACGCAGCCAAGGCCCAACTGGAGCTGATCGACGCGAAGCAGTTGTCATGAACCTGATCGTGCATCCTGTTCAGGCCGACGTGTGTGTCGATTTGCGAACTGTCGAAAAGAGGTGACCGATGTCCCATTCCTCCCCCATCACCGCGCTCGTGCACACCTTGCGCTACGAAGCCGAAGGCATCATCAGCGTCGAGTTACGGCCCTATGGCGACACCGTGTTCGCCCCGTTCGAGGCCGGCTCGCATATCGATCTGCATCTGCCCAACGGCCAGGTACGCAGCTACTCGCTGCTCAACTCGCCGAGCGATCGTGACCGCTATGTGGTCGGCATCCTGCGTGATCGCAACAGCCGTGGCGGATCGGAATATGTGCACGGGCAATTGCGGGTCGGCATGCAACTGCCGATCTCGTCGCCGCGCAACAATTTCCAGCTCGACCTTAGCGCCAGGCACAGCGTGCTGGTGGCCGGCGGTATCGGCATCACGCCGATCTATTGCATGTTCCGCCAACTGCTGGCACAGGGAAAATCCGCCGAGTTGATCTATTGCGCCCGTTCGCGTCAGGAAGCCGCGCTGGTGGAAGAACTCAGCGGCCTGAGCGCCAAAGTCGTCTACCACTTCAACGACGAAAAAGGTATGCCGCCGGACCTGAGCACCTATCTGGCCGGCCAGCCCGACGATACGCACTTTTATTGCTGCGGTCCGACGCCGATGCTCGATGCCTTCGAAAGCACCTGCGAAGGCCTCGGCTATCCCCATGCGCATATCGAACGTTTTGCCGCGGCTGAACTGCCGCCGTCCGAAGACGCGCAGAGCAGTTACATCGTCGAGTTGAAAAAGTCCGGCAAGACAATGTCCATCGAGCCGGGACTGAGCTTGCTCGATGTGCTGCTTGAGGCGGGGTGTGACATTGAGCACAGCTGTCGCGAGGGTGTGTGCGGTTCGTGCGAAACACGCGTCCTGGAAGGTGATATAGACCATCGTGACGGGGTGCTGACAAAAGCCGAACGTGCCGCGAATAAATCCATGATGGTATGTGTATCGGGATGCAAGAGTCGGCGTTTGGTACTCGATCTGTGACACTTTGCTCTATTTCATCCATTAAACAGGCCGACTTATTAGTCGGCCTTTTTTATGCGCGTGAAGTAAGGCCGCACAGATAATGTGCAGTTTCGTTACCCCCTGACTGCCCTGTTTCGCAGGCTATACGCAAAAATGCGTTTCCCATATAAACAATTGTTTTTACTGGATTTATTACCGACCAGCAGCGCAAGTGCGGACTGGCATGTTTTCTGCTCTATCCCTATCAGATACATAGGTCAGACGCCGTATTACCTACGAAACAATCAAAACAAAATCGCACTGCATAACAGCAACACATGAGGCCTTCCTTTTGTTGCCCCTTCCAAGGCAAGCGGGAAAGTGTTGCCGATCACTTTGTAGCGCTCAACATCGCAGGGGAAGTCAGCATGAAGAATTACGTTATAGGTCTGGGACTGATGATGAGCAGTTGCCTCAGCTTCGCAGGCGAACCCGGTCCTGCCGCCCCCGTGACTTCGACCACCGGCAAGAAGCCGTTTCCGCATATCGCCTGGCGTAGCGAAGACGGCCAAAGCAGCCTGGACATTGGCGGCGCCTTGCGCACCAATTACCGCGACGAGCACTGGGACACCACTGAAAACAACGGCCGGTTTCTGTTTGACACCTTCCGTATCGATGTGCAAGCGACTTACAAGAACCTCTACAGTGATGTCGGCTACTGGTTCCAGGACGACGGTAAACGCTCTATCGATCGCGGCTTCGTTGGCTATCGCCTGAACAGCAATTCCAATCTGCAAGTGGGTGCGCCGTTCAAACCGTTCGGGCTGGAACCCTACCCGCAATTTGGCTGGAGCTATCACCTGCCCTTCTTCATGGGTTACGGCGTCAGCGCCGGTACCGGTTTGAAATACAGCTACAAGGACAAGGACTGGGACCTGCAACTGGGCTACTTCCCGCGCATGTTGCCGTCCGACATTCGCTACTCGCCGGAAGTCGGGCGCTACGCAGACCTCAAGGACAATGCCATTCCCTTCACCCAGTCGCGCCAGGATAACGAGAAGCACAACCAGCTCAACGCCCGCGTCGCGCGGACCTTTGTCAACGATGGCTGGAAAACCGAAATCGGCGCATCGCTGGCCACCGCCCAGCTCTATAACGCCACCACCAAGGACGACGGCGACTATTGGGCCGGCGGGGTCCACGCCATCATCAACGCCGGCCAGTGGACCGTCAGCACCCAGGGCATTCGCTACGAGTACGACCCGAAAAACCCGGCCGGCATCAGTGACAATTCAATTCTGATGGGCAGCAACGGGCTGACGTCCGCTTACCTGATTGCCGCCAAAGCCACCATCGCTTCGCTGAACGTCAGCTACGACATCCCTACGCCGAAACTGGGACCCTTGAAGAAAATCAAGCTGTACAACGACTACAGCCGCATGATGAAGGACGAGAGCAGTTGGGACGACTCGCAAATGTACACCGTGGGCGCACAGTTCCTGGCGATGCCGATCATGGCGTGGGTCGATCTGACCTGGGCGAAAAACGCCAACCCCTATGGCGGCGCGGAAAACGGTACAGGGTTTACCAATACAAGTTCGGTCGGCAGTAATCAGTGGTACTACCGGACCAATATCAATATTGGGTATTACTTTTGATTCGTGGTTGATTGCCGTTGCAGTGGGTCGGTTGTTGCCCTTCGTGACGGGCAGCAGTCGGCCGATTCTGTTGAAAAAGTCGGTTTTCCCAAAACGCTCGAACATTGATGGGTGAAAACACCTCTTTTGCACGCTGCTACGTGAAATCTGAGTCCTGAACCTTCTACCAAAAACTCAGATTTCAATCTCAGGTGCGTACTTTTCTGCCGTGGAAACCGAAGCCGACTTTTTCAACGGAATCGGCCGGAATCTGCCCTTATTGCCTATAGTCATCAACCGACACTCACGCCCACGAATGTTCATTTTCGAAGGCTCGTGAAAGACGTCTAGGTAGCTATTTCAGCCTTGCGCTTGGGCTGAAGAATGGCGACACCCCAAATGTCTCCGGATAGCCTGCTTCGAATTGTCCTTGCATCAAAACCTCGCTCCTGCTGGGGTAGTGGCGAAGTATTTGATCTGCCATATCACGCAACTCAGAGTTCAGAGTGCTGTCTTGCGAAATTTCTCGCAAAAACACTCCGGCGGCAATCACCGCCCTAGTACGCTCGTGAGGCATAGTCATAAGGTTTTCCTATTTACAAAGTGGTATTCAGGAGCTTACAAGCAAGTATCGGTACCCGAAACCGGAATACGACCGACCACTAGGTCATTGGCCGCTGCAGCTTGATCGACGTAGCCGAACGAGATTCCGAAGAATATCTCATTGATGCTGCGCTGCCGATCGTTGGGGAGCTTACTGCTTGTGACCACCAGCATCCATCTAAGTGAAAGTCTCTGGGCATCAATGCTAAACCGCGATGTCATTTCAGGTTGGTGCGCACTGAGCTTTCAACGTCTGCTATTGGCTCATCCTTCCCTATCTTTAAATCTCTTAATCTTGGCGGCTGACATGAATGCTTCCTGTAGATACGCGCCTTGTCGCCCGCATCATTGCGCTGGTCGATTAGATTGATGTTTACCTCAATACATCGCTGGTGGGTGAACAAACATGGCCGCGATACTGGACTCGCATACGTGGGGCTCCCTGACCCTAGATTCAAATTGTAGTTTTTGGTGTATTGTTAGTTGACTAACAACATAGAGAATTAACATGTCAAAACTCGCAGAATTTCGTCAGCTTGAAAAGCATTTGGCTGAACAACTCCAAGCACTGGAAGCCCTGAAAGGTGACGTAGGCCTCAAGAAAGAAATCGAGTTCGAGACCAAACTGCGTGCACTGCTGGCCGAGTACGGCTACAGCCTACCAAACGTGATCAACCTGCTAGATCCTCAATCGAGCCGTCGCGCTTCCGCCGTCGATTCCAAGGTTGGCACCCGTAAGCCACGCCAAGTGAAGGTTTACAAGAATCCTCATACCGGCGAAGTCGTCGAAACCAAAGGCGGCAATCACAAAACGTTGAAAGAATGGAAAGCAGAACACGGCTCCGCGACCGTTGAGTCTTGGCTGACCCAGTAATTGTGGAATGAGTACAAAAGTAGGGGGGATAGGGCAATTTTCCGAAAGTTTGGATTAATCTACCCCCTTAATTTTCATGAATTTTTCAGAAAAAATTGGTCATTTAAAAATGTCATTTTTGTCATTTTTCGGGTCAAAAGCGGCATAAAAAAGCTTCAGAAATTGGTCGTTTTTGTCCATTTTATGGACCTTCCGTCTCATTATTCCTCGACAGAGAACAGCTGTTGCCACGTCAACTCGTTAGATGGACCGGGCGAACAGAGGAGCGAAAGGTAAGCGAGTGAAGTCCTAGCCGCCTTTGCGGTGGTTGAGATATTGCACCTCAAGAGCTGAAGGCCCAATACGGCCATTGAAGGCATTGCCTATTTACTTTACCGTTCTCTGTCGACATTCTCGGCCAGCTCGGCAAAGGTGATTCGATCAGAATGATGAGCGCCAGCTGATTAAGGTAAGTGGTCGATTGGCGACGCATTTACGCGCCGAAGATGTGGACTTTTTCCCTTTCGCTGAGCTCGTCCAATTTTTGAGACAATTCTCAATGATATTTATAATTTACAAACAGAAAATCAGGTGGTGCCTCTAAATTTCTAATGGATTAAATAATTAATTCCGCACCAAGCACGCCTTAGGACAGCCAGCGTCGCCAGACTTACCAATAGGGCATAAATTGAAGTTTTCATATGGTTGACACTGGGCTTTCATGGTTGCCGTGCCCGGCTCGACTTTTTGGAATTCACGCCTCTACGGATTGAGGAATACTGAATGAACTCTAGAATCTCATCTTCCCAGTTAGAATTGCAAACAAGCACAATTGCCGAGCGGGACCGTACGTTCAGCCGGGTAATCTGGCGATTGATACCATTTTTAATGTTTGTTTGGTTTCTTGCTTGGATCGACCGAGTAAGTGTGAGCTTCGCAAAGCTGACGATGATAAGTGATTTACAGTGGTCCGATACTATTTATGGGGTGGGTGCCGGGATTTTTTTCATCGGCTATTTCCTATTCGAAGTACCAAGCAATCTTTTGTTACAGAAGATTGGGGCCAAAAAAACCATAATGCGAATCACCATCGGCTGGGGCGCTATATGTGTGCTTATGGCTTGGGTGACTTCTCCGCTGGAATTCTATATTCTCCGTTTTTTGATGGGAGTATTTGAAGCGGGCCTGCAGCCAGGAGTAATTCTTTATTTAACTTATTGGCTGCCGGCGCATCGTCGCGGTAAAGCGCTAGGAGTGTTCATGTCAGCTTCCGCGCTTTCCCTTATGTTCGGCAGTCCAATCGCAGCCTATTTGATGGAGACATTGAATGGCACTGGTGGACTTTCGGGTTGGCAGTGGCTCTTTATCGTTGAAGGCTTTCCGTCTGTCATGGCAGGCATCGCAGCTTACTTTATCCTTTGCGACTCACCTTCGAAAGCTCGATGGTTGAACGCCAGACAGAAAGCTCACATCGAAACTGAGTTGGCAGAGGAAACCCAGAATTTTGGACCTCGTGAGCACCGCTTCTTCGCATCGATAGCCAACGCCAGATTTTGGATTTTGACGTTGATTCTATTTTGCATCGTTGCGAGCAATACAACACTCGTTTACTACGGCCCTAGCATTGTGCGTGAAGTCGGAGTAACTGACGTCAGAACACTGGGTTGGGTCATGGCGGGAGTCTATGCCTGGGGTTGGCTTGGCATGGTTGGGGGTGGTTACTTTTCTGATCGTGGATGTGGAGTAAAATGGAACATCGCGATGACTACTGCACTCGGCGCCTTTGGCTTATTACTAACAGCTCACTTTCTAGAGCAAGGAAGTGCAGCCGGCGTGGTTATATCGTTGTCCATAGCCTCAGCCGGAACCATGGGATCGCTACCAATCTACTGGCAGATTCCAAGCCGCTATCTTTCAGCCGGCGCACTGGTTGTAGGCATCGCATTCATTAACTCTGCTGCAAACCTTGCCGGGTATTTTTCCCCACAACTGCTTGCTTACTTCAAGAGTAATACGGGGCAGTACACCCTAGGCTTAACGGCTGTCGCAGCGATCGAGCTTGTCGCAACAGTACTTATAATAAGCTTCATCTCGAAGGCCAAGTAAACTGTACTGGTAAGCCTATTTACCATTGGCGAGTGGCTGGGTGAAACTGGGAGCTTCGAGCATCTAAGCCAAAGCAACAATTACTTGTTCTCTCCGCTCCCTCCCCAAAATACAATTACAAGTATCTGTCAGCCTCCTGAATCAACAGTTCCTTGAAGAGTTCAGGATGTGCTGCATAGCGTATCGGTCAATCGAGTGGTGACATCATCTGGTCCTTTCTGTCTACGCGCTGGACCAGTTGGATATCTACCCGACGATTCGCGGCGCGCTCTTCCCCTGTACTGTTTCCGGCAATGGGCTGAGTAGCACCGGCTCCGCGTACAACGAAGCAGCTATTGGGCAGAGTTTGCTGTATCCAGTCTTTGACCGCCACCGCCCGAGCGCGAGACAACTCCAGATTCTGTTGGTCATCCCCGGAACTGTCCGAATGCCCTGTGATGACCACCAGTCAGTCGGTCCTAGGGGTAAGTTGGGCCAGCGCGCTGACCAGAACCCTAGTGGCCTCCGGCCTGAGGTCGGCGCTGCCAGGCGCAAACGATAGATGCTCATCCAACCGAATCGATTCGCTTGGACCCATTAACGACGTCAGCGGAGCATCGGCCACTCTGTGTTTTTTCAACCACCAATAGCTTCCGGCCGCTAGCAGCGTAATGAGCAGCAGCACCAGTCCGATGAACGGAATGAGCAGCCTGTTACGCTGAGGTGGCGGCACAGGTGAGTGCTTGCCCGGGGATTGGGGGCGTTGTTGACCTGCTGCAACTTCAGACGCACACGAGTTGGGCCTTGAGCACCTCAGGCGTCAGTTCGCTGTCGATGGTGCTGTGCTGGTCGCTCTGCACCCAGTCAATCTCCTCCCGGCGCGTCTCCGCCATCTCCTCGATCACCTTGCTCACCTGCCCTTCCCAGGCCTGGCGGGTGAACATGCCGGGTACGCTATTGGGCGTATCGAACAGCATCGAGGCATAAGTTTCGCCGACCATGTCCATCAGTGTCAGGTCGGCGTAGTTGTTGCTCGCCTGATCGATCACCTGCTGGTAAAGGCTGGCCACGCCGTTGCGCCGCCCCAGTTGCCCTAGCAATACCTGTCGGGCTTGTGCCACCAGGGTGGGCTTGGTTTCGATACGCCAGTCGGGGTGTGTTGCCAGGTGTTGTGCGTAGAAAGCCCAAAGACCTGGCGACAAACCTTGCCAGAGGCCCGGTGCTACATCAGGACGAGAGGGTTGCTCGCGGGTCAGCACCTTGGTCAGGAAGGTCGCATCGACCTTCTCCGGCCGCGCCATCATCAGGTAAACACTAAGTGTTCGGCCGTCGGCGCTCGGGCATAGGTTGCGCCGCTGTCGACGAACTCGATCACCGCGCTGCCCGAGCCCACACCGTTTACGTAGGGGTAGTAGATGGGCGTAGCAGCACGTCCTTGCCAGTGCGCTCGGCCTCGGACAGCTTTTCATCGCTGTCGATCTTGCGGTCAACGTGGAAGGTAGCCGTGACGTCCTGGCGCACCGTGCCGGTCAGATCGAGCTTGCCCGCCCGCCAGTACTTGACGCCTACCTTGAAGTACACCAGCCGCCAGTGGCAGATACTGCCGCCATCCACGTCCAGCCGAGCCTGATAGATGTCGCTATCGCCCTGGCGCTCGGGCTTTACCTTGAGTACTTCGGAGCCGTAGCTATTGAGCGGACCGCGCTGCGGCGGGAAGCAATGATCGGACAGGTACTCCGCCTCGATGGCCTTGACCGAGGCGCCCTCGGGCGCCTGGATCGCCACGGTCACTTGTGGGCTGCCGGGCGGCGGCGTCAGTTCGTAGCGCGAGCTGCACCCCGTCAGGGCTAGTGCAAGGCCCAGCCTGACAGTCAGCAAGGACAACGTTCGGGCACTCATGGCTTGCGCCCCAGCCGAATGGTCTGCAACTTTTCGAAGCTAGGTTTGGTACTTCCGTCAGCCACTATATTGCCGTCGGGATAAATGAAACGGGTATAGTTACCCTTTTGCTTGACCTTAGGCCCTTGCGAATAGACAACTTTTCCAGAGTGCAGGACAGGTTCAAATTCAACCTTTTTTCGCATTTAAGGCCCTATACGCAATAAAAATATCTCCCTCCCCCAATAGCAAAACATCTTTCTCGTATTCGCCGAGAAACTCCTCATCGACCCAGACTTTTACATTCGACTCTGTTAATCGCTAATTTGAAACTGGCTGTATCTGTAACACTCCCTCTGCGTTACACAGAATTTAGTTGTGTTGCATCGACCGGTTGAATCCCCAGCCAAAAGGAGCCAGTCGTTAGTGCCCTGATCGGTCAGTGAGCTTTTGTCTCGTTCACGGTTTCTCTGTCGAGCTTCCGCCGTCGTTAAAAAAATCGTCTGTCGCAACCATGCCGAAATTGTCAGTGAGTTTACCCTTGTCATTTTCACTGAACATCGTTCGGATACGCCGTTCTTGCTTGAGGCTAGCGATGGTCTGGAAAAAACAGTGCTCACACAGGTGTATCTCATAGCGCTCGCCATCGTGAGCCGAGCCATATCCCCACTGAGCCTGCAATAAGGCATATTGAAGGCCATTACCCCTGACGCGGGTACTATCGAGGCAGACATCGCACAGGATGTCGCTGACGATCTCGACTTCTCTCTTTTCTTTAATCCTCATCACTTACCTCCCGTGGTCATGATTAACCACCAGGGAAGCATACTAGACGCCAGACAACGACAAAACACTGCCCATAGGGAAGCCGCTCGCGCCGTATTCTTTACAGCATTGTGTCCTGCGATCACGGATCGCCACCTTTTTGCTTGGCCTGTGCTAACGGCCATTTCCGGTCAGTCGTGAAAGACATAAGCTCGCTGTGAGTGTGTGCCGCGCCAGCCCCTCATCAGGCTGGGCCTCCCCACTCAAGGGATTGAAGGACACGGCGAACTTGTTTGCCTCCTAGCTCCGTTTCGCAGAGCATGATCGGTGCATCCCCACCGAGCGCTGTGTTCGGTGTCGACATCCAATCTGTGGCAGTCACTGGTGTCTCAAATATCTCCTCGGCCAAGTGACTGACCGTAGCAATTCGGTCCAAACGCTCGGAGGCGACAGGATCAAGGTTCTTTTGCCCTCGCCGTCGTCTTTCCAACGTCGACATGGACGCATTGAGCAGCGTCTCCAGGTGGCGGTCTGAACTGGTCAACTAATTTTGGACACCAGTTACGGTTTCATGCCGCCAGTTTCTCCATAGCTACCGGCGACCGGTAG